>JBDHKG010000061.1:0-27615 GCA_039586495.1 Gemmatimonadota bacterium | reverse complement strand
AAGCTCATCGGCATGGCACGAGGCCCTCTGGCGGCCGCCATGGTGGGGAAGACGATCGGCCGTTCCATCGATGCCGGTCAGATCCCCGTCTACGTCGAGAGATTCGGCTCGACCAGGGACGAGATATTCGTCACTGCGCACTCGCTGCGCGAGGAGTTGGGTGAGGAGGACTTCAATAAGCTGCCGGCGGGTGCTCTCGGACTGTACACATACTACGAGCGATTGGCTCAGGGACTGCGGCAGCTCATGGCAGGCAGCCGCAAGTTCTCAATCGAGTTTCTGTCGCGTGATGATCTAGCCGCGTTGACTCGCGATGCCGCAGAGGTAACGGGTCTGCCGTACGTCATGGATGTGGACAGTCAACGCGTCGACGAGATTCTGGACGCGTAGAAGCTGGAGAACAGTCTGCCGAAATGAAGACTGGGCCGTCGTCACACCAGAAACGTTGGGGGTTTCATATGGATCGCTTCGGCAATCTCATGGAGTGGGGTCGAGTTCTGGAAGAGATCGACAGACTCCGGATCAGCCGCGAGCTCGACGAGCATCAGGAAGGTCTGGTGCGCGTCCTGCGCTACCGCGCCAATTGGCGTCTGCGGGAAGCGGCGCTTAAGGCGGCCACGGAGATGGACGCACCGGGGGAAACACTTCTATCGGCGGCGCTGGAGATCATGGTGGATGAGTCCCTGTACCACGAAGTGCGCGTCCTGGCAGCGGAAGCGCTGGCGAGCGGGCTGGCACGCGCGCAGGAACAGAAGCGGCACGATCTCGACGACTTGAAACAACGTGCCGTCGAGCACATACACGAGCTGCTGAATTCCACGCAGGCGCCGGTCGTCCGCCAAGGGGTTCGGCTGGTGCTGTCAACTATCGAGTAGCTCCTGCGCGGTGGCAGTGGCGCTTGGAGCTAGGCGCAACAGTGTACTGAAGACACGTGAGGCACTTCATGATTATCGGGATTCCTAAAGAGATTCTGGAGGGGGAACACCGGGTCGCAGCACTACCGGAGACCGTCCGTGAATACGCCGCGATGGGGTTCGAGGTCCTGGTCCAGGCTGGCGCAGGTGCCGATGTGTTCCGCACTGACGAGGAATACGCCTCGGCAGGAGCCCGGATCCTCGACGACCCCCAGCAGTTGTTCGAACGGTCGGACGTCGTCCTGAAAGTGAAGCAGCCGGTGCTGAACACGGAAGTCGGCCTTCACGAGGCGGATATGCAACGCTCGGGATCGATCCTCATCACCTTCCTACATCCGGCGGCGCCGTCGAACCACTACATGATTCGGAAGCTCTGCGATCGGCAAATTACGGCATTCACGATGGACGGCATCCCGCGCACGTCGCGGGCCCAGCACATGGACGCCCTCACGTCGATGAGCACGGTGACCGGCTACAGGTCCATGCTCATCGCCGCGATGCACTTCCCCAAGTTCGTGCCAATGATCGGCACGGTCATCGGACCCATCGCGCCTGCCAGCGTCCTGGTGATCGGCGCCGGTGTCGTGGGTTTACAGGCCATCGCGACGGCGAAGCGCCTGGGAGCGAAGATCACGGCGTTGGACATCCGGGCGGAAGCCTGCCGCGAGGCGCGCAGCGTGAGGGGGACTACGATCCTCGATTTCGACGTGCCCCAGGAATTCGCGGTCGGCAAAGAGGGCTACGCGAAAGCGCTTCCACCCGAATGGCTCGAGCGGGAGCACGCCGTCCTCGCACCGGTCGTCCGGGAGAGCGACATCATCATCCTCAGTGCCCTGGTGCCCGGCGAGGTCGCGCCCGTGCTCATCACCGAGGACATGGTCCGGACGATGAGACCCGGGTCGGTCATTGTCGACGTCTCCATCGACCAGGGTGGCAACTGCACCCTTACCAAGCCGGGCCGCACGACGGTCGAGCACGACGTCTCCATCTGCGGCACAGCCAACATCCCGGGGTCGATGGCCGTCCATGCAAGCTGGCTCTATGCCAACAACGTGCTCCACTACGTGCAGAACCTGTTTCGTGACGGCATTGGCAAGATCAACTTCGATGACGAAGTCGTGCAGCAGTCACTCGTGACATGCAATGGCGAACTCCTGCACGCGGGAGCCCGCAAGGCCATGCACGAGGTGTGACGACAAGTCTCCCCGCCTGAAAGGAGTCCATCGCAATGGCCGACCTCTTTCTGATGATCGCCGTCTTCGTCTTCGCCTTCCTGATTGGGTACCTGCTGATCTCTAGGGTCCCGCAGAGGCTGCACACGCCGCTGATGTCGATGACCAATGCCATCTCCGCGGTCACCATCCTCGGGGCGCTTTTGTTGTTCTCCATCGAGACCAGCACCGTCGAGAAAATCCTTGGGGCCATCGCCATTGGCACAGCCGTCTTCAACGTCGTGGGCGGGTTCGTGATCACGGACCGCATGCTGGCACTGTTCAGGAAGAAGGGCGCCGGCGAGGCACGCGCGTGAAGAAGACGGATCCGTTCGGGGTCCCGCGCGTTTTCACAATCGACAACCCGTCAACGAGCGCGAGAGAAGCAAGAGAGACATGGGCGACTGGGTCCATCTGACGACTGACTTCGGGATCATCCTGATCCTGATCGTGGGCATCTCGCAGTTCCGCACGCCGCGTGGGGCCCGCTTCGGCAACGGCACGGCGGCTTTCGCGCTGGTGTGCGCCCTGGTGGCCGTCGCGTACCGCAACCCGATCATGAGCCTGGCGCTGGTGATAGGCGTGGCCGCGTTGAGCGCGGCAGCGGGCTCGTGGGTCGCCCTGCGCGTGAACATGATCCAAATTCCCGCAATGGTGGCTTTTCAACACGGAGCTGGCGGCGTGGCCGCGTTCCTCGTCGCGTCTGTCGAGCTCACGCGTGCAGGCCGCGAAACGCTTACCTCCTTGGGTGAAGCGTCCGGCATCCTCGGCCTCGTCGTCGGCGCCGCGACCTTCAGTGGTAGCATGATAGCGGCTGGAAAGCTCGCCAACCGCATCAAGCAGACCCCGACCCTCCTGCGCCGCCACAATAGCCTCCTCCTCGTGATCGCTGCCGTGATCGTCGCCTTTGGACTCCTCGCGGGCCTCTCGGGCAGCCGACCCGCCGTCGCGTGGGCGCTCGTCGTGCTGGCTGTGGTCTCGATTCTGTTGGGTGGTCTCGATTCTGTTGGGCATCGTCTTCTCGATCCGTATCGGCGGTGCGGACATGCCGGTGCTGATCTCGTTCCTGAACGCCACCGCCGGGCTGGCCGCCGCGCTCTGTGGGCTCGTGATCCAGAACCGGTTGCTCATCGCCTGCGGCGCGACCGTAGCCGCCTCAGGGTCGATTCTGACGCACGTCATGTGCGCGGGCATGAATCGCGGTCTGCTCAGCGTTTTCACCGGCATTCAGCCCACCCGGGTTAGTCGCGGTGCTCTTGCCTCCGCCCCCGGAGCCGCCGGGGCGGCGACCGCTACGCGCGAAGCGAAAACGATCTCCACGCCCGCCCAGCCGCCCGGCGCGGTGGAGCAGGACCCGGAAGCGCAGGGCCTGGCGGCAGTCCGGGCCGCGCAGCGCATCATCATCATCCCCGGTTACGGCATGGCGCTGGCCGAGGCGCAGTTTGAGGTCGTGGAACTGGCCGAGTGGCTCGTCGAGCAAGGCAGAAGCGTGAAGTTCGCCGTCCACCCCCTCGCAGGCCGCATGCCCGGCCACATGCACGTTCTCTTGGCCGAGGCCGAGGTGGACTCGAGGTGGACTACGACCAGCTCTATGACCTCAAGGATGTGAATGACGATTTCCGCGAGACGGATCTGGCAATCGTGGTGGGCGCGTGCGACGTCGTCAACCCGGCCGCCTTGGACGCTGCGGATACCCTCATCTCCGGCATGCCGATTCTCCGGGCGCACGAGGCAAAGCACGTCGTCGTCTGCAATCTGGACGAGAAGCCCGGCTACTCAGGCGTACCCAATCCCCTCTACGATGACCCGAAGGCCATCCTGCTTTTCGGCGACGCCAAGGCGACGCTGCGCCAGCTGCTGGACCGTCTGATGTGCTAAGCGAGCTCACCAGGTCTTTCAGAAAGTCGCGCCACGCCTCATAGCGCTCCCGGCCCGCGAGCGCCAGCGACAGCAAGACCTTCCAGCCTTTCACCGCGATCGCCCAGGCACACAGGACCGCCTGCCGGCTTAGCCCGTGCACCCGCAGCGCAGCCTGGGCCGGCTTCCGAATACGTGAATACCGCGGCCTCACTACGTACAATACCTAATTGCTTCCTCGATTGAGCGTTCTCAATCTCCCGTCAAGACGTGGCACCACCAGTGACTAGCCTCTCGAAGGTCGCCGAAAGACGTGATTACTCTTGCCGGGAATTCTCAGGACAAGCAGGAAGACGGTTCGAGTGCTTGCGCGGCGCTTGGGATCGACGTCGATAGGCAAGCAGTGGTCCCTATGGCATCTGTAGGCCAAGACGTCTCGAAAGGGTGTCAGCGTTGGCTGGCGGAGGGGCAAAATGATCCTGGGAATCGGTATTGATCTCCTCGACGTCAGGCGGATGGAACGCGAACTCCAGCGGGAGGGCGGCGGTCTCCGCGACCGGGTCTTCACATCCGGGGAGATCGCCTACTGCCAGGGCAAGGGCCGCCCTGCACAGCACTTTGCCGCGCGGTTCGCTGCCAAAGAGGCGGTCTTCAAGGCCCTCGCCGTGGAGCAGAGAGAGGGCTGGCGCTGGCGCGACGTGGAGATCGAGACGGATACCGACGGGCGGCCGCGGGCCATCTTGCACGGGGCACCGAAGGAGCGAGCGGAGGCGCTCGGTGTGGAAGTCATCCTGGTGACGCTCAGCCATACCGGCGAGCTGGCGGCGGCCTACGTCATCCTCGAGTCAGAGAGAGTGAACGCGACCGAGCGAAGGTCGACCCATGAGCAGCGTCCTTGATTACGAAGAGATCTCACAGGATTTCGACTGGTCGGCATCAGAAAAGGAGCTAAGGTACGTCGAAGGTGGCACCATCAACATCGGCTGGTACTGCAGCGATCGCCTCTGCGACCTGGGGCTGAGGAAGAAGCCCGCGCTCATCTGGGAAGGCCACCAGGGGGATGAGCGGACGTACACGTTTGACGACCTTCGGCTCCGCTCCAACGGTATCGCCGGATACCTGCGCGGGCTGGGTCTCGAGCCGGGGGAGCGCGTCTGCCTGTTCATGGATCGCATCCCGGAGCTCTACATCGCCTTCCTGGCGATCCTGAAGATGGGTGGGATCGTGCAGCCCCTGTACTCCGCCTTCGGCGAGGACTCGCTCTGGACGCGCCTGGACGACGCCGGAACCGCGGCGATCCTTACGCAGAGGAAGCATGTCGGCAAAGTCCGTCGGATCCGGGACAGGCTTCCGGGGTTGCGCTACGTCATCGTGGTGGATGCCGACGAGTCGAAGCTGCGGGAGGCAGAGATCGCGTTCTCGATGGCGGACACGCCGCCGGCGGAGGAGTTCGAGATGTATCCTGCCACCGCCGAGACGCCGTCCGTGCTGCACTACACTTCCGGCACCACTGGCCAGCCGAAGGGGGCACAGCACGTCCACTACTCGCTCATCTCCCAGTACCTGACCGCAAAGTGGGTGCTCGACCTGAGGCCGGACGACATCTACTGGTGCAACGCCGATCCCGGTTGGGTCACGGGCACGTCGTACGGGATCATAGGCCCCTGGTCCAACGGCATTACGCAAGCGGTCCTCGACGCGGGTTTCAGCGCCCGGCGCTGGTACAGATTCATCGAGAAGCACCGGGTCACGGTCTGGTACTCGGCGCCCACCGCGATCCGCCTGCTCATGAGGGAGGGGAAGAAGGTCGTGGAAGAGCACGACCTCTCGTCGTTGCGTCACCTGTGTAGCGTGGGCGAGCCGCTCAACGCCGAGGCCGTGGTCTGGTCTTTGGAGGCGCTCGGCCTGCCCTTCCACGACACGTACTGGCAGACGGAGACGGGCTGCATCGTCATCACCAACTTTCCCGGTATGCCGGTGAAGCCCGGCTCGATGGGCAAGCCGTTCCCCGGGATCGAGGCGACGGTGCTCGACACCCGCACGGGCGAGCCGATCGACGAGCCAGGCAAGGTGGGGGTCATCGCGCTCAAGGCTCCGTGGCCGTCGATCATCCGTACCTACTGGGGCAACCCGGAGGGCTACAAGCGGAAGTTCAAGGAAGGTTGGTACGTGACGGACGATAGGGCGAGCATCGACGAGGACGGCTACTACTGGTTCGTGGGCCGCGATGACGACGTGATCAACACCGGCGGCCACCTGGTGGGCCCGTTCGAGATCGAGTCGGCACTGTTGGAACACCCCGCCGTGGCCGAGGCGGCGGCGGTGGGTAAGCCTGACCCGGTGAACATGGAGGTGGTGAAGGCGTTCGTGACACTCGGCCCGGGTTACAGCGACGGCGAGGATCTCGAGATCGAGATCATGAACTTCATCCGCAAGAAGCTGTCTGCGCTCGCCATGCCTCAAGAGATCGAGTTTGTGGACTCGCTGCCTAGGACCCGGAGTGGGAAGATCGTGCGTCGCGTGTTGCGGGCACAGGAGTGGGGCGAGCCGGTGGGCGACCTATCAACGCTAGTCGAGGACGAGAGAGAGGGGAAGTGATGGACGAGCTGAAACAGACAATCCTTGACTATGTGATCAAGGAGTACGTGGAAGAGGGTGACGATATCGAGGTCGACGTGGATACGCTGCTCATTACCGGGGGCATCGTGGACTCCTTCTCGATGGTGTCGTTGAAGCGGTTCCTCGAGAAGAAATATCAAATCCAGATCCCCGATGCGGAGGCGACGCCCGAGGCCTTCGACAGCGTCAACAGGATCTGTGAGCTGGTTGACCGCTTCCGGCAGGCCTAAGCGAAAGAGGGGAGGTAGGCATGGCCTTCTCGACCGAACTGCGGAAGTGGTACAAGCAGGAGCTGGACGGCATCCGGGAGGCAGGGCTCTTCAAACAGGAACGCTTCATCCACGCGCCCCAGGACGCCGAAATCGAGGTGGAGTTCCCCAGCGGGGCCGAGCTCAAGAAGGTGCTAAACCTGTGCGCCAACAACTACCTGGGCCTATCGAGCCATCCCCTCGTGGTGAAGGCGGCGCACGACGGGCTGGAACATCGTGGTTACGGGATGTCATCGGTCCGCTTCATCTGTGGCACGCAGGACATCCACCGCGAGCTGGAGGAGAAGCTCACCGAATTCCTCGGCACCGAGGATACCCTGCTTTTCCCCTCCTGCATGGACGCCAACGCCGGAGTCTTCGAGGCTGTGCTCACCGACCAGGACGTGATGATCGCCGACCGCCTGGTCCATGCCTCGATCATCGATGGCATGCGGCTGTGCAAGGCGATGGAGGACACGTACAAGCACTCCGAGATGCGCCACCTGGAGGAGAAGTTGCAGGAGCACCAGGACCGGCGCGTCCGCATGATCATCACCGACGGCGTCTTCTCCATGGACGGCGACCTGGCGAAGCTGGACGAGATCGCGGCGCTGGCCGAGAAGTACGACGCCATGGTGTTCGTGGACGATTCGCACGCCACTGGCTTCATCGGCAAGACGGGCCGTGGAACCCACGAACTGTTTGACGTGGTGGGCCGGATCGACATCATCACCACCACGTTGGGCAAGGCGCTGGGCGGCGCGTCGGGCGGCTGCGTCAGCGGCCGGCGCGAGCTGGTGGAGATGTGCCGGCAGCGGGCGCGGCCTTACCTGTTCTCCAACACCGTCGCGCCGGTGATCGTGTCGGGGGCACTCAAGGTGCTCGCCCTCATCTCGCGGAACACCGAGCGGCGTGACAAGCTGGAGTGGAACACGAAATACTGGCGGAAGCTGCTCACCGAAGCGGGCTTCGACGTGAAGCCCGGGGACAGCCCCATCGTGCCTGTGATGCTGTACAACGCCAAGCTGGCCCAGGACGTCGCGCGTGACTTGTACGAGGAAGGCATCTACGTGGTGGGCTTCTTCTTCCCGGTGGTGCCGAAGGGGCAGGCTCGCATCCGCACGCAGCTCTCGGCTGCCCACGAGAAAGAGCATCTGGACCGGGCGATCGAGGCGTTCATCAAGGTCGGGAAGAAGTACGACATCATGGGTAAAGGCAAGAAGGAGATCATCGCCCAGTACGGCCTCTGACGCCGGACAGGGCTCTGAGAAGCGAGGCCATGAGGTGGAGAAGCAGACGATTGAGGTCCCCCTGCCGCACGGCGCGGGCCTGACGGAGTTCGACCTGGAGCTGATGAAGGCCACGTTCCAGGCGCTCATGTCGCTGCGCCGCGAGTGCAGCAAGGAGTGGAAGAACATCTTGCAGGAGTTGGAGGAGGACGGCTGGGAGGTGGATTGGCGCCTGAGCTGGCAGGCAGAGGCGCGGCGCGGCCGGGACGTGGAGGAGGCGGCGGCCAGCACACTGGACGAAGCCTTCGATCAGCTAAGGCAGCTCACCCGGCTGGACAGCGCTACCCTCTGGCCGTAGGGGTCAGGAGTCCTTTCTCTTGAGCGATCCCATCTGATCAGCGGGCGGCTCCAGGTGAACGAGCCGCCCTCCGTTCCGTGGTCGGCAAGCTGGTGATCAGAGTGCACAGGTAACGGATTCAGCGTCCGCCTGTTCTGACGGCAGATTGCTGCTGAACACGACACGTCGCATCTTGTAGCTGAGAGTCTCCTCGTCACAGCTACCGGCACCCACACTGATGACTGCGCTGACCACACTAGCGATCCTGATCAAGCGCAACGGTCCGCCCGAGGTCTTGGTCGAGCGAGAAGTGCCGCTCCGTGAACCCTGCCCGGGGGAGGTGCACCTCCGGGTCGAGGCCGCCGGGGTCAACTTCGCCGACCTGCTGATGCGGGCCGGGCTCTACCGTCCGGTGCCGCCGCGTCCCTACGGCCCGGGCTTGGAGGTGGCCGGCGTGGTAGCGCGGGTCGGCGCGGAGGTTGAAGGATGGCGCGAAGGAGATCGAGCCGTTGCCCTCCTCCGCCATGGCGGCTACGCGCGCGACGTCGTGGTCCACGCCGAGCACGTCTTTCGCTACCCCGATGCCCTCACACCGGTGCAAGCGGCGGCCATCCCGTTAGTCTTTCTCACGGCCTGGGTCTGCCTGTTCGAGGCGGGCCGCGCGCGCCGGGGCGAAACGGCTTTGATCCTCGGTGCCGGGGGCGGCGTGGGTACGGCGGCGGTACAGCTGGCGGTGCGCGGCGGGCTACGTGCCATCGGCACTGCGGGCGACCCCCGCAAGCGGGCCTTCGTCACCGAGGAGCTGGGTGCTGAGGCGTGTTTGGACTCCCGGGGCGATTGGGAGCCGGGAGTACGCGGGCTCGTCGGCGAGCGTGGCATTGACCTCGCCCTCGACCCGGTGGGTGGCCGGGCCACAGCGTCCTGCCGCCGGCTGCTGGCACCGCTCGGGCGGCTGGTCGTCTACGGGCTGAGCGATGCGATGCCCAGGCAGAAGCTGAGCTGGCTCCGGGCGCTCCGGACCTGGCTACGCATGCCCCGCTTTCACCCGTTCTCGCTCATCGAGCCGAACATCGGTGTGTTCGGGGTGGCCCTCTTCAACCTCGGACACAAAGCGCCGATACTCCGATCGGCGCTGGACGAGATTCTTGACGCGGTGGCTGCGGGCGAGCTGCGAACCGTGGTGGACCGGGTCTTCTCTCTCGATCGCGCTGGCGCAGTCGAGGCGCATGCCTACCTTCACGCGCGGCGCAATCTCGGCAAAGTCGTGCTCGCCGATCCGACGGCTGTGCCTTTGTCGTGACGCTGGGCTGGGGACTCAGCGTCCGTAGGCGACGACTGTTGACTGGCGGCTGACAGGCAGAAAGGTTCACGCGAGGCGGGGCCACCTGTCGTTGAGGAGGAAGCATGCGACTACTGGTCATGGCTTGGAGAAACCTGTGGCGGTACCGTCGCCGCACGCTTGTCACTGTCGCGGCCATGACCCTCGCCTTGTTGACCATGGTCCTCTACACGTCCCTCGTCGAGGGCTACCTCCGGGATTTGGAACGCAACATCGTCGATATCGAGCTGGGAGACGTGCAGGTGTTCGCCCGGGAGTACCGCGACAACCCCTCCATCTATAACCGCATCGACAATCCGGAACAGCTTCTGGTGAGGCTCCGCGAGGGGGGGTTCCGGGCCTCAGCCAGACTGGTGGGAGGAGGCTTGGCCGCGGCGGGTGAATCATCCGCCGGTGCTCTTCTCAAAGGCGTAGACGTTGAGCAGGATGCTCGGGTGAGTCAGATCTCCGAGCATGTGGAGCGAGGGAGCTGGCTCGATCCCGCCGATCCGGGCGGAGTCGTGGTGGGGAACCGCCTGGCCCGGACCCTCGGCGTGGAGCCAGGCGACGAACTCGTGATGCTGAGTCAGGCCGCTGACGGCAGCATCGCCAACGATCTCTACACGGTACGTGGCGTGCTCCGGAGCATCAGCGATGAAGCGGATCGGGCGGGGGTCTTCCTGACCGATCGGGCGTTCCGTTCGTTCTTTGTCCTCCCGGACGGCGCACACCAGATCATCGTGCGCCGACCGGCTGACCGGGAGCTCGCCGTCGCCGTCGCCGAGGTTCGGGGGATCGCCGCCGAGTTCGACGTTCAGAGCTGGCGCGATCTTGTGCCTATCCTGGCGTCGCTGCTGGACTCGACGCGAATCGTTATCCAGATCGTGTTCCTCATCGTCTACGTCGTCGTGGCCATCCTCATCATCAACGCCATGTTGATGGCCGTCTTCGAGCGCATCCGGGAGCTTGGCTTGCTCAAGGCCCTAGGTGTCGGTCCGGGACGCATTCTCGCGCTCATTTTCATCGAGGGCGGACTGCAGACGGGAATCGCGATTGCGTTGGCCCTCACTCTCAGCGTGCCCGGGCTCCGTTACCTGACCGAACAGGGACTCGACCTCAGTCGACTCGGTGGAATCTCCTTTGCTGGCATGGCTATCGACCCTGTATGGCGTGGGGTCGTGACGCCGATGACGGTTGTCGGTCCAGTACTCACGCTGGTGCTCATCGTGTCCGTGTCTGTGCTCTACCCCGCGCTCAAGGCGGCTCGCATCAGCCCGGTGGACGCGATGCGGCACCAGTAGGAGGAATGCGGAATGAGGGTCAGAGGAACGAGCTTGACGGTGATGGCATGGCGCAACCTGTGGCGGAACCGGCGCCGCACGCTCCTCACGCTGTCGTCTATTGCCTTCGGGGTGTTCTTTGCGGTGCTCTTCACCGCCATGCAGGACCGCAACTGGGCCGATATGGTCGATTTCGCCGCCCGTCTCGGTACGGGTCACGTGACGCTGCAGCATCCAGAGTACCTCGAGAGGCCAGCACTCTCGCGAACGGTGCAGGAGACGGCAACCTTGAGCGACTTGGCGCTCGAAGAACGTGAAGTCACACGCGCCGTCGAGCGTATCATCGGCCAGACTATGCTGGGCACGGCCCGCGAGAGCTACGGCGCCGGTTTCATCGCATTCGATCCGGTCGCGGAAGACTCCTCGACCTTCACCGTCCTCGGGGCAGTCGTCGAAGGCGACGCGTTCAACACCAGCCGCGACGGCGGCATCATGCTCGGCGAGCGGTTGGCAGCCAACCTCGGTGTCGGCCTGGGCGACAAGATCGTCTACACTATGACGGACAGGATCGGTGGGATCGTCAGCGGCTTGGCTCGGGTCTCGGGGATCGTGCGGACCGGCGCTCCAAGTGTCGACGGGGGGTTGAGCTTGCTCCCCATCGACGCCGTGCGCGAAGTGCTCGGCTACGCGATCGACGAGGCCACTCACGTGGCGGTCTTCATTGAGGACCAGCGCCGAGCGGATCAGGTTGCCAGCCGGCTGAGCGCCAAGGTCGGATCCGGGGTCGCGGCTCTTCCGTGGCAGGATAGCCAGCGCGAGCTCGCGGCCTTCATCGCCCTCAAGGTCGGTGGGGCACGGTTCATGGAGCTGCTCATCGCGGTGCTTGTCGCTGCGGGCATCTTCAATACGCTGTTCATTAGTGTGATGGAGCGCGTGCGCGAGTTCGGCATCATGATGGCGATCGGATGGAGTCCCGGCCGACTCTTCCGACTCGTGATGTTGGAGAGTGCGTGGCTTGGCGTCTTGGGCCTCGTCGGTGCGGCTCTCGTCACGGTGTTGCCCTATCACTACCTGGCCACGACGGGTATCGACGTCTCCGGGATGCTGGGACAGGAGACCGCTGAGGTGGCGGGCGTCGCCATGCCCTCGACAGTCCATGTGGGCATCTACGCGGAGAATGTCGCCATCATCGCCATAGCCGCGCTCATAGCCATCCTACTGTCCGGGCTCTACCCGGCGTGGAAGGCCGGCCGTGTCGATCCGGTAGAGACCATCAAACTCGTGTGAGGTGGGTCCCATGATCGGAGACGTGAACTCCGCGATCGTTCAGCTCAGAGATGTGACCAAGGTCTACCGCCAGGGAACGGTGGACGTCCACGCCTTGCGGGGGCTCACGCTCGAAGTCGCCAAAGGAGAGTTCACGGCGATCTGTGGTCCGTCGGGCTCGGGCAAAACCACCGCGCTTAACATCATCGGTGCCCTCGACCGGCCAACCAGGGGCAACGTCGTGCTTGAAGGGCAGGACCTGACTCAGCTCAACCGTCGGGAACGGAGCCGCCTGCGGCGAGATCGCATCGGCTTCGTCTTCCAGGCGTACAACTTGATGCCGGTTCTGACCGCCTATGAGAACGCTGAGATGGTGATGTGGGTCCAGGGCCTCGGTTTGGAAGAGCGTCGGCGGCGCGTCATGGAGCTGCTCGCCGCCGTGGGGCTCGAGGGCCTGGAGAACCGGCGACCGTCGGAGCTGTCCGGGGGACAACAGCAGCGCGTTGCGATCGCCCGCGCCATCGCCGCCAATCCCGCCGTCGTCCTCGCCGACGAGCCGACGGCCAATGTCGATTCCGACACGGCGGATAAGCTCATCGGGATCATGGAGAAGCTGAACCGGGAGCAAGGTGTCACATTCCTCTTCTCGACTCACGATCCCCGGGTCATGGAGCGGGCTCGCCGGCTCGTACGCCTGGTGGACGGAGACGTCGCCAGCGATGAGCGGAAGGGGTAGGCAAGCATGGCGTAGCGCTCGAACCCAATCGAGGATTGTCACAACTTCACAAGTTACGGTGCCATTGACGTAAACGGTCTCCACCCAGCCATGGCCGCTGCCTACCCCGGGACGCTCGTGATCCGCCAACTCCTGTTCGAGACCGAGCCACTCGATCCCGCGACCTACCTGGGCGCGCTCGGGTTCCTCGGCTTCGTGGCCACGCTGGCCTGCTTCCTGCCCGCCTGGCGCGCCACGCTGGTCAATCCGGTGGTGGTGCTGCGGAGAGAGTGAGCCGCTGAGAGCACGGATCAGATCGCCTGATTCCCACCTCGGCACTGTAAGGGCCACCAGCGGAACAACGCGAGCGGGGTGATGCTCGAGACCTGCTTGTGGTGCTCGCCGGCATCACCTAGCTTGCAGGCTGGGTTGGGCCGGGGTCCTGGAGGGAGATGCGCCAGACCTCAGCGGCTTCAGCCATGCCTGCAGTCTGCCAATTCAAGTTGCTAGCCTTACCGGAGCGCCGGAGGCGGAGCGCTGCGTGTGCTGCGCCTGCGGCGTCGTTGCTTTTCGACGGACTCGTTTCTTCGGCCTCAACCTGAGCAGGAGGTTCCTATGAGAAGGATCACCGCACTGGCGGCGCTGTTGCTGTTGCCACTGGCCTTCCTGTCGTTCCGTGGGCCCGGGTTGCAACCAGTGGCGTGCAGTCCAGACACCGGGGCAGAGAGCACCATGGAGTTATCGAGCGGGGTCGAGGCCCAGATCCGGCAGTTCGGGACGATAAGCGGGAGGGTGTGCCTGGTTTCGGGTTCGGACACGATGTCGCTGCCAGGAGCTGAGGTCTCGATCGTGGGGACGGATCTCTCCGCGCTTAGCGACGCCGACGGACACTTCAGGTTCTACCTGCGCCCAGGTACCTACAAGGTGCGCGCGCGAATCCCGGGATATGTGCCCGCAAGAGTAGAGGTGAGCGTCGGAATGGGCGTTGCGGCGGAGCGGACGATATGTGTCGAGACTCCAGTAACTCCAAAGCTCGTCCGGATCGGGGTCGATACTACGAGACGCACTGTCACGGTGTCGCCGGACCCGCTCTACATCGAGCCCGGCGATTCGGTCGTCTGGTCTGGCCCCGATGGTCGTCCCTGGACGGTTCATTTCTCGCCGATCAGCCCCCTATCGGACCGGCGTATACTGAGTAGGGGCGAAAGGGCTTGGGGCGGGACCGTGCGGGCGGACGTTGCCCCTGGCAAGTACTCGTACTTCGTCGCCGTGGAGGTGGACGGCTGGGTCTTCACGGCGGACCCGGAGCTGATCGACGAGAACGATGAGAAGAAGGGCGGGGGCGGGGGCTGATGGGATACGCGGTAGGGGCTACTCCACGAGTGCCCGGAACTCGGGTCGCTCGCGGAGCGGCCTCCACCACCAATCCTTCGCGACCTTCGCTCTCTCGTCCGGCCGAGCCGCGAGGAAGCGAGCGAGGAGGCGGATCGCTTCCTCAGGCTCGCCAAGCTGCAGGCGTGCGTTCGCTTCCCGGTGGTCGAGCCGGGGGTCCGCCTGTGGTGCGCTGTCTCGCGCGTGGCGGATGACGGCGCGCGCGCTATCGGCTAGACGTGCCCGCGCCAGGACCGCGGCTACGTCCATCAGTACGAGGGCACGGGTAGCGGGCCGGCGGTGGGGACTGAAGACCTGAACGAGCGTGTCGGCGAGCTGCCAGGCTCGCTCGACATCGGGCTCCGGTCCCACGGACGACGCCAGTAGCGCAAGCTCGAACGAGACAAAGCCCGACCTCTCCGGAAACCGCTGGCGCCCTTCGTCTATGCACCAGTGAATCGCCTCCTCGATCTGTTCGAGGTCGAAGCTCGTCAGGCACAACCGGTAGATGATGGTCCCGTCGTTGAACAGCCAGACATCTTCCTCGAGTGCGCGCTCTGCCGCCCGCTTCGCCTCGTGGAAGCGGCCGCGTTCCCGGTAGACCAGGCTCAGGCGGCTCCACGCCGCCGCCAGCGACGGGTCAAGCTCGACGGCCCTCGCCAGGTCGAGTTCCGCACCCTCCCACAGACGGGCTGCTTCCGTGGAATCACTCGCGCTGTCGGCCAGGTAGGAACGCAGAATCCCGCGTAGCTGGAGGCCCTGGGGGTCTGACGGGGCTCGCTCGAGTGCCCGTTCCGCGTGTGCGATCCCGCGTCCTGCGTGCTCCGCTTCATAGGTTTGCGGAACGTCCGTGAACAGCTGTGCGCGGTAGACGGCAACCCATCCCTGGTCGATGATGGGCTCGATCCAGTCGCGGTCGAGGGATTCGGCTTCGATCAGCAAGGAATCGGCGGCGTCCAGGGCTGCGGCGGCGCTTTCGGTGTCGCCGGCCTTCACCAGCGACTGAGCCTGACGCCTGAGCGCGCGGGCCCGGAACACGCTTTCGAGGCATTCGCCACAAGCCGTGCCCGCCTCCAGGGCGCGGCGCGTCAGCTGGAAGCCCAAACGCGGCCGAAGCGAGCGGCCGATTTCATCGGCAAGCTCACGCAGTAGCGCCGGGCTCTCGCTGCGCAGCCTCACGAGCGGCGGCACGCTCGCCACCTGGGCACGTGAGAGCGCGTCGGTCAAGTTAACCGAGACCTGGATCTGCTGAGCGGTCGCGATCAGGTTGCCCTCGATGAGCGTACCGAGTTCGTGTCGCGCCACGATGCTGTCGAGGGCCACGCCCTCTTCCTCGTAGCGCCTCATGCTCGCGTACGAGAGCACGGTGAGCCCGGGAATGCCCCCAAGATGCTTGGTGAGGAAATCGGTGAAGCCAGCCGCCAGATGGCTATTGTCCTCCTGGCTGAAGTCCTGGAACAGCAGCACGCCGATGTTGGCGGTCGGGAAACCGACTCGGCCGCCTGCCCCCTCTCCTCGCTTGAGCAGGTACCACGCGGCTGCAAGAACCAGCACGAGGGCGCCGAGGGCAGCGAGTACATGTCTCGCGCGAATGAGTGCGGCCCAGGGCCAGGCGCGTAGCCTGAACCGGGGCGCTGCGTGCGCCGCTAGAGACTGCGAGAAAGACTCGGCGGTTGGAAACCGGTCGGCTGGGGCCTTGGCGAGGGAGGTGTGAACGATGCGCTCCAGCCAGGGCGGTGCCTCCGGCCTCACCACGCGCAGTGACGGCGGGCGCTCGCCCACATGTCGTGCGATGACCGCCTGCGCGGTTCGGCCGGTGAACGGCGGCTCGCCGGCCAGCATCTCATACAGGACGCAGCCGAGCGTGTATATGTCCGTTCGCGCATCCAGATCCTCGTCACCACAGCCCTGCTCGGGGCTCATGTAATGGGCTGTGCCGACGACGACGCCACTGGATGTCAGGCTCTCACCTGCTGCAGCGGTGATCGCCCGTGCGATGCCGAAATCCGCGACGACGGCCTCGCCTTCTTCCAGGAGAATGTTCTCCGGCTTGATGTCCCGGTGAACGATGCCGCGCCTGTGGGCGTAGCTGAGCGCGTCGGCGACCTGCCGAGTGATCTGGATCGCGTCGTCGACGGGTAACTGCTTCTCCCTTGTGAGGCGATCGCGTAAGGACTCGCCCTCCACGTAGGGCATGACATAGTAGACGAGCCCCTCCGCCTCCCCCGAATCGTAGAGCGGCAGGATGTGCGGATGTGTCAGCTTCGCGGAGATATCGATCTCGCGCAGGAAGCGAGCGGTGCCCAGACCCGCAGCGTATTCGGGGCGGAGTACTTTGAGTGCGACGGCGCGGTCGTGCTTGAGATCGCGGGCCAGGTAGACGGTTCCCATCCCACCGCTGCCGAGTTCTCTCTCGATGGGATAGCGGTCCGCCAGGGCCGAGTGCAAACGGTCGGGGGTCTCAGCCATAGTATCCGCAACAGGTTAAAGATGTTACAAAGATGGGGCCTGACTACGAAAGGCGGTACCCCCTCGCCACAGCTGGCTGCCAGGCGGGCGAGTGGCCGCGGGCCGCATCATAATCCGTGGGTTGCGAGTCCGAACCTCGCCGCTGCCACTAACTCGAGCCAGTGCGGCGTCTAACGATAGACGCCTTTTGTTTTGAGCCTTTGGCACGTGTTCAGGTGCAGGGGCGGTATGACCCGTGAGAAGTAGTCGTACTGCCCCTCCACTGCGGTATGTATGAGTTCACTGACTGGCAGCTTCGGGCTGAGCGGCGCTGCCAAGCCCGGTCGGCTCCAGCCTGCGGGTAGCTCGGAAGGATGTAGCGTGGCAGGCCTCCACAGAAGAGTCCTTGATACACGTGTCCGGGCTGCAGGCTGCGAAAGGCTCAGAAACCGACTTGATTGCCGTACTGGCAACGGAACCGGGGCAACCGCCGGCCGAGTCCTATCCCAGAGAGCTGGTTTTCCGTCTGCGCTAGCAGAGAGAGCATCGGCAGTCGTAATAACTGACGCCTCTGGCACGGGCGTGGAGGGTCTGCAGGTGCAGCGCGTCTGGACACTGTCGGCGCGTACGCCGCCGGAGGCGGGTCCTCGCTTACTTGCTGCTCCCCGCAGCAAGACGCCGCTCGTGGAGTCTCGCACGGAGGTCGGCAAGACCACGGTACAGCAGGTTCCTCGTCTTGGGTTCCGTCCAACCGAGCAGCTCCGCGATCTCGCGACGATGGTATCCGCCAAGGTGCATCCGGACGACCAGTCGGCGTGGCTCGCCCAACAGAGCTACGGCGTGGGCCAGCTCAGCCGCGAACTCCAACGCTTCGACCGTCTGATCGGGCAGGGCGGTAGTCGCAGTCGCCAAACCGTCCTGGTGTCGGTCGATCTCCTCCTCGCGTCGAGCCCGACGGCGGCGGATCAGGTCGAGCGCCGCCGAAACCGCTGTCCGGTATACATAGGACGGAGGAGTCACCGCGATCTTCTGACCGGTCGCGAGGGCGCGCCAGAGGCGAATCCGCACGTCCTGGAAGACCTCGTCTATGTCGTCTTCCGAGAGGTTGCGCCGCCGCGCGACCTGCCGAACCAGTGCGGCGTAGCGGGAGAAAAGCTCCTCCAGTGCTGCGGAGACCGCATCGCCGTGGCGGCTGGTTGCCGTGGAACGTCCATAGGCTGTGGCGGGCATGGTCTTCTGCCTCCCAACGCGCGGGACGCCTGATAACGCTCTTCTGGGCTCCGTGTGCAGCTTACGCAGAGGATGTCAGCCGGGTATCAGCCAGCTGTCTGCTGACAGCGCCGCCGATCATCCGAACGTCATCTGACGCGTCCGGAGGGCCTAATGCACGAAAGCACAGGGACTTACACTTCCGTAACCGGCATACCCAGCGCGACTACACCGGGCTTCAGTCCCGCCTCTGCGCCCGAGGCGACCCGGCAGCTACAGTCTCGGCCCGGGCTTGCGATGCCCGTCACTGATGATCGGCCCCTGTGACAGCTGAGAATGCTCCGCCCGCTGGTGCGTTCTATTCACTGGGAACCGCCGGCCACCTGGTGAAGAATTGCAGCGACCCGTGTTAGCACCAAGCCAGCGACAGAGGATAACAACCGAAGGAGCCGATGGATGCCGGACGTCAGAATATTCTGGGACCCGAGCGGTTTCGAGCTCGATTCGCTTGGCAGTAAGCGCTACTTGAGTGCCTCGGACGGTGACACGCCGAAGATCTCAGTGTCGATCCGGATGCTCAGCATCGATACGCCTGAGGTGCACTATCCCGGCAACAGCAACCCGGAGCGGCAGGACGGTCCGCTGGCACAGCTGGCTGACTGGATCGAGCAGGGCCACTCGCCGGTCGACGATGAGCTCGCCGAGTATCTGAAGCCGAAGCTGGCCAGCGGTCAGGCAGGAACGCTGCAGGGCCGGCACGGGATTCAGGCCTGGGAAACATTCGAGCGACTCGTCGAGGAGAAGCTGAGACGCCCCAGCGGTAGGAAGCGCGCGCTGCACATCCGGTCGGCAGACGAGCATTTCGACAGCTACGGTCGCCTGCTCGCCTACGTGGCGCCGTCGTACACGCGGGAGGAGCTACTCACGATGTCTCGTAGGCAGCGGGCGACCTTCAATCTTCTGATGGTGGAGTCCGGCTGGGCGGCTTCGTTTCCTATTTATCCCAGCCTGCCGAGGTACGTGGACCTGGTGTTGCTGCAGCAGACGGCGAAGGAGGCCGTCGAGCAGAGGAAGGGCGCCTGGGCTGACCCCCTGATGCTGACGGGCTATGAGTTCCGCATGTGCGTGAGGCTGCATAAGGTGACAAGCCGGCTAGTGAGAGGGGAGAAGCTTTCAACCAGCGAAAGGGAAGGGTGGGTGACTCGCTACTGCGTCGATATGACGACCAGGGAGGTCTTCTTGCCCCGGCGGTATCACAAGGTTCAGCCACATAACCGGATCTTCATCTGGCCGAAAGACGTCGTCGACGCGGTGGGAAAGATGAGCTTAGTGCCGGCAGAAAGCGGTTAGCGGTGGGCTGCGCGACGGGGACGGGGTTGGCAAGCGCAACGGCTAGCAGTTCTCACTAGAGATACCTGCCGCGCTTCACGCGGCGAAGCGCCATGCCACTCACCTTGATCTTGCTGATCATCTTCTTCGTCATCTAAGTCATCACAACCACGTTTCTGCTGGTCAGACTCGCGCAGACACGTAGATGGGCCAGGGCGTTGATTGTATGGGCAATGAATCGGGCCACTGGCCGGACCCTGTGGACCCGCCGCCAGAAGTCCCTGGAGGCTGGCCGTAGCCCTCGTCAGAGAGATACCCGGCTTCTAGCCGGGTCTCTCTTTCTCAACGTCTCGGGTTGACCTGATGGCAGTTGCTGTCGAGGTTTACTGACGGTGCCCGGGGGATGACACGCCGCCTTCACGCCCTTAACATTGTTGATACCGGCCAGCGCTGAGGCTCTACCCTTGCCGGTGGAGGCGTGCCAGCCATGATCAGGCTCACCACATTCGGGGGCTGCTCCCTCCGTCAGGACGGCACTGAGTTCAGTGAACTCGTAGCCCACAAGCAAAAGGCCGCGCTACTCTCCTTCCTGGCCGTGGAGGGCCCGGTACCCCGCGACCGTCTCCTTACCCTGTTCTGGTCCGGCCGCGATGATGAAAAGGCTCGCCATTCGCTGTCTCAGGCGCTCTATGCCCTGCGCAAGGAGCTAGGCGAGGAGTCCATAACCGTTATCGGCGAGCACGTCGGCGTGGAATCCGGGGCTCTTCGGGTGGATGTGAAGGAACTTGAGGCGGCGGCCCAGGCTGAACGCTGGGAGGATGTCGTCGAGCTCTATCGGGGCCCGTTCCTGGCCCAATTCCACCTTCCGGGGTCTCCCGGCTTCGATGAGTGGCAGACCCGTACCCGGGCCTGGGTGAGCGCCCTGGCTCGGAAGGCCTTCAGTAGGGTGATCGAGTCCCGTCACGCTGCTGGCGATGCGGCCGGTGCGCTGGAGGTCGCGAACCGCTGGGCGAAACTGGAGCCGCTGGAGGACGAGGCGCAGCACGCCCTCATCGCGCTGCTGGCCACCTCGGGCGACCGCGCGGCGGCGCTGGCCCAGTACGAGGCGTATCGGCGGCGGCTCGCCGAGGCGCTGGAGGTGGAGCCGCTCGAGGCAACGGTGGCCATGGTCGAGCGGATTCGTGCCGGCGAGCTGCCTGAGAGCCCGCTGCTGGAAGAGGCCCCCCCGGCGGCGCCAAGGCCGGGCGCGGCGCGGCCTGAGGCAGTCGTGGCCGCGCCCGCTCCGGAACTGGCATCCGCGGCCGTTGTCGGCGCCGATCTCGATCGGCTTCTTAAGGACGGCCTCGGGCCGGGCCTGGAGATCGTGCGCAAGCTCGGTGAGAGCTCGACGGCCAGCGTCTACCTCGCCCGGGAGCCGAAGCTCAAGCGCCTGGTCGCGGTCAAGGTCTTCTCGCCCAAGCTGGAGCCCGATCGCCGGGCGCGGCTGCGCTTCGACCGCGAGGTACAGGCGATCGCGTCTCTGGCGCACCCGAACATCGTGGGGCTTCACTGGGCCGGTGCGCTCTCGAACGGTCTGCCTTATTTCGTCATGGAGTACGTCGCGGGGACCTCGATGGCGGACAAGCTGAAGGCGGAAGGGACGCTGTCGGTCCCCGAGGCCCGCCGGCTGCTTGCCGGCGTCGCCTGGGCGTTGGCCGCGGCGCACCGGCGCGGGATCGTGCACAGGGACGTCCAGCCCGCCAATGTGCTCTACCATGAGGAGACCGGCCGTGCTCTGCTCGCCGACTTCGGGATCGCGGCGGTGCTGACCGCAACGGAAGAGCGGCCGGTGCGGATCACGAAGTCCGGCGAGCTGGTCGGTCACCCCGCCTGGATGAGCCCGGAGCAGTTGAAGGGCGAGCCGGCGATGGAACGCAGCGACATCTACAGCCTTGGGCTCCTCGGCTACGAGCTGCTGGCCGGCCGAGGTCCGTACGATGCCGAGTCAAGGCAGGAGCTGTATGCGGCCCACATCAAGGAACGGCCGCGCAAGTTGACCGAGCTGCGCCCGGATGTGGATCGCGACCTGGCGGGACTCCTCGAGCGCTGCCTCGCCAAGGACCCGGCCCACCGGCCCAGCGCCGAATGTGTCGCCCGAGTGCTGTCAGCGCGTCCAGGTAAAGAGCCGCTGGTGCCGGGGGCCGGGCCGACTTTGCGCCGACGGGTCCTGTCCGCTCTGGTGGAGCGCCGCGTAGCTCACGCGCTGGCCGCGTACCTCGCCGCTGGGTTCGTACTGGTGGAGCTGGTGAGTCGGATGGTCGGCCGCGACCTTGTGGCCGATGTCTTCAGCGAGCTGTCTCTGCTGACCTATGCTCTCGGTGCGCCAGCGGTAGCGGTCGTCGCCTGGTTCCACGGCAAGCGGGGACGGCAGAGGTTCGAGCGCCTGGAGTACTGCCTGCTCGGCGGATGTGGGGCCTGGGTCGGGAGTTAAAGACCCGGTCGGACTTCAGCTGTGCTCCAGCCCGCCCATCACAACTCTCCAGTCCAGTTGCCGCCGCTTGGCGTTAAGCTGGGGCCGGCAAGGGTTCTTCCTTACGCTTTTTCGATCCTCATTACAGTTATTGACTGTAGCCAGGAGGTACCGTGAAACGTGCCACGCGCATCCTGTTAGTGCTGCCTCTTCTCATCATGGCAGCGTATGTGGTGGGCTTTCGTGGGACAACGGGAGAAGCCCTTCTAGGCACGCCGCAGAATGATGAGATCATCTTTGGCTGCGTGCATCACTGGGACTCCGATTTCGATTGTCCCGAGTTGAACCCCCAACAAGGCGTGAAATGGGTGCCCACAGCGGAAGTGGACACGATAAAGATCATCCTTCGCATGAAGGATGGCACGACCCGCACGTGGACTCACCGAGTGCATCATGAGGCGCCTGCCGATACGGCTAACGTGGACGCGGTGTTCTTCACCGAATTTGCTGTCTTTAAGATCTATAATGCCTATATGAGAGAAGCGGGGTACACCCCGGACTCCATTGTCGGGCTTTGGAGGACGCTGCCGCGCCCGCATCTGGTACCATCAGGCGAATCAGGCAAGTAGGCTGCCGCTGGGGCGAGGCCGGCCGGCCTCGCCCCAGCGCCCGGACCGACAGGCGGATCTACTGAAGGGTGTCCATTAGCGCTCGGAAACCCGGGTGATCGTGCAGAGTCTGGAACCACGGGTGCCCATCGACAAAGTCGAGTTCTGCAGGCATCCGGTGTAGGTAGTTGTCCAAGAGTTCCACCGCGCCATCGAGATCACCGATCAGGGTCCGCACCCACGCCTCCATCATCATCAGGTTGGTCAACTCGACCTCATCGGCGACCCGCTCGCGCGCTCGACGCATCACGTTGAGCGCACTATCGGGTCGGCCCGCTCGGGCGAGCACGGCTGCGACGAAGAAGCGCCGCTGCGCCAACCATTCCTGAGTTGGCGCGAGCGAGTCGAGGCGTGCCAGCTCACTCCAGGCGCGCTGCACGTCCTCCTCGTTCCTACCTGTATGCGCGAGAAGACTCAGCTCACATTCCCGAAGAGTTGGGTGGTTGTAGAGCCGGCCCGCCGTGCAGCGTTCCCGTGCTTTGTCAAAATCCATGCGGTTGACAGCACTCTGATAGGCACGCTCGAGCAGGCTCTCATCCGTGAGGGCGAACGCGTCCGCCTCGGCAGCATTCTCCAGGGCCATCCCCGCCTCGCTTGGGCTGCCTTTCCATTCATAGACCTCACTGAGCGTCAGCCAGGCCTGAATGAGCCTCGGATCCGATGTTGTCGCCGCTAGCAGGTCACGGTACGCGGCATCGAGCAGTAAGTCGCCACGCGGCTGCCGGCCGTGCTTCAGATAGCGAAACCTGATGAAACCGCGCAGCTCGAGCGCCCTGGGGTAGCCGGGCCTGCGCTGGAGCGCCCCTTCGCTGTGTTCTAGCCCTCTGGCTATGCAATCGTTGAAGGACGCTTCACGATCGATAGAGTCAACGTCGGCAGTGAGTGCTACGAGCGCCTGCGCGGCGCTGATCCACCCGCGCTGCAGGCTGGGCTCCAACCACCTGGGGTCCAGCCGCTCCGCCTCGGCGAGCAGCGAATCGGCGCGGTCGTACCAGGACCAGGCGGCTACGTAGGCTCCTTCCCTGTCGAGCCTCGTTGCGTCTTCCCTGAGCTCTTTGGCCTGGCGATAAAGGCGCCAGGCCTCGTCGTTCGTCGCTTCGTCTTCCAGCCTCCTCAGCTCAATGTGCTCGCCCAGCGTGGTGATCAGGCGTCGCTCCAGTTCTGTCATGAGTTCTGCACGCAACGCGAGGGGCTCTTCACTGGATCCGTCGACGGTTAGGGGGGCCACCGGTCTGTCTCGCACTGCATCCACCAACCGCATGGTAACACGCACCCTGTCGCCGACAGGTTCGATGCTTCCCGATATGACGATCCCCACCCCGAGGGCTCGTGCGACGCTGTCCTCGCTAACCGGTTGGTCGGCGTACGGCCTTACGGCACGGGGCGACTTGGCCTCCAAACTCGGAACCAGGTTGAGCCTGTCGATCAGATCTTCAGTGAATCCGCTCGCCAAGCTGTGCAGTGACCCGTCGATGCTGCGGTCCTCGAGGTACAGGACGGCTACGCTTGTGGCTGGCAACTTTGGGGCCGCCAGTTCGGTCGGCTCAGGCTCTCTTGTCAGTATGACCGCCGCGATGGCAGCGGCGATCGCTGCAGCGAGAGCGATCTGTCGCCGCCGCTCTCTGGGGACAAAGCGCAGGCCGAGGCGGGGACCCGCACGTGCAGCGAGTGCATAGGACAACGCCTCAGCGGTTGGAAAGCGGTCCGCTGGGCTCTTGGCTAGAGCGGCTTGAACGATCCGCTCCAGCCAGGGCCGTACTGCTGGTCGAATTACGTTTAGCGACGGAGGACGCTCGCTTACGTGTCGCGCGATGACCGCTTGCGCGGTTCGCCCGCTGAATGGCGGCTCACCGGCCAGCATCTCGTACAGGACGCAGCCCAGCGAGTACACGTCGGTGCGCGCATCCAGGTCGTGCTCGCCGCTCCCTTGCTCGGGGCTCATGTACTGTGGGGTGCCTACGACAACGCCGCTGGCCGTCACCGTGTTGCCTGCCGCGACTGAAATCGCGCGCGCGACGCCGAAATCGGCGACGACCGCTTCGCCCTCCTGCAGGAGGATGTTCTCCGGCTTGATGTCCCGGTGGATGATGCCCTGCTTGTGGGCGTAGCTCAGGGCGTCCGCGACCTGGCGTGCGATCTGGAGCGCGTCGTCGATGCGCAGCTGCTTCTCCCTTGTGAGGCGGTCGCGCAAGGACTCGCCCTCCACATAGGGCATCACGTAGTAGACGAAGCCCTCCGCCTCCCCCGAGTCGTAGAGCGGCAGGATGTGCGGATGCGTCAGCTTCGCGGCGATATCGATCTCGCGCAGGAAGCGAGCGGTGCCCAGGCCGATGGCGAATTCGGGGCGGAGTACTTTGAGTGCGACGGCGCGGTCGTGCTTGAGATCGCGAGCCAGGTAGACGGTTCCCATGCCGCCGCTACCCAGCTCCCGCTCGATGGGATAGCGGTCCGCCAGAACCGAACGCAGACGATCGGGGATCTCAGGCATAGTCGTAGCTACTTGGGAATACCACCAAGATGGGGCCAGACCACGAAAAGCGATACCCCTCCCGGGGCTGGGCCATCGAGCCCACTCGGTGGCGCTGACGTTTGACCCCCTGGGCTTGACGTTGCAGCTGAGGCCAACCAGCAGTGGCGCCCCTTCGCCTGCAGGTGGTGGCTCCGCCGCTAGCCTTCGGCGGCTTCCTCATCCTCAGCGCGGATCTGCTCGACCGCGAAGGAGAAGTGCATCTGCGTGATCACCCACCGGCCGTTCCGCTTTTCGAGGATGCCCGTCCACCTGGCGTTCTCCCAGCCCACGGGTTGCCCTTGCCACTCGGCGAAATCGTCGAGGAGCGCGGAATACCACGCTACCTTCCCCGATTGAGAGAGGTTGATTCGCAAGTCCTTGACCTCGAACCGCGTGGCCCGGAACGCCGGGTCCATCCAGAACTCGTCCACTATTCGGGTGAACGCTTCCCAGCCGATCACCGTAGCCTCGGAGCTGGGATGGTAGATGAAGAAGGTGGAGTCGTGGGCCAGGCAGTCGTAGAGCATGACCGTGTCCTTCGTCAGTGCCCAGCCGATCGAGTTGTTGATGGCCTGCTCGATCTGCGCCTTATCTGCCTCGAGATCCGGGCGCGTGCACGCTGTGGGAGCTGCGAGCACTAGACAGACGGCGGCGGCCATGCGGATAGATCGCGCCTTCAGCTTCATCTTGACCTCCGGCGGCTAAAGCAGGGCCGTGCGCACGAGGAGTCGGCTCCGACTCCCGTTCGAGACACACTACGCTCGACGGGCGGTTGCGGATTCGTCTGTCAGGTGACCGCCCCCAGCCGCCTACGGCCGGGGGGCACCGGACTGAGGTTGACAGCGAGGCGGCTTCATGTAGAATATCTACGGAAAAGAGTGTAGAACTCCTACAGGAAAGCCCATGGTCGATCACAGGACTGATCTGCTCAAGGGGACTCTGGACCTGCTGATTCTGAAGACGCTGGACCTGGAACCGATGCATGGGTGGGGCATCAGCGAGCGCATTCAGCTGTTTTCGGATGCTGTCTTGCAGGTTCCTACCGGGTCGCTCTACCCGGCGCTGCAGCGTCTGCAGAGGCAGGGTTTGATCGCGGCCGAATGGCGGAGGACGGAGAACAACCGGCGAGCCCGCTACTACAAGCTCACGTCGGACGGTCGGAGGCGTCTGCGAGTGGAACACGAGAGCTGGAATCGCATGTCGCTGGCTATCAATCGTGTTCTCCAGGTTTCCTTCTGAGTTTGATATGAAGAAGAAGAGGCTCCTATGCGCTGGCTGAGAGGCTTGGCCCACCGGATCAGGGCGCTCCTGGCGACGCGCCGAGTAGAGGATGAGCTGGACGAGGAGATTCGCTTCCATCTTGAGAGGGATATCGAGCGGAACGTGAGGCTCGGGATGGACGAAGCCGAGGCGCGACGCCGGGCGTACCTTCGCTTTGGAGGAGTGGAGGTCATCAAGGAGCAGGTCCGCGATGAGAGCGGTGTGCGCTGGATCAAGGACCTGATTCAGGACGCGCGTTACGCTCTCCGGGGCCTGCAGCAAGCTCCCGTGTTCACCATAGCCGCGCTGCTGTCCCTGGGGGTCGGTGTCGGTGTGAACACGGCGATCTTCAGCGTGGTGAACGGCGTGCTGCTGCGGCCGCTCTCCTACCCGGAGGCCGACCATCTGTACCTGGTTCGAATCAGGTGGCACGATTTCTCGTCACCGCTGTCCGATGCCGACCTTCTGGGATTGATGGAAGGGCGGCAACACCTTGCCTCGGTCGCCGGAATCTGGTTTCGCAGCGGGGGGTTCACCGTCGCCACGCCGGACGGACCGGAGGTCGTCCGCGGCGCATGGGTTACGGATGCGATAACCGGCGTGTTCGGCGTCTCGCCGATCGCAGGACGCTCGTTTGCGCCCGAGGACGAACTGGCGGTGATCATCAGCCACCGGTACTGGCAGACGCGGCTGCAGGGTAGCCGCGCAGCCGTCGGCGGTACCATCGAGCTGGATGGCCGAGCATTCAGTATCGTCGGGGTCATGCCGCCTGGAACTAGCCTTCCTGGGGGAGACATCTGGGCGTTAGGGCGTCTGAGGGAGCCAACGCGGCGCGGGCCGTTCTATGTCCAGGCGATAGCCAGGCTCAGAGACGGCAGCACCGCCGAGCTCGCAGAGGCCGACTTGAGGTCGGTTGAGCTATTGGTACGAGAGGGTTACCCCGAATCGTCGAGCGATTGGCGATATTACATGTTGCCGCTCAAGCAAGTGGTCGTCGGGGGGGAAGCCCGAGCTACGCTAATCCTGTTGTTCGGAGCCGTGGCGTGCGTGTTGCAGCGTTGGGTGCAGGCAGAGGTCGTCTTGTGAGGCAGCTGATCACGGAATCGGCCATCCTGGGAACCCTGGGAGCGCTGATCGGACTGGCACTCGCCGCGGTGGCGCTGGATGTTCTCAGCACGGGGGCGTCAGCGATCATCCCTCGAATGAGCGAGGTGAACATCGATGGGAGGGTGCTGGGGTTTGCGCTGTTCCTGGGACTGGCTTGCGGGACTATCGCGGGCACCGTGCCGGCGCTGACCTTGCCCTGGTCCAGACTGGGCGAGCTGCTGAAGGAAGGAGGTCGGGGCGGCACGGCTGGAGGCAGCCGGGGCAAGACGCG
>JBDHKG010000156.1:0-4731 GCA_039586495.1 Gemmatimonadota bacterium | reverse complement strand
CGAGCGCCCGGGATTCGCCGCCATTGCGTTGCTGACCATGGCTCTGGGGATCGGCGCCAACAGCGCGATCTTCAGCATCGTCAACGCCGTCCTGCTCCGTCCGCTGCCCGTCGAGTCACCCGAGCGGCTGGTGGAGATCTACTCTCAAGAAGAGGACGATGACGTTCCGGTCACCCAGGCCTATCCCGACTACCTCGATATCCGGGCTCGAGACGACCTCTTCTCGGGGGTTACGGCCTACACTCCGGACTTCTTCAGTGTCAACATGGGGACGCGCTCCGAGGTCATGTTCGGCGAGTCCGTGACGGCGGACTACTTCGACGTGCTCGGCGTGCCCGCAGCTGTCGGGCGTGCCTTCATTCCCGGGGAAGACGATTCGCGCGGCGCGCCGCCGGTCGTCGTGATCAGTCATGGCCTGTGGAAACGTCGCTTCGCCTCCGATCCCCAAGTCTTAGGACAAACGTTGCGGGTAAGGGGCCGGCCGTTCGAGATCGTCGGCGTCTTGCCACCCCAGTTCAAGGGGCTGATGATGGGCTTCAGCGCGGAGCTCTGGATCCCCCTCAACGCGGACGCGTCCTTCGCCGCGGCTGACGATCTCCTCGATGACCGCGGGTCGCGCTATTTGTTGATCAAGGGACGGCTGCGACCTGGTGTGACGGTCGAGCAAGCCCAGTCCGGGCTCGACGTGCTGGCGGGCCAGCTGGCCGAGGCCTATCCGGAGAGCAACGAGACTCGGCGCTTCCCGGTCATCCCGACCAGCGATGTCAGGCTGCATCCGATGATCGATCGCGCGCTAGTTCCCGTCGGGGCGCTCCTGATGACCGTTGTCGGCCTGCTACTGTTGATCGTCTGTACGAACCTCGCGAATCTGCTCCTTGCCCGGGCGCTAGGCCGACGCAAGGAGATCGCGATCCGGTTGGCCATCGGCGCCGGACGCGGGCGCCTCATCCGGCAACTCCTGACCGAGAGCGTGCTACTGGGCTTGATGGGCGGAGTACTCGGCCTGGCGGTCGCCTGGTGGACGGCGAAGCTTTTGGTCAGCTTCCAGCCGCCTGTACTCTTCAAGCTCTCGCTCGATCTCGGGATCGACGGCCGGGTCCTGGCGTTCACGTTCTTTGTCTCCCTACTCGCAGGGGTGCTCTTTGGCCTCGCGCCGGCCCTGCAGGCCACACGGCCGCAGCTCGTACCGGCGCTCAAGGACGAGCTGGACACCGTCGCGCAGCGATTCCGCCGCTTCGGCCTGCGCGGCTCGCTGGTCATAGTCCAGGTCGCCGTCTCGCTGGTGCTGCTCATCGGCGCGGGGTTGTTCCTGCGCAGCCTGATCGGAGCGCAGGCCGTCGATCCGGGCTTCGAGCGCGAACGGGCGGCCATCATGGTGGTCGCCCCCGAGCTGGCCGGCTACGACCGAACCCGAACGGAGAATCTGTTCTCCGACCTGCGTGAGCGGGCCCGCAGCATCCCGGGTGTTGAGGCTGTCTCGCTTGCCAGTCGCCTGCCACTCGGGGTGTCGGTCAACATCAACGCTCTTTATGTAGAAGGCGCCGATACACCGCCGGATGACCCGCCCTCGATCGACGTGACCGTCGTCAGTGCGGGCTACTTCGAGACGATGCGCATCCCGCTGCTTCAGGGGCGCGACTTCCGCGACCAGGATGACGACTCGGCGCCGTCCGTCGTCATCGTGAGCGAGGCTGCGGCAAGACGGTTCTGGCCCGGCGAGAATCCCATCGGCAAGCGACTGCGGCTGGGTGCCCCCGATCGGGAGCTTCGCGAGATCATCGCCGTCGCGCAGGACACCAAGGTGCGGACGCTGGGTGAAGAGCCTCGCCCCTACCTTTATCGGCCCCTCAGTCAGAACTACCGCTCTCTTATGTCGCTGATCGTGCGGACGAGCGGCGATCCGCAGAGCGTGGTTCCAGTACTGCAGCGCGAGGCGCTGCTGCTCGATGAGAGCCTGCCTATCATGGAGTTGAAGACGATGGAGCAGCACCTGGGCATCATGCTCTTCGCGCCGAGAATGGGCGGGATACTGCTGGGCGTGTTCGGCGGCCTGGCCATCTTACTTGCGACGATCGGCCTCTACGGGGTGGTGTCCTGCGCGGCAGCGCAGCGCACGCGTGAGGTCGGCATACGCGTCGCTCTTGGCGCCCGCCCGCACGATGTGGTGCGCCTGATCACCGCGCAGGGTATGATCCTGGTGGGCATGGGGGCCGCTATCGGGCTGGCTTTGGGCTTCGCCGCCACGCGACCGCTGGGCAGCTTCCTCTACGGGGTCGATGTATCGGACCCGACCACGTTTCTCGGGGTGACTCTGCTACTTGTCGGCGTGGCCTTCCTGGCCACCCTGGTGCCGGCCGTGCGCGCTGCCCGCCTCGATGCGATGGTCGCCTTGCGCCGCGAGTGAGTATCGTCGGCCTTTGCAGACGTGAGCTCATTCTGACGATTCTGCGCTGACTGTTGGACACCTGCGCTGGGTGTATCGGCACTACCTTTGACACTACCCAGACGATCCCGACAAATGGTGTTCAAGCCGCCCGTGGCCCGGCCCGTAGAACTCGTCAACTCCATGGCAAGAACCCGCGAACGATTGCCAGTCGCTGAGGCTGCTCTCTAGTATTAGGCGAAACCCTCGTATCCCGCCTCCCAGAATCGGCCCCCGGCGATGCATACGTCGGGAGCGGGCAGGCTCGTTGGCGCATGGGCTTGACGGCGCAACTCAAGGGGAAGGAGTGCCTTGAAATGCTCAAACGGCACGGTCTAGGACGAGCCGTGGAAAGCCTCGCTGCGATTTTCTTGCTCTTCTGCATTGCGGTCTTGATCCGCAGTTGGGTTGGCCTAGGCTGTCAATTCTTCGAACTAATTGGGGGAGAGCATGACTACTCCGGTTGGTTGATAATGGGCGCAGCTGAGGAGTCAACCGCGCAGCTCCTACTGCAATTCGGCTTGGCCATTGTTGGGGGTGCCTTGGGTTTATTCACAGCGGGTCTTGCCGAGAAATGGCGCACCAATCGGCAACCGCCAAGACCGTTGGCACGGGTTCGACATTGGGGATCTGCTCTTGACAGGATGGGTACGCCTCCAGTGCTCCTCTGGCTGCCAGCTTTTTTCGGCTTCTTCCTGTCAAGTTCTGCGTGGTCACTGGTGCGTTTCCTTCTCGATGGAGAATGGTATTCTCCGTTGGCTCTTGGCAGCGTCGGCGGGTTCGCGCTGGGGGTGCTCGACTCCGTCGTCCTGGCGACGCTCTTTGTGAGTCTGAGCCACTACGTGAGGCGGGATTGGGTGCTGGTCCTAGCGTGGGGAGGGGTGAGCGCAGTAGTCGGGATTGGCTGGCGTGCTGTAGCCCCGGTAATCGTCAGCGGATTGGAGACGCCGGCACCTCTGGGTCGGACATGGATAGCAGGTAGCTTTCTGGCCGGGCTCTTCCTTATGTCAGGTCTGGTCTACGCTGTTCGCGCTGGCGGTTTGAGATGGGAGAGTCTGGCACTCGGCTGTCTGCTTTCCTTCGTGCTCGGGCGTGTTTTGACACTGCTGATACTCCAGATGCCCTTCTCAACCGTGCACGTTCTCGGGAGTGCTGTGAATGGCGCTCTGTTCGGCAGCCTTATCTACGCAGGTTTCTACCTGAGCTTGCCGGGCGGGCCAGTCATGCCGTCCCGAATGGCAAGGCTGCGGGTGCGTGGGGCGTGACTGTGGGAGCGGTGTCGCCATCGAGTACGACAAGGCGGACGGCTATCTGCGCCTGCTGCTGGACGACGGCTCGGTCCTGTACGTGGCTGCGTGCCGGGAGGTTATCACATCGAGCTGGTGAGTGGTTCGGCGCGCACGGAGCCATTGGCAACGTTTAGGGGAATAGGGCGCCAGAATGCCCCTGGCTGACTGTTAACGGCGATCTGCGCCGCTATTTGGCCAGGGCGCCCGCAGGAAATAAAGCCCTCGTCGCGCCGATCTTGATCGAATCCCCTTTCTTGACAAATCATGCAATCACAACAGCCAAACCCCTCTCGAAGGACCTCGCACGCGAATGGCTCCGGCGCGCGGAGGCGATCGCTGGCGTCGAGCCGCACCAGGGCAGCGCGTGGCATGCCTACCGCCGCAGTTGGGCGACGGAGCGAAAGCACCTGCTCGACAAGGACGTGGCCGCGGCCGGCGGCTGGAGCGACCCTACGAGCCTAAAGGCCGCGTACCAGCAGGTTGACGAAGCAACGCTGTACCGCGTGGTCTCAGAACCTGCCGAACTGCGGGAGGCGAAGGCGTGAGAAGGGTGCGAGAGTTGGCACAGAAGTTCGCACAGCGGGCAGACGGTCAGGATGACCGAGCCCGTAAGTGCCCGGAGATCGGAGGGTTAGAAATCGGGGCGCCGGGATTCGCGTTGAAGGCACCGCCAGGCGGCTTCATACCGAACACCGCGCGTCGCGCGCGGTGTGAGTCTCCACCCGGGGACCTCCTGCTCCCAAAGCCGAAAACCAGCGCCCATCAGCGCTGGTGAGCGCTGATTTCCACGATTCTGCTCTGACTGTTGGACACCTGCGCTGGGTCGTGTTGGCACTACTTTGGCACTACGAGCCCAAACGTACGCGCCCGTCAGCTCCTAACGCGTGTTAGACGGCGCGGATTCACATACTAAGTGCAACAGCATCCCGGAAAAGGAAAGGTGACCTGGGATGCCCTCGTGTTCCTCCGTTCTCGGCCAAGAGAGGGAAGCCACCGATGAGCTATCGCCAGATCACCTAT
>JBDHKG010000155.1:0-5122 GCA_039586495.1 Gemmatimonadota bacterium | reverse complement strand
CGCCCGCACCTCGTCCTCGGTGACGTCCGGATGGTAGCGGATCCCGCCCTTCCCGGGTCCGCGCGCCTTGTTGTGCACGCAGCGATAGCCGATGAAGTTCCTGACCTCGCCCTCAGCGGTCTCAATGGGGAACTCGACGGTGATCAGCCGGCGGGGGCGTTTCAGGAACTCTACCAGTCCGGGTTCGAGCTCCGGGAGATATCGGGCTGCCTGGTCATACTGCCGCTGAGCGATATGGAATGGGTTCAGGTCCTCGACGCCGCCTGCGGCGCCTGGCGCCGACTGGGTGCTCTGTTTCGTGGTCATTGCTCGTCAGGTCCTCCGTCCCTGGAACGCTTGCACTCGGCACAGGTGTGCGGTCAGCGGCCATCAAGCCGGCCAAAGCAACGCTCAGTCGAGAAACCCCTGGTCGTCCATGCCCGGCCGTGTAAAGACGGTGCCCCCTCGCTTGAAGAAGGCAGCCTCGTCGGCGTAGCTCGCGGTCAGGCCTTCGATCCGCGCCATCTCCTCGGCTGACAGTGGCTGGAAGTCCGCCGCGATCGAGACGTTCTCTTCGAGCTGCTCGACCGTGTCGCACCCGACGATGACCGTGCTGACAGGCAACGTGAGCACGTAGGACATGGCGTCTCGCATGGACGTGATGCCCCCCGCGCGGAACAGACGACTGCGCGCCGGGATCTTCATGGCAATCACACCCATCTCTTTCTCGTTAGCCAGCGGCAACAGCTCCTCTGTGAACGGCAGAAAGTGACGGTCCGCCGGGTTCAGCGCCATGAGAATGGTGTCGAAGTCGAACTCGTTCAGTGCTCGGATCAGCGGAGCCGGATCGTAGTGTCCCGTGATGCCGAGGAACCGCACGATTCCTTCGTCGCGAGCCTGCTGCAGCGCCTCGATCGCGCCGTTCCGGCCGAAGATCGTGTCGAGCTGCTCATCGGTGCGGACGTTGTGGAGCTGCCAGAGATCGAGGTGATCCGTCTGCAGAAGGCGGAGGCTCTCCTCGAGCAGGCGTAGCGAGCCGTCCCGCGTTCGGTCGTGTGTCTTGCTGGCCAGGAACACCTCGTGCCGCCGGGTGGCCATCACCTCGCCGATATACGTCTGGCTTATCCCACGCCCGTAGGCGGCAGCCGTATCGATGTAGTTGACGCCGAGGTCGATCGCGCGGTTGATGATGGCGTGCGACACCTCGCGAGTGCCGGGCTGCTCGATCGTCGCCTGGCCACCGAGGCTGAATAGCCGCACCTGATGGCCGGTACGTCCGAGCGGGCGTTCCGGCACGGGCGGATCGACATTGGGCGCTCCCGTGTCATTGCAGGCGCCAAGGGCGCTCCTACCGCTCAACATCACGGCGGCTGTTCCGCTCGCTCCGACTCTGACGAACTGCCGACGGGTGAACCTGCGCTTCGCCATTATGGCCTCCTGGGTCGTGATGCTGGTGCCTTGTGGTATGGGCTGCTGGTGGCTGTGTTGAACAAGAAGCCGGGGCTCCTCCCTGTTAGGGAATCGGCAACACAAGGCCCCCGGGGCTGGGAGCCACTCGATTCCCGGGACATAATGAACGACTCCATTGCGCGAATCAAGAAGGATTTGCCGTAGCTTGAGGGTCGGTGTTCTCGCGTGCTCAGCCATGCTCGACGAGAAACCAGGCGAGCAAAGAGCTGACGTCTCCAGATCCCTGACCTTGCCGTCCTTTGGAAATCTTTGCAGTGGCGGACAGGGAATACCGGCTCGTGCACGTTTCGAACCCCTGCGGCCGCACACGCTAACTCATTTTCTGCCCATACCTTACATGGTGTGCATCCACGATCCGCGGGCGCGGCTCACCTCTTGCATCCTGCGTGGCCGAACGCCCGAGCCCAATCACGACGGAGGCTGTGATGGCTTTGGGGAAGGTCCAGGAGCGGATCCCGTTTGATGCCGCTGCAGCGGCGTCACCGCATGGGCCCGCTACCGTAGCAGTGCTCACCACAGATGACCTACTGCCGCACGAGTTGGCCGCCCTGCTTGAAGGGGATCGCTATCGGCTGGCCCTGCATGGTTGCCCTGAATCGGTCTGTGATTTCCTGTCGGACCGGTACAGCGATGCCGTGCTGCTTGACTTGAGGTTGCCTACGAGGGCGCGCAGCGAAATCGCCAGGCGGTTGCGTGCGCTGGGCCGGAGGTCTGCTGTTCCCCTCATCGGGTTGTGCGATGCAGACATGCCGAGCGAGGCGCGGGTGCTCGCACTTGCAGACGGCTTTTGGGACGTCGTCGAGCTCCCAGCAAGCGCGGCAGAGCTTGCGGCCAAGCTGGGCACCTGGGTCTGGCTGAAGCGCGACGTCGACGCGTTGCAGTCGGAGACTCTCCTGGATGCAGAGACCGGGCACTACACCGTGCGCGGTATCAAGCGGCGTCTCCGGGAACTGATCGCGCTCGTGCACCGCACCAACGATGCACTGTCCTGCGTGGTGTTCGGTGTGGATCGGGTGCCTGACGGTGTCCATGTGGATGCGGGCGCAGTCCTGGATTTGGAGAGGAAGTTCTCCTTGGTGCTGCACCAACAGACCCGCAACTCTGATATCGTGGGCCGGTTGGAGCGGCTGAAGTACATGGTGCTCGCACCCAACACGCCGCCAGAAGGTGGAGTGAGACTGGCTGAGCGCTTCACCTCGTTCTCGCTTTCACGGCGCGTGGACGGCGATTTCCCGTTGACCTTCAGTGCGGGCGTGGCTGCCGTGGAGGGCCAGAACGGGCAAGTCGAGGCGTGTCCCGAGCTGCTTCTGGCGGCAGCCGGGCGGGCGTTGAACGAGGCGCGCGCTGCGGGTGTGGCACAGGTCGCCGTCGCCTGGGGCACGGCTTAAGCCAACGCGGAGTTGTTGCCTATGGCGGATGACAAGCCGAAGACACAGAAGAAACGCCTGCGAGAGCTGGCGCGCCAGACGCTGGCAGCCTTCCGGGAGCTGAACGCGGCCGCCGCGGAGGCGTCGTTCATAGGGAGCCAAGGGCCCAACGGCGAGAGCATGGTACGTGCCGGCGACCTGCTCGAGGCGGTGCTCGCGGAGATCAGAGGTAACACCAAAGGGTCCGGATAGCCGCAGGCGGATCTGGACCTCTCTCCAAACAGGATCGAACGACCGACCAGGCTGCCGAAGGGTGTGCGGGGCACCAGCGGCGCTCCTGGGGGAGCCCCTAGGGGCTCCTCACCCTCTATTCGGAGGCCAGGGCCGATGTGCTCGTCCCAGATGGCCTGATCGAGGAAGGCGAGCGAGTCCCAGTGGCGTTCGATCTGGCGCGAAGGCGCGGCGCTGCGCTAGGTCTGCTCCTCAATGGCCTCGCCGAACTCGGGTAGCCTGATGCGCTCGGTCAGCGCGCGACGGTCCAGAACCACAAAATGATGGTTCCGGCTGTCCAACAGGCCGTCTCGCTTGAACTCGGCGAGCACCGTGGTCACCGTCTCGCGCGTGGAGCCGATCAGATCAGCCATCTCCTGGTGCGTGAACCAGTACGGCACTTCAACCCCCCCGTCGACCGAGACCCCGTAGCGGTCGGCGAGCCAGAGTATTGTGCCGGCGAGTCGAGACGGGACGTCGAGGAACGCCAGCATCTTGATGCGTTCCTCCATATGCGTCATCACCTGGGCCGCATGCTTCAGCAGGTGCCGGGCCAGCGCGCTGTCACGATCGAGCAGGTCACGCAGCGCGACCGTGTCGACGGACAACAGTTCGCTGCTCTCGGCGGCCGTTGCCGAGAGTACCCGCCTGGGTAGTCCCGCCAGCGCTTCCAGGCCGAACGCCTCGCCCTCGGCGGCGAAGCTGACGGTGATGTCTCGGCCCTCCCAATCCGTGTCGCGGAGACGTGCCCGGCCTCGCAGCACCACGTGCAGTGCCTTGACAGGCTCTCCGAGTTCGTAGACGCTCTCGTTCTTACGATAGCTGCGCACGGTGCCGGCGGCGCGTAGCTGATCGACCTGAGCGAGCGTCAAGCTCTTGAGCACGGCCTTCGGCCTTTGGCCGAATCGCATAGCCGATTCCCTCCTCTGGACAACCACCCGTGCTGGCCCTGGAAGGTTCACGGCACTCGCACTAGCTGTGAGTGCCGCCAGAGCTTCACGGGTACTCCCACGATGTACTTTGCATACTAGCGCGCCGTGGCGCCTGACGTCGATTTTTCCGGTTGTATTCCAAAATGCTAGCGCCCGAACCCCGCGAGGGCAACGGCTACCGTAGGGTCTCCTACAATATACCGCCCAAAGGCGTGGGGGAGAACGGCAGAGGCGGTGTTCGCCCCGGCCGCTCGGCTCGGCACCGTATTCGGCCTCCCCGCAACCTCGGCGTTGCCGACTCTGCGCCGATGGGTTAAATAGGGTGTTCACACAGACACCCCAACCAGACGGAGCGATGAGCGAAGACGCAGCCCGAAGGCGTCAGGAGTTCGAGCGTGAGGCGCTCGTCCACCTGGATACGCTCTACAACGTTGCGCTGCGTCTCTCTGGAAACGCTTCCGACGCCGACGACCTGGTGCAGGAGACGGTAACCAAGGCGTATCGGGCCTGGGACAAGTACGAGCCGGGGACGAACTGTCGCGCCTGGCTGGTGACGATCCTGCGCAACACGTTCATCAACCAGGTACGAGTCGGTCGAGGAAACCTCGATCTTCGAGTCGGTACAGGATCGGGATCCGGAGGGATCGTTTTTCCGTTACATCGTGGACGATGAGGTCACGCGGGCGATCCAGGAGCTGCCCGAGGATTTCAGGATCCCTGTAGTGCTGAGTGATTTCGAAGGGATGAGCTACGCCGAGATCGCCGAGATCCTGGAGTTGCCCGTGGGCACCGTGAAGTCACGGCTGTTCCGGGGTCGCCGCCGCCTGCAGCTGCGCTTGTACGAGTACGCTTTGGAGATGGGATACATTCGATGACGGCGTTCTGGAGACTGGGGAGGCGGAAGGGTGAGGCGGGCATGACCCCGCCGGGTGGGATCGACTGTGCGGGCGTCGTAGAGCAGCTCTACGAATACATCGACGAGGAACTCGACGAGGAGACCGTCGAGAGAATCCGGGCGCACCTCGAGTTGTGCAAGAAGTGCTATCCGCACTACAACTTCGAGAAGGCGTTCCTCCGCTTCCTGTCAGAGCGCGGACGCGTCGG
>JBDHKG010000060.1:0-31347 GCA_039586495.1 Gemmatimonadota bacterium | reverse complement strand
TCGCCGGCCTTGGATGTCTGGTTGGGCGGCATGAAGACCGCATCATCGGCAAGAACCTCGAGGTACGCCTGCACGTCGCCAGTCCTGACCGCGCTGACCTCCTCGTCGATAACCTCGAGCACTCGCTTTGCGTCAGCTTGGGAAGTCGAATTACCCACGGTGTACACTCTCACACCTCTTTTCCTCGGAACTCCTATGTATTGGACTCGTGACGGTTCGTGGTCGTAGAGCCGACCCGCGAGGTAGAGGAAGTTGTCGTCGTATGCCAACAGAATGTCCGTGCGCTCCGTTGGCTCGCCCCCGAAGCTGGGCATGAACATGACGACAGGCAACGGCTCGATCCCGTCCCAGGCCGGCTCGTCGCTCAAGCCGTCCAGCGTTACCGCGCCGTCGATCCGGGGCATCACATACGGCTCCTGGGCATGCCCGGGGAGCTGAACGCCGACGACCAGAAGGCCAACCAACAACAGCAGCGACCTCGCCCTCCCGCACACCGGGTCCAGCACGGCGTCTTGCATCGCAGCGACTTGTCGGTTCTCCGTCCGTCTTCGAGCCAACCCGGGTGTCCTGGCAGGGAGTGATTGGGTCAAGCGCAATGTCACACGAGCTATGCCGAGCGACAAAGACCTTGCGGTCAGCGGTTGCACCTGGGTGTTGGGCGGGACTAGGGCGCGATACCTGGTCGGCGCGTGAACGTCTATTGATAGTCGTTCTTGGCTACTGCACGCGCACCAGCGGGGACTTGTGACTGGCATTGGGGATGCCGTGCTCGCCTTGCGACGGGTTCGACGACGAGACGTGTCGCTGGACCGGCTGCGGTCAGTCGGGGTATCTTGCAATCAGTAGCTCTGTCTCAGACGCAGGTAGGTCCAGAATGAGTAGGGGCTCACCTTTGTTGGCTTGGCCTTCCGCCCCACCTCAGGCATTCCGGTCATCTCGGCAATGCGCGCGCACGGCGGTCCTGGTAGCGATCCTTAGTGTCAACGGCTTTATTGCGCCTCGTGCTTCGGCTCAGGTAGCCACGGTCCTGGGCTGGGTACTGGACGCGGAGAGCGGTCGGCCCATCGAGGCGGTGGCGGTCCGCCTTGTTCGGGAGGAGACGGACCTCATCCGAACCACGGACGACGAGGGGGCTTTCCACTTCCCGCGGGTGCCGCCGGGCGTCTACGAGCTGGTGCTGGAGCACCTAGCCTACGGGAGCCGCTCCGGATCAGCCACATGATCGGCGAACTCCCGGGCGCGCGTCTGATCCCGGTGAGCGGCCTGCGCTGCAGGATCGTGTTCCGCGGCCGCGTGCGCTATGACCCGACAAGTAAGAGGATCGAGCCGTGCTGGCCAGCGGTATACCTGGATGGGAGGCGGGTCTATTCGCTCAGCGAGAGCAGCGACGCGACCATTGACGATTTCGTCATGCCGAACGATGTGGAAGCGATCGAGGTCTACCATGGTCCGGCCGTGCTTCCCCCCAACTTCGCCTTCTCCGACGCCCACTGCGGCGCCATCATCGTCTGGACGCGAAGCGGGCCCTGGTGAGGTTCAGGGCAGGCCAGGCACTGGATGGCTGGAGATGCGGTGATCGGCGACGATTGCCTGGAAAGGAACGGCGAGAAGGCGGAAAGGCCGCGCAGGACAAGAATGCCCGGGGAGGGACTCGAACCCTCAAGGGCCGAAGCCCATCGGATTTTGAGTCCGACGCGTCTGCCGATTCCGCCACCCGGGCCCAATCGCACGTTACGTTACTGCACCTAGCCTTCCGGCGCTACCCGCTGTCCGCAGCAACACCCCCAATCCGTTGATTGTCACACAGGCTGTCACATTCGACCCGCCTAACGTGGACTGCTGTAACCCAAGCTACCGATCCCAGGCAGCGCTCGAATTGTCAAGAATCGGCGGCCTGAGGCATTGAAACAGGCCGAGCGCCGGATGACGTAGTGGTGAGTGGAACGACTCGTTCCCTTGGACAGCGCCGCGCGACCGGTGCAGGTTGCGTGCTGAACCATGGAGGAGTGGAGTGTACGACCTGGTCCCCATAGTCGCGATCTTCTTCACGATCGGCGTCCCAAGCCTGGCGCTGGCCGGCCACCTAGTCCTGCGGCCCATGGTTAGGGACATTATCACCGCCATCCAGGCCAGCAAGACCGCCCGCAATCCCGAGGTGGATGAGCGACTCGCCAGGCTGGAGGACCGATACTCACATCTGGAGACCCAGGTCACGCGCCTGCTTGAAGCGGACAGCTTCCGCCGCGAGCTGGAATCCGGCCGCGCGGAGCGCTAGTCTCCCCGGGCCCCGCTGGATCCGTACCGACGCCCTCGCCCAACTCCTGGTAGGCCCAACTCACCGCATCGCGTCTCCCTGCGGACACGACTACCTTTCGGCGAATCCCTAATCAACTCACGGAAAAGGCCTGGCCCATCATGATCCGCTCAGCCATCTATCACTGGCGGCCCGTGGCCGTGGTGGCGATCATCGGCGCCGCCGCGATCCTGCAAACCTTCGGCGATAGCCCAGCAATGACCCGGCACCGGCAAGCCCAGGACGTCCCCAGCGCGGGTCCGGTAAACCCGTGGCCGCGTCCCATCCCGGTCCGTCTCAAACCGGACGGACGCGACGAGCTCTTCGTTACCACGCTGGGAACGGTCACCACACCCCTCGCCGACGGCACCTTCGATCCCGTCGAGGACCAGGTGACGACCGACGATGGGCGCGTCATCCCCGACTATTACAAGAGCGAACTCAAGATCCCCTTCTTCCAGCCCATCGACAAGTCGAACTTTCCGCTGCCGCCCTCCGGCTGGTGCTCCTGGTACTACTACTACCAGGAGATCAACGCCGACGAGATCCTGGCCAACGCCCGCTGGATCGCCGAGCACCTGAAGCCTTACGGCGCCCGCTACGTGCAGATCGACGACGGCTGGCAGGGCACGGGCCACGGCCTGGGCGAGAACCGCGACTGGACGACCATCGACGTGCGGTTCCGCGAGCCGGGCATGGCCGCGATCACCGACTCGATCCGCGCGCTCGGCTTGGAGGCGGGCCTCTGGCTGGCGCCCCACGGCCAGAGCAACGAGACAGTGGCCCACAGCTCCGGCGCTTTCCTCTGGAAGCCGGACGGCAGCTCCGCCTCGTCCACCTGGGAGGGCACCTATCTCGTAGATCCGAGCCTTCCGGCCGCCCACACCTATTTGCACGACCTGTTCACGCGCCTGCGCGGCTGGGGCTACACCTACTTCAAGATCGATGGCCAGCCCATCGTCATCCGCGAGTTCACCGGCAACCTCAAGTACATGGCCGGGCCGGTCCCGGAGGATGAGCCGGGGGCAGCGGCCGCCGAGCTCTACCGCGGCACGCTGCGGACGATCCGCGACGCCATCGGCGACGACTCGTACCTGCTGGGCTGCTGGGGTATCCCCCTCCCCGGTGTCGGCATCATGAACGGCTCACGCACCGCTGGCGACATCGTCCAGGGTTGGCAGGGCTTCCTGGTCGCCGCCGAGGCGATCCAGCGCTGGAACTTCCTCCACAACATCGCCTGGTACTCCGATCCCGACGTGTTCCTCGTGCGGCCGCCCCTCACCGAAGGGATGGCCCGGGCCTGGGCCACGATTCAGGGATTGAGCAGCCAGGCGCTCATGGCCAGCGACCGGATGCCGGATCTGCCGGCCTCACGGGTCGAGGTGCTGAGGCGAATCTATCCCGCCGTCGACATCCGCCCACTCGACCTGTTCAATCCAGACAACGTTCGCAAGCCGATCTGGGACTTGAAGGTCAGCCACCTCGGCCGCACCTACGACGTGGTGGCGGTCTTCAACTATGAAACCGAACGCGTGGAGAGTCGCCTGGTCTCCTGGGACGAGCTAGGACTGGATCCCAACCAGCTGTACCACGTCTACGACTTCTGGCAGGGCACTTACCTGGGCGCCTGGTCGCAGGGCGTGTTCCTCAGCGTCCCACCGGCCGATGTCAGGGTCGTCACGCTAATCCCCGCGACGCAGCGACCCGTCCTCGTCTCCACCAGCCGCCATATTACCCAGGGCTGGGTGGACCTGCTGGACCTCGAGGCCGGCGGGAGCGCGACGCAGCCCACGCTCGCGGGACGAAGCCGGATCATTGCCGGAGACCCCTACACGCTCACCGTCGGCCTTCCCCGCAGCGCGCCGACCTTCCAGCTCGCCGGCGTGAAGGTCAATGGCGAGCGGCGCGAGCACCCGGTGCGCGTCTCATCCGCCAGCCATCAGGGCTACGCCACGGTCACGCTGGAGAGCGATGCCAGCCAGACGGTATCGTGGGAGCTGGAGTTCGAGCCGGCGCAGCCCTACCTGTTCCCGGTGATCTCGCCCTCTCGACTACAGGTGACCCAGGAGGGACTGTCACAGGCGACGCTCCACTGGCCGACGCAATACCACGTCAAGGCCGGTTACCTCATCGAGATCGACGGAGAACCGCTCGGCGTCGCCTTCGAGCCCTGGGCCGAGCTGCGCGGTCTGGCGCCCGGCCGCAGCTACCGGATCGGCGTCCGCTCGATCTGGTACGACGGTACCGTCGGCGAGCAGGCGGCGGAGGTCGTCTTCACACCCGAGGTGCCGGAGCAGGCCTACCTCTCCGACCTCGAGCCGATCGTGGCGCAGCAGGACTGGGGCAGCCTGAACCGCGACCGCTCGGTGGACGGCAACCCGTTGACCGTGGCAGGCGTGACCTACGAGAAGGGTCTGGGAACCCACGCGCGCTCCGAGCTGCGCTACGAGCTCTTCGGCGCCTTCCTGCGCTTCCAGGCGCGGGTCGGTATCGATGACGAGGTGGCCCCGCCAACGCCGGTGGAGGTCGTCTTCCAGGTCTGGGGCGACGGCCGGCTGCTCTGGGAGAGCGATCCGATCCGCAATGGTGATAGAGCTGTCGCGGTGGACGCGGACGTCCGGGGCGTGCAGGAGCTCGTGCTGCGCGTGCTACCGGGCGGCGACGGCATCAACTACGACCACGCCGACTGGCTCGACGCTCTTGTGACGGCCGACCCAGCGTAGGCTCAGTATCCTGGCGCCCGAGGGTTCAACCAGGCATATCTGCAAGCCGAGGAACATTGCCTTAAGTGGCGTGGGGTGTATATTCGCAGGCCGCAGCGGACGGCGGTTCTAGGAACTGACTCCACTCCACAGCAAGGCAGATGGGCCGCAAGAGACCGAAGCTCAAGAAGTCGGGTCGTAGAAAGATCGGGCGGAGGAAGCGCAAAGAGCTACACAAGCGCCGCAAGCGCAGGAGGTAGACGCTGCCCGGGCCTGCATCGCAGCAGCGCCCGGGCCCTATCGGGACACATCCTCAGCTCTTCCCGCCCGCACCCGAACCGCTGACTACGTCCAGACGGGAGCCCACCGTTGAGCGAAGACTTGCTCGCCGGTTATCCGGTCGTCCTCCGCATCCCCGTTCAGTGGGGCGAGATGGACGCCTACGGCCATGTCAGCAACGTCGTGTTCTTCCGCTACTTCGAGTCGGCCCGCGTCCGCTACCTGGAGCGCTGCGGGTTCCACGAGTCGTATGACCGCGACAAGGTGGGCGCCATCCTGCACTCCACGAGCTGCCGGTTCCGCCGGCCGCTGTTCTACCCGGACACGGCGCTGGTGGGAACGCGCGTCGTCGAACTGGGCGACGAACGCTTCACGATGAGCTACGGGCTGGTTTCGGAGGCCCAGGGGGTGCTGGCCGCGGAAGGGACGAGCGTCGTGGTCTCGTACGACTACGCGAGGCGCGAGCCCGTGCGGATCCCGGACGACGTGCGCGCGGCCATCACGAAGCTCGAGTCCTGAGGCGACCCTGACCTGCCCGACCCCTCGCCGAAACCCACCGCCCCTGAACGCCGTAGGTATCAAATGAGGGCCCTGCCACCCCAGGGGGCTAGCGGCTGGGACCCCGAGAGAGGGATCCAGATCCGGCGTCGACGCCACCCGAGGCAGTGGAACGTTTCGGTCCCCTCGTGTGTTGATAGGGAGAATGCTTCGCCTGATCAGAAGGACGACCAGAAACCTGGCTGGCTGGCCCCCCGGCCGACAGGCGGTTCGTGGCAACCTTTGCCTGGGTCTGAGCGTCTAAGTATTGAGGTCAGGTAGGAGAAAACACAGAAAAAACACAAGTGTGGGGGCGCCTGCAATTGGGCAGCAGGTAGGAACAGTCCCTCCATCCGGCTCGGCCGCCTACTCCCGGTGCCGGGTCAGCCCCCACACACCTAATAGAGTAGAGCAGGATCTAGATCGCTCCGGGCCCCGGCTCACCGGGGCTCGGCTGCTTTAAGCCTTTGTAGGAACGCTCTTACGCCCGCTGTATTCCCCTACATACTCCCATCCCGCGGCTTCGGCGTCAAGACCCCATGCGCCAGGCGGGTTCTGGCCGCCCCTCCAGGCCCCCCGATCAGCGCCAGGCGGTGATGAGATCCTCGGCGATCCGGCCGAGGGTCGCTTCCAGCTCGAAGAAGTCTCCCCGGTTCTGATTGGTGAATACCGCCACGACCGTAGGGCCCCCCTCGTAGTAGAGAATCCCCACGTCGTTGCCCGCGTACGGCGGCCAGTCGCCCGTCTTATGCGCCACCGAGGCCTGGAAGCGGATCCGCTGCGGGAGCCGCGAGCTGTAGAACTGCCGCCGCAAGATGCGGATCATCTCCTGGCTCGACTCCGGCGGCGCCAGCTCGGCGCTGTGCATCCCCTCCAAGAGGCACGCGATCTCCCGCGCCGTCGTCCGTCCCAGCCACTGGGTCGAGTCGCCCTCCAGGGCGAAGTGCCGATCCGGCGCGCCCGGGTCGCCCGGAAAGCCGCGCTCGAACACCTCCCGGTCGCTGAGCGCCGCGTGGGCGGGATCCAGCAGCTCCCAGGTCCTGCGGAACAGCTGGCCCGTCGTGGTCCGCAGCCTGGTCTCCTCGTAGCCCAGGTCCGCCAGCAGCTCGTTCACCCGCTCCAGGCCCAGCCGCCTGATCATGATGTCGGTGGCCGTGTTGTCGCTGGTGATGATCATCTGGGTGACCAGATCGCGGTACGTGGGCTCGAGGCCAGAGGCGAACGTCTGCAGCAGTCCGCTCCCGCGCCGCAGGTCCTCGGGCTCGATCCGGTAACGCTCGTCCAGGTCGAGACGCCCGGCCTCCGCGTCCCGGTAGGCGAGCACCATGATCGGGATCTTGATCACGCTGAGCGCGTTCATCGGCTGATCCGCGCGAACGGCGATCTCCCGACCCGATGGCAGGTGCTTGGCATAGAGGGAGGTTCGCGCATCGAGGGAATCGAGGCGAGCACGGACCCGCGCCTCCGGGCTCGACTCCGCCACATCCGATTCCTGCCCGGAAGGTCGGCAGCCGAGGATGGCGGCGAGGAAGACGAGAACGGCGACCAGCGAAGTCCGGTTCCTTCTTGTCGTAGGCATCATGGGCCACCTCACGCGCGACGAGTTCAATCCTTGACCCGCTCGAACCGCAGATTCCTCACCCGGCCAGCGTCCAGCAGGAAGCCGCTGGGGCGCTCAGGCGGCTCCCTCGTGAAGCGGAAGGTCAGGACACGGGCACGGAACACGTCCGGCTTCGAGGGCACCAGCGCGGAGTCGAGCCAGTTGCCGAGGAAGAGCCGCAGCGTATCCTCTTCCATACGCAGCCGATAAGTGACGTCGAGCTCATCGCTGTAATAATCGCCAATGTAGGCGGCGATTTCCTCGGCGCTCAGCTCCAGAGGCTCCTCCTCCTCCTCTTCCCGCGCCTCTTCCGGCGCCTCCTCCACGGGCTCGAGCCGATCCTCCAGGTAGATATCCGCCACACGCTCCGCCAGCCGCCCTGGCCGGCCCGTACTCAGGTTGCAGAGGCAGATGACCGTGAACCGCTCCGAGGGGAACCGCATCATGTCGGCCCGAAAGCCGACGAACGCGCCACCATGTCGGACGACGTCGAGGCCGCGATACCTGGCGTGCCCGAGCCCGAGCGCGTAGTCGAGCGTGTCTCCGTTGCTCAGCACCCCGCGGGTGAGAAGCTGGTTGAGAAAGCTCTGCCCCCCGACCTGGGGACGATAGAAGTTCTGATCCCAGTGGTAGAGGTCCTCGACCGTCGTGAACACGCCGCCGTCACCCACCATGTCCAGCGTGGTCATGCTGATGCGGAACCCGCCGTCGTCCGCAGGCGCATAGCCGCTGGCCCGGTTCGGAACGATCTCATCGTGCTCGTCGTGGAAGTGGGTGTGCTCCATGCCCAGGGGTTCGAAGATCCGCTCTGCCGCGTACTCGCGAAGCGACATACCGCTGGCACGCTTCACGATCTGCGAGAGCAGGAAATAGCCGGCGTTGCTGTAGAGCAACCGTTCGCCCGGCTCGAAGTTCAGCTCCCGCTGCCGGGCAATCATCGAGACGACCTCGTCGTCGGTGTACCAGTCGTCACTGCGTTTCCCAGCCAACATCATGAGCGTGAGATAATCGCGGACCCCACTGGTGTGATGCAGGAGATGGCGGATCGTCACCGGCGTACCGTAATCGCGCATCTCCGGTAGGAAGCGTCGGATGTCGTCGTCCAAAGACAGCTTGCCCTCCGCCGCCAGCAGCACCATGGCCGCCGCGGTGAACTGCTTCGATGTCGAGCCGATGCGAAACACCGTTGACGGTGAGTTGGGGATACCGTGCTCCAGATTAGCCATCCCGTACCCGCGCTTGAGGATGAACCGGCCGTCACGGATGACGCCCAGCGCGCAGCCCGGCGATCGGGTGTTGTCGTATTCCGCAAACACGCTGTCCACCCGCGCCTCGAGTCCCACCTCCTGGGCGTAGGCGTCCGCGACGAGTAGCGCCCCGGCCAACACCGCGCCGCACGCTCGCACCAAGGTTGACGATCGCTTCAGGTTGCGTCTCACGATCACACCCTCCGGTTTGCGGTTCCCGCGCTGGCGACCGGACTCAGCGCGTGACACTGCGGCGGATCACCCTTCCCGGACGGGCGCCCGTCGGCGCTCCGCCGGCAAAGACCTCGACCCCGTTCACCCACACCCGCGCGATGCCCTCCGAGACGAGCTGAGGCTCCTCGGGCGTGGCGCGGTCCGCGATCCCTGCCGTGTCCAAGAGTACCAGATCCGCGTAGGCGCCCGGCCGGATCACGCCTCGGTCTTCCCGGCCCATGTGCCGCGCCGCCAGGGCGGACATCTTGTGGATCGCCGCCTCCAACGTCAGAGTCGCATCCTCACGCACGTAGCGCCGCAGGACCCGGGGGAACGAGCCGAACCCACGCGGATGTCGTCCCGCCAGCTCGCCGTCCGTGCAGATGTTGGAGTGTGGCCAGAGGATGAGGCGCGCCACATCGCCTGGGTCCATGCTCGTCCCGATCACGCTCTCCGCAGACTCGCCGGTCTCCTGTTGAAGCGCCTGCGACTCGGCGATGAGATCCATGTAGGCGGTCACGGGATCCGTCCCGCGGGTTTCGGCGATCTCGGCCACCGTCTTTCCCACATACGTGGTGTCAGGATCGAACCGCGCCAGCAGCAACCCCTCCGGCGGCGCCAGCTCGCGGAGCGCGAACGCAGCGCTCTCCCGGTTGTCGAAGTCACGGTTCGGGAACAGCACCGTCATCGTCGACTGCCAGTACTCGTAGGGATACACGTCGGCCGTGATCTCCACACCGGCGGCCCGTGCCTCGTCCAGCCGCTGGAGCAGGCGGTCCGCCTGACCCCACAGGCTCCGCATGGCGAGCTTCATGTGCGAGATCTGGACCGGAATCCCCGCCTCCCGGCCGATGTGGATGATCTCCTCGATGGCCTCCCACAGGTGGCGATCCTCGCTGCGGATATGGCTGACGTAGCGCCCGCCGACACGCGCGGCCTCCTGCGCCAGCGCGATGACCTCCTCCGTCTCCGAGTAGATGCCCGGGTCATACTCGAGACCCGTTGAGAGGCCGAGAGCTCCGGCCTCGAGCTCCTGCTGGAGCAGCACGCGCATCTCATCGATCTCTGCCGGCGTGGCAGGCCTGCGGAAATCCTCCCCGAGCACCCGATCGCGGAGCGTGTTGTGCCCGGCGAACGAAGCCACGTTGATCGCAGGCGGATCCTCCGCCAGGCGGCTGAAATACTCCTCGAGCGGGAAGCGTGAGCCGCCATCTTGCCCGACGACCACCGTGGTGATCCCCTGGCTCACTGCGGCCAGCGCTTCCGGTCGCTCGCCCAGCCCCCGGTCGTGGTGGCTGTGCGTGTCGATGAAGCCGGGGGCGAGTACCAGGCCGCCGGCATCGACGACGGTCTCACCGGAGTTCGCCTGCACCTCGCCCACCTCCGCGATGAGGTCGCCGCGGATCCGCACCGAAGCAGGCCCACCCGGCTCACCCGTACCATCCACGACGAGCGCATTGATGATGAGCGTCGTACGGGCAAACTCCGGCGCCTCAGCGCAGCCCGCCAGTGCGGTACCGCCCGCCAGAGCGGCTGTTGCTGCTAGGAGCAGCGGACGACGCAATTCGAGTCCCATGAGTTCGAACCTCCTGTGGGTGGGAGGTGACGTAGGCCCTCCGAGCACGACTCCTGACCGGTCACAGGAGGCACCGGGGGTGTGCCGAGCGTAACTCGCGAGCGGGCTCGATGGCGTCCTAACGCCCCGATCCTACACGCGAGCGGTGGAGCGAGAGGGCCCGCGTCACCGACCCTGGGCAGCCTGCTCCTCCGCCTTCGCCTCCTCCACGATCCGAGCCACGTCAGCCAGCAGCCGCCTGGCGTCGTAGATGATGCCGTCCTTGATCGTATACATTACGCCGCCCATCTGCTCGACCTCGCCGGTCTCGTCATTGAGGCGAACCGTGCCCGTGCCGTACAGCACCTTGAGGTCCTCGACCGGGCTCTGCTCCACCACCACCAGGTCGGCCAGCATACCCGGCCGGATGATCCCGAACTCGATCGGCCTGCCCTTGGGTTCAAAGAGCGTCTGTGCGGCATGCAGGGTCGCGGAACGGATGACCTCCAGCGGGTGGAAGCTGGCTTCCTGCAGCAGCTCCAGCTCACGGATGTAGTCGAACCCGTACAGCTTGTAGATGAACCCGGAGTCCGAGCCGGTCGTGACTCGACCGCCACGGTTCTTGTAGTCGTTCACGAAGCTCATCCAGATCCGGAAGTTACGCCTCCACTCGATCTCGTCCCGGGTCGTCCAGCTGAACCAGTACGAGCCGTGGCTCTCGCGGCTGGGCTGATAGAAGCGCCAGAGCGACGGCAGCGTGTAGGTGTCGTGCCAGTTGGCCTCGCGAGCGCGCTGCACGTCGCGGTTCGCCTCGTAGATCGTGAACGTCGGCGTGATAGTAAACCCCAGCTCGAGGAGCTCGTCGATGACGGCGTTCCACTTCTCGCTGCCACGCGGCGCCGCCTGCTTCCACAAACGCCCCGCCTCGCCGAAGCGGTGGTACTCGTCGTTGTAGTTGTAGTCGTAGCGGAAGTCCTGAACCGTGCGGTCCACGAACAGCGCCTCGGGCAGCCCGTACCAGTGCTCGATCGAGCCCAGCCCCAGCCGCGCGGCGTCGAGCGCGCTCATCCGCGCCACGCCTGCCTGACCCAGGTGCGCCTGTGTGCCGAGCCCGTGCTTCTTCGCCTCATCGATGAGCGCCGCCACGATCTCGGGGTCGTGGGAGCGGAGCTTCAGGCCGTCCACGCCCTTGTTGGCGGCCCAGCGCACCCATCTGCGCGCCGCGTCCGGCGTGTTGATCGGCCCGTCCTCCCAGCCCATGCCCGTCCATACGTACGAGAAGATGCGCGGCGCCACGATCTCGTTCCGCACGCTGCGCTCCCGCTCCGTCAGCGTCCAGTCCACGCCATTGCCGGAGCCCGGATCGCGGATCGTGGTCACCCCGTGGGCCATCCACAGCTTGTAGACGTACTCCGCCGGCGTGCCCTGTGCCCGGCCGCCGATGTGCGCGTGGGTGTCGATCAAGCCGGGCAGCACGTACGTGCCGTGGGCATCGAGCTCGCGCGTCGCATCCTTCGGACGATTCTCGTCCTTGATCGGGAGTCCCGGTACGCCCACGCCCTTGATCTCGACGATGCGGTTCCCTTCGATCACGATATCCATCGGGCCCCGTGGTGGGGCGCCGGTCCCATCGATGACCGTGGCCCCGCGGATGATGAGCCGCTCAAAGGGGCCCTCCCCCTCGTCCGGGCCGCGGTCCGGGGCGTGCAACACGGTCTCCTCCTCCTGGGCCTGCTGCGGCAGGGCATCGCCGGCACTGGCCAGGCTGAGGGAGAGGGGAATGACGAGGACGGCCAGCGTTCGTATCCAGCGCATCGGCTCCTCCTTGAGAGGTCCAACGGCTCGCCGCGACCTCCGCGGCCACGTGCGTTCGGACGAAGTATGTCGGCTGATACGGGTGAGACGTGCGCCCAGCGGCGCTCAGTCGGTGAGGCCCTTGGGCGGCCCCAGCAGCTCGGCCCAGACGATCGCCTTCTGTGCCGCACTCCAGCCAGGTGGCTCGGGCAACTGCACGTGGCGCCGACGCCGGGCCCGGATCCGCTCCGGCCTCGCGTAACGGTCGCGCAAGCGCTCACGCTCCTCCGGTCGCTGCAACACCTCCAGCGACACCGGGGCACCGCGCTCGCGCATCCCGAGCTCCTCTAACGAGATCGCCTCTTCAGGCGGCGCCGGCTCGCGCCGGGCCAGGACAGCCATCCGCTCCGGGGCAGCCCCGGCCCGATCCAGTGCCCGCTGCCGCCGCCGTTCCCGTTCCGCTTCGCGCTCGCCTGGATGGACAACGGTCGGTGGCCTCGACTCGCGCGGCCGCTCGACCCGAACCTCGCGTGGCCGGCGCGGCGGGGCTGGGACGGCAGTCCATGCTGCGTCGGCCGGGGCCGCCCCAGGCTGGGCTGGCGGCTCGACCTTCGGGCGACGTTCGAGGTCCAGCCCCAGCTCCTGGGCGATGAGGTCCTGGAGGCTGCGGGGCAGTCCCTCGATCGCCGCCCTCTCCTCCGCTTCCGGCTCGACCTCCGGCGGCGGAGCCTTCGCCTTCCGCACGGCCTTGAGGAACTTGTCCACAAGGCCGATGAGGATGAAGATGATGACCAGCGTGATGAACTCGTCCACGGCTTTTGCCTCTCGCTAGCCTCCTACTCGGTGGAGCGGTCGCCGCCTCGTCCCTGCTTGGGCTCGCGGCTGCCTTCCGCGATCGACTCGCGCATCGACGTGTCGCTCACGATGTTCCGGTAGCGGGCGTACTCCATGACGCCCAGGTTTCCGCTCTTGAAGGCCTCGGCGATGGCCAGCGGCACCTGCGCCTCGGACTCCACCACCCGCGCGCGCATCTCCTCGACTAGTGCCCGCTTCTCCTGCTCCACCGCCACCGCCATGGCGCGCCGCTGCTCGGCCCGGGCCTGGGCGACCCGCTTATCCGCCTCGGCCTGGTCCGCCTGCAGCTCAGCACCGATGTTCTTGCCCACGTCTACGTCCGCGATGTCGATCGAGAGGATGTCGTACGCCGTCCCGGAATCGAGTCCTTTCTCAAGAACAGTCCGAGAGATGGAATCAGGGTTCTCCAGCACGGCCTTGTGGGTGTCGGCAGAGCCGATCGTGGACACGATCCCCTCGCCCACCCGCGCGAGGATCGTCTCCTCGCCGGCGCCACCCACCAGACGCGGCAGGTTGGCGCGCACAGTCACACGTGCCAGGGCGATCAGCTGGATCCCGTCCTTGGCCATCGCGGCCACCTTCGGCGTCTGGATCACCTTCGGGTTCACCGACACATGCACTGCCTCAAGTATATCACGCCCTGCCAGATCGATAGCCGTGGCTTTTTGGAAGCTCAGATCGATCGCCGCCTTGTCTGCGCTGATCAGCGCCTTCACCACGTTGTTCACGTTGCCGCCCGCCAGGTAGTGACCCTCAAGGTCCCTGATGTTGAGCCGCAGCCCGGCCTTGGTGGCGGCGATGAGCGGCCAGATAATGGTCGCCGGACTCACCTTCCGGAGTCGCATTCCGATCAGCGTGGTGATTGGCACGTAGGCGCCTGACGCCAAGGCCGTGATCCACAGGCGTATCGGCACCATCCAAAGGATGAAAACGATCACCACGAAACCCGCGATCAGGAGAAACAGCGGGATACCGAAAATCAGCACGTCCATTTCGTCTTCCCTTCTCGTAGGCGATCAAGCGGTACTGTCCAAGCTTCCGGGCGGCCTGCCCGGGGACCGCGCGGAGCACATCAGCCAGACCGCTCCGTGGTCACCTCGCGCACGACCGTGCGATAGCCCTCCGATCGGAGGATCTCTATGCTGCTGCCCGCCTCGATCCAAGGCCCCTCGCTGACCACGTCGATCCGTTCATCTCCGAAGACCCCCACGCCTGAGGGGCGCAGCGCGGTCGCCGCCCTGCCGATCCGGCCAACCAGCTCAGGGCGTACATCGCCGGAGACATAGCCGGCCTCCCTTGTCATGGCTTCACGTAGGAAGATGCCACTGAGCCGGCGGCTCCAGCGCAGATGCCGCAGGAACGTGTAAGCGAACGTCCCGGTGAGGGCCATCGCCACGACCACCACCGTGAAGGCGATGCCCAAGTCCGCCATCGTCGGGAACCGGCCCAGCATCGACATGACGACGCCGGCACCTAGCGCGATGATGCCGAGCGTGCCGGCGATGCCGAAGCCCGGGATGACGAACACCTCGAGCCCGATGAGCACCAGGCCGGCGGCGATCAGCAACAGCTCCTCCCAGCCCGCCAGCCCCACGATCAGGTGCGCCCCGAAGAAGAGCGCGAGCCCGGTCAGCCCCGCGAGCCCGCCAAACCCGAACCCCGGCGTCTTCACCTCGAACAACAGGCCCAGAAAGCCCAGCGTGAGGAGCAGCGGCGCCACGATCGGGTTGGTCAGGAAGCGGACGATCACCTCCGCCCAGTTCGGGCTCGTCGTGAGCACGCCCGCACCCGGAACACCCAACTCGGCCAGCAGACCCTCCAGCGTGGCATGTTCGCCCTTCGCGTAGCCGAGCGCCAGTGCCTCGTCAGCCGTGAGTGTGAGCAGCTTGCCCGCCTCGATAATACCAGGGATCGCGATCTCTTCGTCCACCATCGCCTCGGCGATGCGGGGATCGAGACCGCGGGCCTCCGCCAGCGCCCGAAACTCCGAACGCATGGCGCTCACCATCTTCTCGCTGGCCTTCTGTCCCTCGCCGGTCACCGGCGTCGCAGCGCCCAGGGTCGCGCCCGGCCGCACGTAGATGGCCTCGGTGGCAAGCGCGATCATCGCCCCGGCGGACAGGGCGCGGTCGACGTAAGCATAGACCGGAACCTGGGACTCCTGCACGGCATCGACGATCTGCCAGGCCGCGTCGATGCGACCGCCCGGCGTGTTGATGTCGAGGATCGCGACGCGCGCTCCTGCCTCCCAGGCCGCCTCCAGACTCCGTTTCACGAACGGGCCCAGTCCCTTGTCGATCGTCCCCTCGATGGGGACGCGAAACACCGACTGCGCCGAGAGCGGGCCCGGCGGGACAAGGCAGAGCACCAGCGCAGCGACAGACAAGACCCGCAGAATACGTCCCTGAATATCCATGGCCGTAACCCCTGGACGGGCCCCAGCTTAGTGGGACGGGAGACCCGAGACTCCTCGTAAGCCTAAGGATGACAAGCAAAAATACACCCCGGCGCGGTGAGCGGCAACGCGAGCTTGACAGCCGCGAGCGACGCTCGATAGGTTGACCGATCGAGCGTTCGACCCACCCACACACCACAGCGCGTACTCAACGGCAGCGCACCGCTTGCGATCATGGCCGAACACGCCCCATCCCTGTCAGCGAACCACGAGGAGAAGCTCGAGCGCCTGCTCGCCACGGCCGCCGAGATCTTCGCCGAGAAGGGGTACCACCACGCGTCGATCCGCGACCTGTCGCGGCGCGCCGGGGTCAGCCTCTCGGGCATCTACTACTACTTCAGCAGCAAACAGGAGCTGCTGTTCATGATCCAGGACCGCAGCCTGCGTACGGTCCTGTCGGAGCTGAAGCGCAAGCTCGCAGGCATCGATCATCCTGAGGAGAAGCTGCGGATCCTCATCCAGAACCACGTCGGTTTCTTCGCCCAGAAGATGGCCGCGATGCGGGTGCTCACCCACGAGTACGACGCGCTGGAGGGTGGTTATCGCGACAAGATCCGCGACCTGCGCCTCGAGTACTCAAACCTCTGCACCGAGATACTGCGCGAGCTGCGCCGCTCCACCGGTGCCGGCGATGTGGCGCCACTCAACGTGGCGACCTCGGCGCTGTTCGGCATGATGAATTCGATCCACGCCAGGTACCAGTCCGGCACGGTGCCCGCCGAGAGGCTCGCCGAGCACCTGTACCGCCTGTTCCTCGGCGGATTCATCGGCCACAGCCCCCGCTCAGCCTCCGTCGGGAGAAGAGCCGACTAGCCGTGTAGCAGCCCGCGGGCCTACTCCCGCAACCGATAGGCGTAGAGGAGGCCGTCCAGCGTGCCCACGTACAGGACGTCGCCCGCGCTGCCAACACCTCTTACCGCTCCCTCAACCTTCAGCGTTTGCCGCTCGGCACCGTCGCCGAGCCCCAGCACGAACACTCGCCCCGCACCGTCACCGATGACGACCGCGTCATCCCAGAGATGCGGTCTGATAGTGCTCCAGCGTTCCTGATTGTCGTGGCGCCAGCGAACGGCCTCCAACTCCGGATCCACCAGGACCCAGGCGTCCGGACTCGACGCTCTCCCTCCCAATGGGACCAGCAGACCCTCGTCGGTCATGGTCAACGAATAGCCAACGGTAATTCGATCAGCGCTGTTGAACTGCTTTTCAGCCTCACCGTTCGCGGCGTTCAGCCGCACCAGGCGGCCATCCCGGGTCCCCACATATACCGCGTTTCCACGCGCGACGGGCCAGGTAGTGACCGGAGTACCGAGGTCATGCTTCCAGATCACTTCACCCGCCTCGGCATCCAGCGCGTAGAGCACGCCGTCGCGCCCACTGAAGTAAACCCGGGAATCCACGACCAGCGGCGACGACACGAACTTGGCACGGCCCGCACGGTCGCCCGAGCTGCCAAGATTCCAGCGCAACGCGCCTGTGGCCGCATCCAGGGCGAGCAGCTCGTCCCCCTGGGTCAGAGCGAACACGAGGGACCCGCTGCGCACAACGTCAGAAGGAACGTTCTCACCGGCGGAGTACTTCCAACGCACGGCTCCCGTCGTCCGCTCAAACGCGTACACATGACCGACCGCCTCGCCGTCCGTCGCCACAATCACCAGGTCTTCCACAAACAATAGCTCACCGTGGAAGTACGCTTGATCTCCGTCCTGGCGAATATCGTAGCTCCAGCGTACCGCGCCTGTCGCAGTGTCGAACGCCAAGAACATGCCGCTACACGAGCCGACGAAGAGAAGATCAACCGCGACCGCGGGCGTATGGGCGATTCACCCTCCGGTGTCGAAGCGCCAGAGGAGCTCTGGCGGGCTGGCCGGGGCTGCTGCCCACAACGTCATGGCCGCGGCCAGCAGCCACGCTCGTCCCACCCCTCGCAAGACGAGATTCCATGATGTCATATTGTAGCACCTCCGGAGGACTAGCATAACGACCTGCAACAGCAGGCTCAACGATGCACTGCAAGCTCACGCACGCGCTACCGAGAACATACCCAGGAAGCTTCAAAGCACTCGCAACACAGAGGCCGAAGCACCGGAGTTGACCACGCACGTGGGCAGTATTGCCGTGGGGCTTGCCGCGACGTCCAGCGGCGGGCATTCTATCCCCGACTCATGCCGCGCCAGATGGCGTACCCCCAGCCCAAGCGTACACCAGCAAGGACAGCCAGTAGAGGGAGGAGGACCTCGAGATGGCCGAGACACAAGTCGTCCTGGTCGAGAAGAAAGACCGGATCGCCACGATCACGGTGAATCGCCCGGACAAGCTGAACGCGTTGAACGCCGAGGTCATCGTCGCCCTGGCGGTGGCGCTCGAGCAGCTGCGCAAGGACGACGACGTCCGCGTCGCCATCCTCACCGGCGCCGCCGAGAAGGCCTTCATCGCCGGGGCCGACATCGCCGAGTTCAAGGGCGCCCGCGCGGTGGACCAGTACCGGGTCATGCAGACCGCCGATGTCTACACGGCCGTGGAGCGCTTCCCCAAGCCGATCATCGCGATGATCAACGGCTTCTGCCTGGGCGGCGGCTGCGAGATCGCCATGGCCTGCGATATCCGCATCGCCGGTGACAAGGCGAAGCTGGGGCAGCCGGAGACGAATCTGGGTATCATCCCGGGCGGCGGCGGTACGCAGCGGCTGCCCCGCCTGGTGGGTCAGGGCTGGGCGATGCGGCTCATCTACACGGGTGAGATCATCGACGCGCCAACCGCCGAGAAGATCGGCCTCGTGGATGAGGTCGTCCCTCAGGCCAAGCTCGTAGAGCGCACCATGGAGCTCGCCGCAAAGATCGCGGAAAAGAGCCCGGCCTCGCTGCAGGCCGCCAAGGAGTGCATACGCGCCGCCTGGCAGATGCCGCTGGACGCAGGCCTGCGCTTCGAGAAGTCTTGGTTCGGCCTGCTCTTCTCCACCGAGGACCAAGAGGAGGGCGTGACGGCCTTCCTGGAGAAACGCAAGCCCGAGTTCAAGGGTCGCTAGACCGACAGCGCCCATGAAAGACCGGCTCGTTCCTGCTCTGGCCATCGCCTACTACCTGGCCATGGTCGTCGCCGTGACCTACCCGGGCTACGTGCCCTTCAATCGCATCCGCCCCTTCGTCTTCGGCATGCCCTTCTCGCTATTCTGGCAGGCGCTCTGGATCTCCGGCTGCGTCCTCGTGCTCGCCGGCCTCTTCTGGTGGGAGAAGCGCCGAGGAAGAACCCCGGCGAGCCGCGCTCAACGGCGTAGGGTGAGCACAGAGGCGGACGGCCGCCGGGCGAGCGACACGGTGACCGGGTATGTGGCGGGCGACCGCGGGTTCGGGCTGCTGGTCATGTACTTCGTCATGGGCGCGATGATCTTCAGCGCCTTCGCCTTTTTGGGCACCCCCGGCTGGGCCTACAGCCGCGGCGGCGCCGCGTTCTACGTCCTCTCCTACGTTGTCCTGGGGTTCACACCCTGGTACTTCATCGGCCCGCGCGTCGCCCGCGTGGGTCGCGCTTTCGGCCACGTGACCCAGGCGGAACTGCTCTCGCACCGCTTTCAGAGCACGACGCTGTCGATGCTCATCGCGATCGTCTCGATCGTCGCCTTCGTGCCCTATATCGCCCTGCAGATGAAGGGCGCTGGCATCGTCTTCAACGCGGTGACCGACGGGCACGTGCCGATCTGGGCCGGCGCGCTCGCCGCCTATGCCGTCGTGATGCTCTATGTGCTCAAGAGCGGCGTCCTCGGCGTGGGATGGACGAACACCTTCCAGGGGATGTTCATGCTGGTCATCGCCTGGACGCTCGGGCTCTGGCTGCCACGACAGCTCTATGGCGGGGTCGGCCCCATGTTCGAGCGCATCGCCGAGCTGCGGCCCGAGCTGCTCACGGTGCCCGGGCTCGACGCGAGCGGCGGCCGCTGGAGCTGGGGAGCCTATTCGTCCGCCGTACTGGTGAGCGCCATCGGGTTCACCATGTGGCCGCATCTGTTCATGAAGGGATTCGCGGCGAAGGACGATGCCACCCTCAAGCTGACGACTGTCCTCTACCCGACGTTCGCGCTGTTCCTGCTGCCGCTCTACTTCATCGCCTTCGCCGGCGTGCTGTTCGCGAGCAAGCCGCCGTCCGCCGACTTCATCCTGCCCCACATGATCCTCAGTACGGACGTCGCTCCTGTGGTGGTGGGCCTCTTCTGCGCCGGCGCGCTGGCGGCCAGCATGTCTACGGGCGACGCCATGCTGCACGCCGCCGCATCGATCTACGTGCAGGACATGCACCGCAAGGTGTTCGCCCCGCGGCTCGGCGACCACGCCCGCCGGCGGCTCATCCGCATCGTCGCCGTCCTGGTGGGGATCGCGGCCTACTACATTGCCGTCAACACCGAGATGTCGCTTGTGGCGCTGCTGCTGGCCGCTTACGGGGCGGTGGTCCAGTTCGCACCGCTCACCGTTACGGCCTTCTTCTGGAGGCGCGCTAGCCCGGCCGGAGCCGTGATCGGGCTCGTGCTGGGGTCCCTGGTTACACTGTTCCTGTTCTACTTTCCCCAGTACCGGCCGTTGGGGATACACGAAGGGATCGTGGGGTTGGCGGTCAACTGCGTAGCATTGGTGACGGTCAGCCTGATGACGCCGGCCGTCGCCTCCGAGCACGTACGCTCGTTCACGAGGGCCAGTCGCGGATAAAGCCGTCCGCCGCAGTAGATACCCCGCCGGCCTCCTACTCGTAGATCACCCGGCTCCGTTCGAACAACAACTGCGACGTCTCGTCCAGCCCCAGGAACAGGGGTTCCGTGCGGACACCGCGCAGCGGCCCCTCGATCTCGGTCAGGCCGCCCCCCGTCCCACCGAGCACCAGCGGGGAGTGGGTGAGCAGGATCTCGTGGACGAGGCGCTCCTGCAGCGCCATCCCCATCAGCATCGGGCCACCCTCGAAGCCGATGGTCGTGATACCCCGGCGATAGAGCTGCTTCCAGGTCTCGCGCAGCGGTGCCCTGGAGCTCACCACCACCACATCCGGCGTCAGCTTCCAGAGCTCCGGCAGCCGATTCGCGGCGACGTCAGTGACGAAGAGGGCAGTCTGGACACCCGGCTCGCGGAACACCGGCGCGTCCTCGGGGAAGTTGCCGAACGCCGAGAAGAACACGTTGAGCGGCGCGATGTTGCCCTTCTCCTTCCGCCGCCGCTCCAGCAGCTCCGGTTCCATCGGCGCGCCGATCACGCGATCGGCGCGAAGCGTCGCACCGCCCACCAGGAAGGCATCGACCGTGGCACGGAGCTCGAGCTGGCCGAAGCGATCGGCCGGTTGCCCGGCCATGCGCCCGACCCCACCTTCGAGGCTGTCTTTTACCTTCCCATCCTTCGACTGGATGAACAGAGCGTAGGTGTAGGGTACGCCGGCCTGCTCCGCCCTCACCAGACCCTCTTCCTGGGGTGTCAGATCTCCCCAGATCGTCCGCCTTCCCTGCCTCAGTGCGTCGTCGTCGAGCTTGTTGTAGAGGACCGTGATAGGCTTGAACTCGAGCGGCTGAAGCTTCATCGCGTCGGTCAGCGGGTTACGTCCGCGACGCACTCGCCCGCTGTTCGATTGGCAGCAGAATCCTGAACGTCGACCCCTTCCCTACCGTGCTCTCGACCTCGATCCCGCCGCCGTGACTCTCGATGATCTCGCGGCAGATCCTCAGCCCGAGCCCCATGCCGGACTTGGTGCCTTTGGTCGTGAAACCAGCGTCGAAGATCCTCTCGAGGTCCTTCGGCGCGATACCCGCACCGGTATCGCTGATCTCGACAGCCACCCGATCATCGCTGCGGTAGGTTCGAATCGTGATGGTGCCTGGGCCGCTGATCGCCTGGCTGGCATTCAGTATCAGGTTCATGAACACCTGGTTGACCTGGCTCGGGTAGCACTCGACCACAGGCAGCTCGCCGTACTCTCGCACTACCTCGATGCGGTGCTTGAGCTCATGGCGCAGAAGGAGCAGAGTACTCTCCAAGCCCTCGTGCAGGTCGACTGGCCGCAGGGTCGCCAGGTCGGTGCGCCAGCAGTCCCGCACGCTCGCCACCAAACCGCTGATCACATCGACTGCCACCTGGTCGACATCGATGACCTCCCCGATCATCTTCACCAGATCGCGGATCTGGTCGATCTCGGTTTCATCAACGACCTCGTCAGCCAAGATGTCGGACAGCCGGTTCACGGCCCGCTGCAAAACATCCCTGTTACTGCGGATGGCGCCAAGCGGGGTGTTTACCTCATGGGCGAGACCCGCCATCAACATCTGCAGGGAGCTGCGTTCCGCCTCGCTCATACGAATGCCTGGATGAGCCGCTTGCGCAGGCCGGCGAGATCGTCGTGCGCGGATTCCAGCTCACCGGCCTTGATCTCGATCTCTCGGAAGAGCGCCGCCCGCTCCACACCATTACGGATGACGACCTGCAGGTGGTCGTTGTCCCAAGGTTTCTCGAGGTAGTAGTACAGGCCGGCCTCGTTGATCGCCCGAATGGCGTTCTCCTTATCGGCGTATCCGGTCAGCAAGATGCGCGTCGCCTCCGGGCGCCTCGCGCGGACCGCCTTCAGGAAGGCGATGCCGTCCATCTCTGGCATCAGGAAATCGGCGATCACGACATCGATAAACTCGTCATCTACGGCCTGCAGCGCCTCACCCGGCGTGGTGTACGTGAGTATGCGGTAGGACGTCGCAAGCTGTAGAAAAGAGCGTAACGCCGTCGTGACCATCTCCTCGTCATCGACGATCAAGATCGTTGCCTTCTGCTCCTCCGACATCGGTATCTCCCGTGCCTGAGTCACGCCACCAGGGTCCGAACCCGCCGGGCCAGCCCCTTCAGCAGGCCCCGCACTAACTCGTTGTGCTCTGCAAGCAGATCGTAGAAGTCCTCTCGCGTTATCCGCAGTAACTGCGTGTCCTTCGCAGCCGTGGCTCCCACCAGGCTGGGGGCCTCGTCGATCAGAGCCCATGTCCCGAACGGCGTGCCGTCCTGGGCCGTGAGCACCTGCTCGCCGGCGCGGCGAAGCTCGACGGCACCCCGGATCACCACGTAGAGGGCGTCGGTCGGCTCATCCTGACGAATGAGCACCGTACCCGCCTTCACGTCGATCTCCTCCGCGATGGACGCCAGCAGCGCCAGGTCCTCGGCCCGCGCATCGTGCAGTAGGTCCACTTGATGCAGCAGGAAGACTTTCTCGATCAGGTTCATCTCGCTGCTCCGCGGCTGACTGCCTCTCTCTTGCGCATCCAGTCGGAGCAGGGCATGCTCCGCCAGAAGACTCAGTTCCTCGTTCGCTGACGCCTGGGCCCGTTGCAACTCCTCCCGGGCCCAGGGAGCGCCGAATTCCACTGCGGTCCAGGCCGCACAGCTCGCCAGCCAGGCTTCGTCACCGGCCATGAGATCCGCCAGGACTTCGCGGACTTCTCCGCCAGCTTCCCTGGCGCGTGCGCCCTCGCGAATGGCCGGTCCCAAACGCACAAACAGAGCGTGACCCAACGTCTGTTCCAACCACTCGAGCGCCGTCGCCCGGGCAGCGCGGTCTCCCCCCTGTATCGCCATGTATGCGCGGTACATCCCGTCTGGAGGGTGAAGCAACCCCAGGTGGCGAAAGATACGCTGGCGCCCGGCGAGCCAGGCCTCGTAGAGAGAACGCTCGAGCAGCTCCAAGCCCGGCCCGCTGCCCTCGAGACCTTCCACACTCGCGGAAGCACGAGCGAAGCGGCGGTTCGCCTCGATCTCGCGCTCCAGCGAGGTCACGACGGCGCCAGCTTCGAAGGCGAGACGCGCATCGTGCACCCTCAGCTTGTTCAGCGCCTTGAGGACACGATAGCGCAGCAGCAGGTCGGCAGGTCTCGCTGCCAGGACACGCAACAGGTCATCGACGGTGGACTGGGCAGGGATGTGAGCCATCACCGGGGGGATGTTGCGGCGCACGTTCAGATCGACGCTAGCGTCCTCCAGGTAATCGGACAGCGTCCCCTCCACACGCTCGCCCTGCCAGAGGAGCGCCTCGCGAGCCGCCTCCCGCGTCTTCGCCGACCCCAGGGCGGCGATCAGCCGGGGGAGGAACTCACGACGACCGAGACGGCCCGCCGCCCACAGCGCCGCCATCGCGACCTGCGGCTCAGGATCGCGAAGCAGCGGGCCGAGGATGTCGGGTACGCGCGGATCGCCGCGCAGCGCCGCGCTTGCAAAAGCCAGCTCCACTTTGGCACTGATCTCGCCGCGCCCGGCCGCCTCGAGTCGCGCCTCCAGGTACGCTGGCTCGATCAGAGCGGCACCGTCCCCGGCACCATCTTCCTCAGTCAGGCAGGAGAGTGCCGCGATGCGGACCACCGCCTCATCCGAGCGCAGCAGCTCTCTCATCACTTCCTGCGCCGGCGTCGCACCCGCCCGGTACAAGGCGCGCACCGCGGCCTTGCGAACCGCTTCGTCGGGATCCAACACCTTGTCACGGACCTTGGACCAGTCCGCGTCCGCCGGAAAGCTCGCGAGTGCCGCGAGGGCGCGCTCCCGAATGCGACAACTCGGGTGGTCCAGAAGCTCATCCAGCCCGGCCACCAGCGGTCGCGCGCTGGCCGGGTCGGCCTGATCGATGAGGTCGAGGGCGAATGCGATCCCTCGCTCGTCCCCACTGGTCAGCGCCTGCTGCACGAGCGGCATGGTGCTGGCGTCGGCGATCGACGCGAAGATGCCCTCGTAGCTGGCGAATCGACCGCGAATCGAGCGTGCCAGGGTGCGCACGTACTCGCTGCGCACCGCGATCGCCACGGCCAGCCAGATCACGCCGAGAGCGACGCCCAGATAGCCGACGTTCCTGTAGTCGATCACCAGCAGCGCCGCGAAGATCAGGACGGCGGACAGCACCTTGCCCAACCCCTTCTCCACCGCCATGTCGATGTACGCCTTCGCCTTGAGCTTGATGTTCTCCGGCAAAGGCACGTAGAGGATCTCGCGCCCCGCTCGCTCGGCCGTATAACGGAAGGACATGTCGCCCGCCTTCGCCCCGATGGCGGCCCACAGGCTCCATGACAAGGCGAGCGCCAGGTTGGCGGTCAGGAGCACGACCGGCAGCAACAGGATGACCAGGCCCACGCCCCAGCGCTGCAGAAGCGGCCGCAGCGCAAGCAGCACCAGAAAGGGCAGCCACTGCGCGGCGGCGAAGAACTTGCCCTGGAACGCCCCGATGGCGTCTCGGCTCTCGTAGACCTGCTTGGTGATCTCGTTGAACTGATAGTCGACCAGCTGCTTGACGAGTACTGTCAGGAGCACTGCCGCGGCGATGAGCAACACGTGCTTGTTGCGAATGATCGTCGCGAACTCGCCAGCCGTGAGCTTCTCCTGCCGCCGCCGCTCCGGCTTCGCCTCCCGACGCGTCTCAGCGGCCCAGACGAAGGGGATCGCGAGCGAGAAGACCGCGACGAAACCCGCCGCGACCAGCAGCAGGTTCGGCCCACCGACTCTCTCAGCGAAGAAACCGGTGATCGCCGCGCCGAACACCCCGCCCAGCGACCCGCCCGCGATCGCGAGAGGATACAGGCGCTTGGCATCCCGGGCGTTGAAGAACAGCTGAGTCGCCATGAAGAACTGCGTCACCATGACGGCGGCGTATATGTCGTACCAGCCGTAGAAGGTCACGCCGAACGCGGTGCTTCCCTGGGTGTACAGCGCGCGGAAGATCAGCAGATTGGCCGCGAAGAAGACGGAGATCGACGGGATGAGCCAGCGCCAGGCGATCCGATCCGCTAATCGATTGTACGGGAAAACGAAGAGGGTGACCGCCGCGCTGACCAGGTACACCTTGTAGAACTCACTGTCCGCCAGCCCGTCGAGGGCGAACGCGTTCTTGATCGGCTTGAGAATACCTATCGTGGTGACGACCAGGAAGAAGAGACCGGCCATCACGATGGCCTTGGCCAGCTCATCGCGCCTGATCTGGAAGAGATTCGAAAACAGCCTGCGCAGAGCTTGCACTTGAAGGCTCCTCAGGTTCCTACGCTCGCCCTGTCAGGGGATGAACTGCTCTATAATAGGGCAAGAGCACACCGATAGGGCAAGAGCACACCGCTCAGCCAGTTGTCTCAGGACCGGCGGGCAGGCAGATCTCGACCTCGGTGCCCCGTCGTGGCTCGCTGTTGATGCGGAATTCGCCCTGGTGATCGTGGACGATCAGCCGTGAGATGAACAGCCCCCAACCCGTCCGCACCCGGCCGCCTTTCACACGGAACCCCGGGTCGAACAGGCTGCTCATCCCCTGCATGTCGATACCACGTCCCGTGTCAGCGATCTGTACCCAGACATATCCCCTTGCGTAGCGGGTGGTGAGCCGGATCTCACCCTCGCCGTCGATGGCGTTGGCCGCGTTGCCCAGGACGTTGCTGAACACCTCGCTCAAGCCCGCCGGGTAGGCGCGGATCGGCGGCAGTTCGCCGTAGTCCCGCACCACCCGCACACCGGCCGGCCAACTCCCGGACAGGACGGCGACAGCGTCGTCCAGCAGCCCGTTCACGTCTACCGGCCGCCGCTCGGCACGATCGACCTGTGTGAAGCGCTCGAGGCGGTCCACGAGCTCGCTGATCCGCCCTAGCGCTTCCCGCGATCGCGCCGCGGCGTCGCTGGCGTCCGAGACCAGTCCGAACAGCGCCTGCGGATCACTGCACACCCCCGGCAACTCCTCCAGTCGCCGCTCGATCAGCGCGCTACTGCTCGACATGACGGCCAGGGGCGTGTTGAGCTCGTGGCTGAGGGCGGCGGCCAGTCTTCCCTGCGAGGCCGCGTGCTTCGAGGAGATCAGCTTGGCCTGGGTGCGCCGCAGCTCCTCCAGCGACTCGGCCAGCACCTGGCGACTCTCATGCTCCTTGATGTGAAGCCGCGTGACGAGTGCAGTGAGGCTAGCGCCCAAGACGCTGACGATGACGAGCAGAATGAATCGCTCTAGCCAGGTGACCGGCGGCGGCCAACCGACGGCTGGGTCGAAAGCCGCAGAACTCGCGAACATCCCGGTGAGGGCAAGCCCGAAACCGAGCATGGACAGCGGGCGCAGGGGAACCACCGCCACCCCAACGAGCACGATCATGACCAGCGACGTATAGACGGTCGAAGTATGGCCACCGGACGTGATCATGTCCGTCGTCGCTATGAGGCCCATCAGCAAGCCCACCGTGACCGCCAGACCGCGGGCGTGACGCCCACCCCAGGACACCCGTGAGAGCGACCAGCCGAGGACGCCGACCATGACGGCCGCCGCCTCCTCGGCTAGGCCGATCCGCTCGCTGCCCCCTCCCCGCTGGTGATCGAAGCCCAAGAGCGGCCCGAGGATCAGCACGCCGAATATCGGCAGCACGATCGCCAGCGTGGACACGGCGCGCAGGCCGAGCACGCCCCGCTCCTGCAGCTCGGCCCGAAACTCGTCGTCGAGCTTGCTGTAGTCGATCCAGAGGGTCGCCCAGAGGCTACTCAATCGCCCACGCAGCCACACGCCCGCCTGACGGGCGCGATCTACGAGCCTAGCCACCGCGGATCCAGCATCCACTGTACTCTCCAGGCCACGCCGCCTTCCTCCTCGCCCGCAGCCTCGCTCCGGCGCAGGCAAAGCACGCCACATTCCGGGAAGGAGAACGCCTCAAGGCTCGCATCACCGGCCACGAGCCGCGAGGCGAGCCGGTTGAGATGAGGCAAGTGCCCGACCAGCATCAGGTCGGTCGTCGCCCTCGCCAGCGACTCGGCAAGCTCCACCACGTCGTCCAGCGGCTCCAGGTTCGGCACCTGGGTGAGCGGGGCCTTCAGCCCGATCCCGGCCGCGAGCAGCTCGGCCGTCTGACGGGCCCGCAGCTTGGTGCTGTGCTGGATCCCGCCGACGGAGACCATGCCGCCCTGTTTCAGGAAGGCGGCGACGCGGCGCGCCGTCTCGACTCCGGCCTCCGTGAGCGGCCGCTCCGGGTCCTGCTCCTTGGGCTTCGCCTCGCCGTGACGGACGAGGTAGAGATTCACCATCCCATCCTCCTCGGAGATCCTTCGGCCCGGCGTGGTAACGCCGAGAACATACTGCAGCAGCTGCTGTCTGAGCCAGCAGCTGCGCGCCAGCCGGTGAACGCGTGGAGCACCGCACTCTCAACGCCAAGCTTCTGCCGGCAGTTCCAGGCTGGCAGCTTCGTCGAGCGCTTCCTGTCCGAGGAGGACTGAGCCGCTTCCCTCACGTCTGCAGGGTCGGATGCCTGAGGTGGAAGTCCGTGGCCTCCTGGTAGGCCCGCGCCAGCGCCAGCACCTCCGCCTCACCGAACAGCTTGCCCATGAACGTGATGCTCGTCGGTGTGCCCTCCTCGCGGAACCCGTTGGGCAGCACCACGCTCGGGTGACCCGTCAGGTTGGTGAGCAGGAGGTTGTCGCCACCGTAGGACGGGCAGACGTAGACGTCGAGCCCCGACATGAGATCTGCCATCGCCTGCATCGCCAGCGTCCGAACCCGATTCGCCTTGATGTACTCGACCGCCGGGATCAACCGCGCGTGGCGGAACACGTTGGGCCAGGCGTTCGCCACCTGCCGGACCATGAGGTCGTCTCGGTTGCTCAGGGTCAGATCGTCGAACGCCGCCGCCGCCTCCGCGTTCAGGATGAACGACAGCGCGCCGACGGGCAGGTCCGGCAACTCGATCGGTACGAGATCCAGGCCCAGCGAGCCCAGCGTCTCGAGCGTCCCCTCGTCGAAGCGCTTCCATTCCTCCTGCTCTTCCCGCTCCTCCTCGAACGCGCTCTTCACGTAGCCGACACGTAGCCGCTGGATGTCCAGCTCGGCATCCCAGTCGAAGGGCGCGTCCACCACCGACAGGTCCCGTCCATCAGGGCCGTAGATCGCGTCGAAGACCAGCGCGCAGTCCTCCACGCTGCGGCAGATCGCCCCGATCTTGTCCATGCTCCAGGACAGCGCCATCGCGCCCTGCCGGCTCACTCGCCCGAACGTCGGCCGCAGCCCCGTCGCCCCGCAGCGGTTGCAGGGCGAGACGATCGAGCCCCACGTCTCCGTGCCGACAGCGAAGCCCACCAGGCCCGCCGCCGTCGCCGCCGCGGACCCCGCCGACGAGCCGCTCGAGCCCTGCTCGTAGTTCCACGGGCTCCGGGTCCGGCCGCCGTACCAGACGTCGCCCCAGGCCAGGGCGCCCAAGGTCAGCTTCGCCACCAGAACCGCACCGGCCTCCTCCAGCCGCCTCACCACCGTCGCGTCCTCGTCGATCACCTGCTCCTGGTACGGCATCGCACCCCAGGTGGTCTTGTAGCCCCGCACCGCCAGCAGATCCTTCGCGCCCCACGGGATGCCGTGCAGCGGCCCGCGGTAGTGGCCCGCCGCGATCTCCTCATCCGCACGCCGCGCCTGCGCCAGGGCCAGCTCCTCGGTCAGCGTGATCACGCACTCCAGCTTCGGCCCGTACTGCTTCAGCCGGCTCAAGTACATCTGTGTAAGGTCGAGCGAGCTCACGCGCCGCGACTCGATGAGCTGTGACAGGTGCGTGACCGGCCAGAACGCCAGCTCCTCCAGGTCCGGGGGTACCCTCTCCACGCGAACCTGACTCCGTCGCGACGGACCCCGCGTCCGATCAAGCGTCATGCCCGCAGGTAGCGGGTTGAAATACAGAGCCGGCGGCACGCTGTTCGCCAGCTCGACCGTGCGCAGCGTCTCGTAGCTCTCCAGCTGGCCGTTCACGCCACGCAGCAGCAGTTCGCGCTCCTCGTCAGTGAACTCCAGACCCGCAACCCGCTCCGCGTCCTCCAGCATCTCCTTGCTGATCTTCGGCTCCTCCTGCTCCTGCAATCGAGCCCAGAGCACGCCCGGCAGCAGCGTGGACGAGAGCCCGAGACCGGCGAAATAGCCGAGGAAACGGCGGCGCGTGAGCTCATGTTGGGTGGTCGTAAATGACATGTAACCCCCTTATTTGAGGTAGGTTATACAAACTCACTTAATGTCCAGTCTATGTCTAGAAGATGTCCAGATCGACCCCGTAGACCACCGGCCCGTCGTAGACCTGCCGGATCTCCGCCAGCAGCTCCTCCGGCGTCGAGCCCCAGAGCAGCTGGTGGTAGAGGACGAGCAGGCCGGGCCGTGCTTCCGCCGCCAGCTCCGCGAGCTGCAGCGAGGATGTGTGCGAGCTCGCGTGGTAGCGCTGCCACTCCGGCGCGCGGTGCTCGAACCCCGCCTGCGAGTACACCTCATGGATGAGCACATCGCACCCGCGGCAGTGCTCGACGATGCTGCGCATCGGTCGCGTGTCACCGGAGATGACGACGCTGCGATCCGGCGTATCGAAGCGGAAGCCGAAGGCCTGTGCCCAGCCGCCGTGCTCCACGCGGAAGGCGGTGACCCGCACCCTCTCGTCCTCGTAGATGAGGCCGGGCTCGATCTCGTGGACGTTGACCTTGTAGCCCTCGCTGTTGGCCGGCTCGAGGCCGTCGATGCGGACCCGGATGTCCTCCGCGTAGGCGGCGAGCAGGTGGTCGGTCATCGCCTGGGTGCCCTTGGGCCCGTAGACCTCGGCCGGCACGTCACGCTCGAGCACCCAGGGCGTGAAGATGAAGTCGGGGTAGCCCAGCGTGTGATCGGTGTGCAGGTGGGTGATGAAGGCGGTCTTGAGCTTCGGGACCGCTAGCCCCTCGACGCCGGCTTGATGTGCCGCGGCCGCACGGCGCACGACGCCCGGCCCTAGATCGACCAGGTAGGGCGTCTCGTCCACCACGACGGCGACCGCCGGGCCCGAGCGGTCGGGCTCGGCGTTCGGTGTGCCGGTGCCTAACAGCACGACTTGGGTCCGCCCCGACGACGCGGGCGTCCCCGCCTGCTCTTGGTCAGCAGCGCGGCAGGCCGCAACCATCGCGACGGCGAGCACAAGCGCGAGTACGCGTCCTTGCCTCGAAGCCATGTTCCGATCGATAGGTCAAATGGATGTCAGGGATTGACGAAACCAGGCGCGAATGTACGGTGCTCCTCGGGTGAAGGCAACGAATCCGTTGATCATCCGCTTGTAGATGAGAATCCAGCGGCTAGACAGAGGCTCACCCTAGCCGGTTTCCGACGCGGAGCGGCGTAGTGCTACCGGGCCCGGCCGGCCGGGCCAACTTCAGATCCTGCTCTCAGGCGGCGCGGCGACGCGGACTGGCTCCAGCCGGTCTTCCGTCGTACCGTCGCCAAGCTCGCCGTGCTCGTTCAAACCCCAGCAGTAAGCCACACCGTCGGCCGTGACCGCACATGTGTGAGACCAGCCGACATTGATGGCGGTGAACCGCAGCCCACCTGCAACCGGCACGGGCGTACTCCGACTCATTGTGGTGCCATCACCCAGCTGACCATTTCTGTTGTAACCCCAGCACCAGGCCGCGCCGTCCAGGGTCAACCCGCAGGTGTGACGCAGGAAAAGGGTCAGAGACGAGAACTTCAGGCCACCGGACACCGGCACGGGCATGCTGCTCGCGGTCGTGGTACCGTCACCAAGCTGGCCATCGTAGTTCCCTCCCCAGCAGTACGCCGCACCATCCGTGGTGACACCACAACTGTGAGCACTGCCCGCCCCCAGCGACCTGAAGCTGAGCCCACCGGAGACAGCTACCGGCTCCGCACTGCAGGGAACGGAAGCACCGCAGTCCACACTGTCCGGGTGCACGCCGAGCTCGCCGTAGAGGTTGCGCCCCCAGCAGTAGGCGCGGTCATCGCGCGTGACGCCACACGTGTGATCGGACCCAGCGCTGATCTGGACGAATTGCAGGCCGCCCACCACCGCCAGAGGTGAGTAGCTGTCGTTTGGCTCGCCGTTGCCCAGCTG
>JBDHKG010000154.1:0-4798 GCA_039586495.1 Gemmatimonadota bacterium | reverse complement strand
CTGTCTGAGCTCCGGCGTCATGATCGCTGAGGGCGACTCCTCGATCAGCTTCTGGTGCCGCCGCTGGACGGAGCATTCCCGCTCGCCGAGATGGATCACGTTGCCGTGGCTGTCGGCGAGAATCTGAATCTCCACATGGCGGGGCCGATCAAGGAACTTCTCGACGTAGATCCGCGGATCGGAAAAGGCCGCCTGCGCCTCGCGCTGCGCGCCCTCGAACGCCGACTTGAGGTCCTGCTCCCGCTCGACGCGTCGCATCCCCTTGCCGCCGCCACCCGCCGCCGCCTTCAGCAGTACGGGAAGGCCGATCTCACGACAGACACGGCGGACAGCGTCCAGGTCGGCCAGCACCTCCTTCGTGCCGGGCACGACGGGAACACCGGCGCTCTCCATCGTACGGCGCGCCTCGGTCTTGTCCCCCATCAGCGCTATGGTGTGGGCGCTCGGCCCGATAAACACGAGGCCCGCCTCCTCGCAGGTGGCAGCGAAGTCGGCGTTCTCGGCAAGAAATCCGTAGCCGGGGTGCACCGCATCACAGCCCGACTTCTGAGCGGCGTTAAGGAGGCGCACAATGGAGAGATAGCTCTCAGCCGCACGGGCCGGGCCGATCTCGTAGGCCTCATCGGCGAGCCAGACGTGCGGGGCCAGGCGGTCGGCCTCCGAGTAGACGGCGACGCTCTCGATCCCAAGCTCGCGACACGCACGGATCACGCGAACGGCGATCTCGCCACGATTGGCGATGAGGACCTTCTTCAGCATTAGAGGGGGATGTTGCCGTGCTTGCGCGCTGGCCCCGGTTCCCGCTTGTTCCGCGTCATCTGCAACGCCTCGATCAGGCGCGGCCGGGTCTCGCGCGGGTCAATCACGTCGTCCAGGTAGCCCCGAGCGGCCGCGATGTAGGGGTGGGCGAACTGCTCCTGGTACTGAGCGATCAATTGTTCGGTCTCCGCCGCCGCGTCCTCCGCCTCGGCGATCTGCCTCCGGAACAATATCTCCACCGCGCCTTTCGGCCCCATGACCGCAATTTCCGCCGACGGCCAGGCGAAGTTGAAGTCACCGCGGATATGCTTGGAGTTCATGACGTCGTAGGCACCACCGTAGGCCTTGCGCAGGATAACGGTGAGCTTGGGCACCGTCGCCTCGCAGTAGGCGTAAAGGAGCTTTGCCCCGTGCTTGATGATGCCGCCGTGCTCTTGCGCCACGCCCGGCAGGAAGCCGGGAACGTCCTCAAAAGTCACGATCGGAATATTGAAGGCGTCACAGAAGCGGATGAAGCGGGCGCCCTTCATGGAGCTGTCGATATGAAGGACGCCGGCGAGGACGGCGGGCTGGTTCGCGATGATGCCTACCGTGCCCCCACCCAGGTGAGCGAAGCCGACGACGATGTTCTTGGCGTAGTCGGCGTGCACCTCATAGAAGCTGCCCGCATCCACGACGCGGGAGATGATGTCATGCACGTCGTACGGCTTGTTGGGGTTGTCGGGTACGATGTCGAGGAGCGCCTCATCCACACGATCCGGCGGATCGTCACCCGCCCCCCTCGGTGGCTCCTCCATGTTGTTCTGCGGGATGTAGTGGAAGAGCTCGCGCACCTTCTCCAGGCAGGCCGGCTCCGACTCGCACACGAAGTGGGCGATGCCCGAGGCCGTGCCATGAATCTGGGCGCCGCCGAGCTGCTCGAAGTCCACCTCCTCGTGCGTCACCGTCTTCACCACGTCGGGCCCGGTGACGAACATGTAGGAGGTGCCATCGACCATGTAGATGAAGTCGGTGATGGCAGGCGAATAGACGGCACCGCCGGCGCACGGCCCCAACACGGCGCTGATCTGCGGGACGACACCCGACGCCTGAGTGTTGCGCCAGAAGATCTCGGCGTAGCCGCCGAGCGACATGACACCTTCCTGAATCCGTGCGCCACCCGAGTCGTTGAGCCCGATCACGGGGCAGCCGGCCTTCATGGCCATGTCCATGACCTTACAGATCTTCTCGGCGTGCGCTTCCGAGAGGGAGCCACCGAACACGGTGAAGTCCTGCGAGAAGACGAACACCTGGCGGCTGTGGATTCGTCCCATACCCGTGACGACACCGTCCCCGAGGACCTTCCTCTCCGCCAATCCGAACTCGGTCGCACGATGCGTTACGAAGCGGTCGAACTCGCGCAACGACCCCTCGTCCAGCAGCAGATCCAGCCGCTCCCGCGCGGTCAGCTTCCCCTTGCCGTGCTGCGCCTTGATGCGCTCTTCGCCGCCGCCGAGCTCCGCCTGGGCCCGCAGCCCCTCCAACCGTCTGAGATTCTCCCGCATCGTCATCGACGCAACTCCCGGTCACCGCTGATACGTTCGCCGCCCCGCAGTTCCTCGTACGCCGGCACCAGCTGCCGATCCTCGAACTGCAGCAAGAAGGGACGGCGCGTGACAGCCTCGTGTTCCACCGTGAAGACGCCTGTAGCGCCCGGCAGGCCACGGATCTCGCGGAACGACCTGGCGATCGCCGAGCGACGCGGGAAACCCCACGGCAGAGCCGCCAGGATCAGCTGGGTCGCGTCATAAGCCAGCGCCGGCACCAGGCTGCCCTGCAACCCCTTGCGGTACGTCCGCTCATATAGCTCGACGAACTCCTGCCAGCGGACCGAGGGGCTGGAGCGATCCAAGAACGTGGAGACCACCGTTCCGTCGATGAAGCGCGGCTCCACCAGGCGCAGCACCTCAGGCGCCGACCACTCCGCGTCACCCAGAACCTGAACGCCTCTGAGTCCATAGTACGAGAACTGCGGTGCCAGCTGGATCACACTGCGTGATGTGCTGGCCGGCGCGTAGATCGCCTGGGGGTGCGCGGCCCCCAGGAAGGAAAGCGGCTCTTGGAACGTCGTCGCCGTATCCTCGTAGGCGATCGACGCGACGACCTGCGCGCCACGCGCCCGCACACCGTCGGCGAAGGCCGCGAGCTGCATCCGACCCTCCTCCGTGCTCGGGTACATCACCCCGAAACGGCGGATCTGCAGATCCCTGACGGCGAAGCCAGCCAGCGCTCGAGCACCACGGGTGACACGCTCGGTGGTGCTCCAGAGGGAGAACGTGTTGCGCCGGAAGCTCAGGTTCTCCAGCGCCGTCGGGCTGACGATCAGCAGATCGCTATCGCGGCGGGCACGCGCAGCGATCTCGAGCCCCTCGCTGCGTAACGGTCCAACGATCGCCACGACGCCCAGACGCTCGAGCTCCCGGACCAGCTCTCCGTCGCGCCCGTAGTCGTCCACATCGTCCCTGACAACCAGGGTCACCTCGTCGTAGTGGCGGTGGTTGTACTCGTCGACGGCAAGGCGGATCCCCTCCTCCGCCATGCGACCGTACGCCGCCAGTGGCCCGCTCAGCGGAAGGATCACGCCGATCGTCGGCTGCCAACTCTGGCTCTCGACTTCGCCCGAAGCGATTCGCCTGGCACGGTTGCGCTCGGGCTCCAGCGGGTCCAGGCGCAGCGCCCCCTCGGCGATCTCGCGGCCCCGATCCGTCTCCCCAGCGGACAGGAGCAGTGAGGCCCGCTCCACCTCGAAGACGGACCGCAGCGGATGCTCCGGCGGCCAGCGTGCGGTCACCGCCTCGATCTCCCCCAGGCCCAGATCGGAGACGACCTGCCGCGCGACTTGCGCTGCCTCCTCCCGGACGTCGCCCAGGTCCACCGGCGTGGCCAGCAGGCTGTCGGCCGCTTCCAGGGGATGGCCCTCCAGATAGAGGGTCGTCGCGACGAGCGTGAGAGCTGGAGCGCGGCGTGGATCCGAGGCGCGGAAGAGCTTCAGGTAGCGGCCCGCCCTGAGGCGCGCTTCCTCCGGCAGATTGCGCTCCAAAGAGGCACGCGCGGAGAGAAGCAGCCCCGGTCCCAGCCACTCAGTGTCGCCGTATTCCTCGACCAGCTCGGCGGCCAACGATTCGGCGGCCACGTAGTCAGCGGCCTCAAACTCATCCTGCGCCAGGCGATAGACGCGCGCGGCTTCTCGCTCACGCGCCCGCCGCGCCGGGTCGGCGGACGGCGGTGCTCCGCCAGGCTCCACACCCGCGGGCCCGCGAGCACTGGCACAGGTTAGCCCGAGGCCCGCGACCGAGAGCGTCATGGCGCCGGTGATCCGCCACATCCAGGTCTGTAAGCTGGCGCGATTCATCGACAGCATCTTAGATCACTCCGGGTCTGCCGGAAAGACCGGGGCGGAAGCGGCGGAACCGAGCCGACTCGCACAACGGCCGCCCCATAACAAGCGAGGGGGCGAAAGACCCCGCCCCCTCACCATACACTCGCATACGGGTGTGACTACTTCTCCTTCGACTTCTTCTTCGACTTCTTCTCCGACTTCTTCTCCGACTTCTTCTCCGACTTCTTCTTCAAGGCCTTGCCCTCATTCTTGCCAGGCTCGTCAGCCTCGACCTCGGCTCCCTCGACCTGCAACGGCTCGGCTTCGGCCTCCGCCTGGACCTCGGCCTCCGCCTCGCCACCGGCCTCAAGCTCCTGCGTCTCCACTTCGGTCTCAGCTCCGCTCTCGACTTCCGTCTCTGCCTCTGCCCTAGGCTTGGCCTCGACCTCCGCCGCTGCCTCGGCCTCGACCTCCGCCGCTGCCTCGGCCTCGACCTCCGCCGCTGCCTCGGCCTCGACCTCCGCCGCTGCCTCAGCCTCGACCTCCGCCGCTGCCTCAGCCTCGACCTCCGCCGCTGCCTCAGCCTCGACTTCCGCTTCGGCCTCGACGTCTGCCGGGAGTTCGGCCTCAGGCTTCGCCTCTGCCTCCAGCGTCGCCGCTTCCTCCGCGGCAGGCTCCGCC
>JBDHKG010000059.1:0-24473 GCA_039586495.1 Gemmatimonadota bacterium | reverse complement strand
TTCGAGTTCAATGTGGTTCCGCCGACCGTGGGCGAAGACATCACCGCGCTTGACGAAGACGGACTGCGCAACGTTCGGGTCGTGCCGAACCCGTACATCATGTACTCCGTCTACGAACAGGAAACGGGTACGCGGCGCATCCTGTTCACGAATCTGCCGCCTGAAGGGCGGATCCGGATCTATACGGCGGCGGGCCAGTTCGTGCAGGAGATGACCTGGGGGCCGGAGGACCTCTTGGGGAACGGCGACCTGTTTTACAACCTCCGCACCCGGGAAGGCAACGAATTGTCGGCAGGTCTCTACCTCTACGTCGTGCAGGGGACCGGCCCGGCGGGCGGCAACGCGAAGAAGCTCGGCAAGTTCATCATCATCCGGTGAGGGTGGATCATGATCTATAGAGCACTTGCGATCGCGGTCGGCTTGGCGATCCTGTCAAGCGCACCCCTTCGTGCCCAGAACGTAGGCGACCTGATGGAGCCGAGGTCCGGGGACGAGATCTCCCGTGTGGGGACCCGCGGCGCCAACTTCCTGGAGATCGGCGTTGGTGCCCGGGCGATGGCCCTGGGTGGCGCCGGCGCTGCCCTCGAGCCGGGGTTGAGCGCCCTCTACTGGAACACCGCATCGATCGCCGCGGTTGAGGGCGTCGCGATCGGCTTCAGCACGGCGGATCTCTACGGCGGCAGCGGGCTGCGCCATACCTTCGGCGGAGTGGTGCTTCCGGTCGGGGATGGCGCGTTCGGCGCGAGCGTCTCGTACTTCACCTCTGGCGAGGTCGAGCGGACGACGGAGGCCTATCCCGACGGCAACGACCCGTCCTTCGGCGCCGTGGTCGAATGGCGCGGCCTTGCCGTCGGGCTGCACTACGCGCTTCGCGTGACGGATCGCCTCGCGATCGGAGCCGCGGGCAAGTACGTCGAGGAGGGGATCGATCTCGCGAAGGCCCAGTATCTGGGGCTCGACGTCGGCGCGACCTTCGATGTCGGGGTCTACGGCCTGACGCTCGGCGCTTCCGTCGCGAACCTGGGAACCGAAGGTCGCTTTGAGGGCGGGCTGGTCTCAGCGTACGTGCCTGAGGAGCGTGAGACGTTCCCCGCAGCGGGCGACCGCACGGTCCGCCACGATACGAGGAAGATGCAGCTACCCACGACCTTGCGATTCTCCGTCCGCAGCTCACTGCTGGGCACACCTGAAGCGCTATTCGGGCCCAACGCCGACCACGATCTCCAAGCGTACGCCCAGGTGCTCGACGGCATCGACACCAACATTCAGACCAGCCTGGGGCTCGAGTACGGTTTCCGCAGGCTGTTCTACGTGCGGGGCGGCAAGCGGTTTGTGAACGAGAGTCGCGCGCCGTGGGAGTTTGGGGACGGCCTTGCCGGCGGCCTCGGACTCCGCATCCCGCTGCTCGACCGCGAGTTCACGCGATCTGGACAAGACGCAGCACTTCTCGCTCGCTTTCGGATTCTAAGGGAGGCCCGGCCATGCAGAAGCTCATGCTACCGTTGGGCGCCTGCCTCTTCGTTCTTGTCGGAGCCGCGGAGGCCAGTGCGCAAACCGAGGTTGGCCGTTATCGGCTTTCCGCGAACCTCGGCATCCAGACGTTCGCGGAGTCGAGCGCGCTCGAAACCTCCGTTGTGGGCGCCTTGGATGCCAGCTATTACGTGACGTCGAGCCTGGCCCTTGGGCTCTACGGTCAGGTGGCCAGGCCGAAGACCGATCCCACGTTCTTCCCCCTGGTACGTCTGGATTTCGGCACGGAAACAGAGTTCCACCAGCCGGCCCAGCGCATGACCAGCTACGTCGTCGGCCTGCAGGCCCAGTTCTCGCAGGTGGTCGGTCAGATCGAGCCGCACGTCGTCGGCGGGATCGGATACTACGCCTTCACGCTCGACCCGGAGCAGAACCGGAGCGACGAGTCGCGTGACGGCTTCAGCTTGAACCTGGGCCTCGGCGCCAGCTACGCCCTCAGCGAGAGCGCAGGTGTTTGCGTCGAGATCCGTGACATGGTCTTCCTGGATTACGACCGTGACTGGTTCAATCTCTCCAACCCCCTCCTGGCTGAACCCCGGTTTCCCGAGCCGGGTAGAGTGCCACCGGACAAGGAGAGCACGATCCACAACCTGCGGTTGAGCGTGGGATTCACGTATATCCCCGGTGCGGGCCGCTAGCGGGAGGCAGACATGAACCTGGTAAGGCGGTTTGATACCCACATATCTCTGGCGCTCGCCGCGGCCCTGGGCCTCGGGGTCGCCGCCTGCGAGGACCTCACCGATCCAAACGAGCATCGCGTCGGCCTCCCGGCGCCCGAGGTGGCTCTCGACGTCGCAGCCGCTGGAGGCGTGCCGAGCGGGGGCCTCACACTCGAGAACTTCAAGCTCGTCGTCGACACCGCGGGCAACAACGATGTCTTCCAGCGTGAGGCGGCGGACGGCTACTACAGCACGACCTATACACGTTACTATGTGCACACAGGCGTGCGCATCGCCGGTCAAGATCCCCGACTCCCAGCGCTCGCTCCCGTCTACGCGCCGGAGGGCTTCGTCACCCAGTTCGCCTACTTTTGGGGGCCCGAAAGATACGGTGACGACATGTGGGACTTCTACATGAGGTGGGATGGGCTGGAGCCTGTAGCGACGTACACGTACGCGCTCGAGCGACTTGCCACTCACGTCAACGGGGTCCTCGATGCGGTAGAGTTCCTCCTCGAGGGCGAGGTCACCGAGCCTGACAGTCTGGCACCGCTCGACGGATCGCCCGGCGGCTATCCGCCCACCGACCTCACGTGGCCCGCGGGGGGCAGGCCCGAGTGCGTCCTTAATCCTATCCCCGACCCACCTCCCAATCCGTGGTACCTCGGGCCGGTGACGGCGAACGCTGACGGCCGCATCACGGCGGACTTCTGCATGGGGACCCCGTGGCCGTGGTACACGGGCTCGGTGAACGTGCCGGACTCCTCGATCGCGGCGCTGAACGAGCTGCGCAGGGGCGTCGTCCCGCAGTACAACTACATCGTGGTGTACGAGGGGGAACCGGCGAATCCGGGTGAACCGCCTTCCGGCCCGCCGGTCATTCGCATTCAGCTGGGCGTCGATCTGGATCCCAGCGGCAACCCGATCCCGAACGGGTTCGCGCCCTTCCCGGTGTGGGCGCACCGCGAAGCGGCTCTGGATCTGCCGAGTGTATCCGGAGCGCCGAGCCGGATCCGCTACGAGATTCGCGACCTCGAGCCGCTGGCAGGCGACGTACCGTACGAGGCGTGGCTGCTGAACGTCGAGACGGGCAACAGCATCGCGGCGATGGCGGACTACTTCCAGATCGAGACGATCATCGTCACGGACACGTTGGGCCAGCAGTCCGAGGTGGACGTCCCTGGCGACACGACGCGCAGCGCGACCTTCCTGGGTGTCGCGGCATCGAACGTGCGCCATGCGTTCATCCTCCGGAACCTCATGATCGACCCGCAGAGCCTGGGCGGGTTCACGCACGTGGTACTGGCGAAGCCCGGCGTCTCGGGAAGCGCGACCGATCCGGTGCTGTGGGCCCAGTTCCTGGATCAGAGCGGAACGCCGGAGGACCCGGCGGACGACATCTTCATCTCCGCCGAGGACTTCAAGCTCGGCGCGCTGGATCTAGCGGATCCCCCCGGGTCGCGAACCTTCCGCATATCGGGCTCCGGTGACGGTGCCGTCTGGGAGGAGCAGCCAGGCCACGAGTTCCTGGGCCTCCAGTTCCGGCGACTGAGCCGCCCGCCACCGGGCTACGTCTACGAGGTCTGGCTCGTGGATGCCGAGGGTGGGGCGACATCCGTCGGCCCGCTCACGGGGCCCAAACCGGGGTACGAGTCCATCACGGACGCCGATTCGGTAGTGCACGTGGAATTCATGACGGGGACCCAGATCCTCCAGGCGACGAAGGTTCTGGAGCTGACCGGTGCAATTGACCTGTCCCAGTTCAGTGAGATTCAGCTGACGCTGGAGCCGAGGGCGGGCGCCGCCGGCAAGGGTCCCACGTTGGTCCTCTCGGGCAGGTTGCCCGAGTAGTCCCGAGAGGCCGGCGGGGTCGGGGCCCCGATCCCGCCGCCCGCCAAGGTGTTGATATGAGCCCTGGCGTCGCTAGGCGCCGGGGCTCTTTGTTGCTTGATCGTCGTACGGCGACGATCCAACCCAGCTGCAGCTTGGCTCTTATGCTTGGGAGGCAGAGATGATACGGACAAAGGCATGCGTCTTTCTTATCGCACTATTCCCCGCCCTGCCGCTGTCGGCGGCGGCGCAGCAGCCGTACGACCTGCTGATACGGAACGGGCGCGTGGTAGACGGCACCGGAAACCCGTGGTACTACGCCGACGTCGCCATCTCCGGCGACCGGATCGCCGCCGTCGGCGACCTGCAGAACGTCCGGGCGCGCCGCGTTATCGATGCCAGCGGCTTGTACGTGGCACCCGGCTTCATCGATGTGCACACGCATGCCGGCCCGGGATTGGCCACCGCCGAACTGGGTTCGGCGGAACCCTTACTCGCGCAGGGGCTCACCACCGTCATCGTCAACCCTGACGGCGGCGGCCCGCTAGATCTTGGAGCAGAGACAGCGGCTACTGGAGCACGGCGTCGGGGTCAACGTGGCGCTGCTCATCGGTCACGGCTCGGTCCGCCGCGAGGTGCTCGGAATGGAGGACCGGGCGGCGACGCCGCAGGAGCTTGAGCAGATGCGGGCTCTGGTCCGCGCGGCGATGGAAGAGGGCGCCTACGGGATGTCGAGCGGCCTTTACTACTCACCGGGCAGCTACGCGACCACGGACGAGGTCGTCGAGCTGTCCAAGGTCGTCGGCGACTATGGCGGCCTCTACACCAGCCATATCCGCGATGAGGCCGACTACAACATCGGCGTCGTCGCTGCGGTCGACGAGGTCATCCGCATCGCCCGCGAGGCCGCCATACCGGGGATCGTCACGCACATCAAGGCGCTCGGCCCCCGGGTCTGGGGCTATTCCTCAGCGCTCGTCGAGCGCATCGAGCGGGGCCGTGCCGCGGGCGTCGAGGTCTGGGCCGACCAGTACCCGTACGAGGCGTCGGGCACCGGCATCACCGGCGCGCTGGTGCCGCGCTGGGCGCTGGTCGGCGGCCGGGATTCCTTGCGCGCGCGCATCGAGAACCCGGAGGCGCTTCGGCGTCTGCGGGGCGACATGCTGGAGAACCTCGATCGGCGCGGCGGCGCCGCACGGCTCAGCTTCCGGCGCTACGAGCCGGATCCGTCGATCGAGGGCCGAACCCTGGAGGAGGTGGCGGAGGAGCGCGGCCTGGGACCCGTGGATCTCGCTATCGAGCTGCTGGAGACCGGCGGCGCAGGCTTCATCTCCTTCAACATGAAGGCCGAGGACGTCGAGCTCCTCATGAGCCAGCCCTGGACGATGACCTGCTCGGACGGCGACCTCGAGCGCATGGGCGTGGGCAAGCCGCATCCGCGAAGCTACGGGACGTTTCCGCGCAAGATCCGCAAGTACGTCCTGGAACGCGGCGTGATCGACCTGGGCACCGCGATCCGCAGCATGACCGGGCTGTCAGCCACGGTCTTCCGATTGGACGACCGCGGCTACCTGACGCCCGGAGCGGCGGCGGACATCGTCGTCTTCGACCTCGAGCGCCTGCGCGACCCGGCGACCTACGACGATCCGCACCAGCTCGCCCAGGGCATGGTCCACGTGCTGGTGAACGGGGGTTTCGCCATCGAGAGCGGCGAGTTCACCGGGAAGCTGAACGGGAGGGTCCTCTCCCGCCAAGCGCGTTGAGGGTCGCTACAGGCGCCGGAGGACCTTCCGCGCGCCGCCGGCGATCAGAGCTTCCTCATCCTCGCTGAGGGCCCCGGCCGCGCCAGCCTCAGCGGCGCGCCGGACGATCGCCTCGAACGCTTCCCTGGCCGCCGCGGCACGACCCGCCCGCAGATCCTCAAGAGCGCGGTCGAATTGCTCCCCCAGCCAGCCGCAGACATCCATCTTCGGCCCGCCCGCGGCGTCAAGGCAGGTCAGCTGAAGCAGCCGCTGCGAGCGGGCCGCAAGCTCCTCCGCCGCGAGAGCGGCCGCCGCGGCCTCCAGGGCCGGGATCGCATCGGCCTCCAGATCCGCGGCGATCAGCCGCTCGCCCGCTTCCAGAGCGGAGGTCCGAAAGCGCTCGGCCAGCGGGAGAAACGCAGGATCGCCCGTGAGCTCCAGCGCCGTGGCCGCCGCGCGTCGCAGGCTGTAGCGCTCGCTCCCTGTCGCTGAAGTGAGTTGCCCGAGGATGACTCGCCGGGATTCGTCCGAGAGCGGCGCGCCCGTGGTGTCGGCCCAGAACCAGGCAAGCGCCAGGGTCTCGAGCGCGTCAGCGGGCTGGTAGTCACGCGCGATCATCTCGGTCAGCATCGGGATCGCCTCATCCCCCAGGCGCGCCACACGGCGCTGCATGCCGCGCGAGACGCCGACGGACAGGACCAGCGCGCGGTTCGCCTCCGGGCTGCCGAAGCCGGCCGCCGTGACCGCGAGGTCGAGGTAGTACTCGCCGAAGCTCTCCGAGTCCAGCTCGTCCAGACCCTCGATCGGCCGGTCGTAGAGCAATGCCTCGCCCACGCGAACCAGCTCGGCGACGACGGCCTCCTGGGTCGCCGGTGGCAGGGTCGCGGGGTCCTCGGCCGCGAGCTTCCCCGCCACCTCGACCCGCTGCACGAGCGTGCCGCTCCGCAGGATCTCGGTCCAGACGGCGATCGAATCTGCCTGTGCCTCAGCCTCCGCCTCGGCCCGCGCTCTCGGCGTGCAAGCGGCGCCTGTCAACGCGAGCAACGTCAGTGTCAACAGCTTGCAGGAGTTCTTGCTCATCGGATTCACCAGCCCGTGGGACAGGATTCGCGCCAATCGACATGCGCGTGGGTGAGCGTCTGGCCATCGCTGCTCCCCCGGCGAATCAGCTCCTCCGGCTCGAAGCAGGCGCCCACCGCGTCGTCGTGGGCGGCGTCCCTCAGCTCGTAGAAGTACTCCTCCCGCGTCATGCCGTGGCCCCAGATGCGCATATCGGCGGCCAGCCCGTACTGATGCCGGCTCTCTGTTGTGCTGAGCCCCGCGTGATAGGAGTGGTGCACCGGGTTCCGGAACACGCTGGTCAGGATCAGGCCATCGAACGGCAGGCCGGCCTGCTGGAACCTCTCCGCCATGATGGCGCGAAGCGCCTCGAGCCCGTCCAGCATCCGCTGTTCCGCCCAGTAGACGTTGTAGTCGCCCGTCGGGTTCAGCTCGGAGGGCTTGAAATGGGGGCTCGAGCGCGGCTCGAACCTGTCACGACCCGGGAACGTGCGCCGCCCGAGATCGACGTACTCCTGCCGAACCGTGTCGATCTCGTCCTGCCTGACGTCCTCAGGCTCCGATACAACGGTGTCAGCCGCGGTCGCCGCTCGCGCCGTGATCTCCAGCGCCAGCGATTTCTGGCTCAGCGCGCCGGGACAGGGGACCGACGCCCAACGTGTCGCGTTGGGTCTTGGCACCAGGAACCAGGTCTCCGCACCCTCCAGCGCCGTTTGCGGCACCGGCGTCCGTACGTAGTCCGCCGGCTCGTCCACCACCGTCCACTCGATCTCCCCCGCGAACTCCGGCGGCGCGACCTCGGCCGCCAACCCCACCAGCGCCTCGTGCGGCGTAGTGAAGGAGCTGCCTGGCCCGACCGTCTCCACCTCGACCGTGATGGAGTCTACGGTCGGCACATCGGGCTCCGCAGGCTCGGAGGAGCTGCTGCCGCACCCGTAGGATGCGGCAGCGACCAAGCCGCCGATCAGAAACCACAGCTTCAGAGAAACGAACCGGTAAAACCTCGGCACAGCCGCCCTCCACAACCGCTGCCGCAGCGCCCGCACGTGTCCTGACTCGCACCGTCTGCGCACTATCAGCATGCTAGCAGCGCGTCCCGCCTGCAGCAACTACGAGCCGTTACGTCAGGTGCGCGTCGACGGTCGTCGTCGAGCCCAAACCACGGCCACGATCTATGGGAGGTCACGTGGGCCCCCCAGTGCAACTCCCGGACAGGTACAGCAGGCATCGGGCATTCCGACGAGCATATCGCGAAGCCCCGAGGGACAGGAGGTCAGGCATGCCCGACCCACTTGATCCGGCACCTGGGGCGCCACATGTTGCATTGGCTGTACCGTGCCATGCCATCTGCCTTCACAACCGTGCCCCAGCGCCGCTAACCTGCGTCAGAGGGGCTGAGCCCACGTCGTCTCGGGCCCTGTTTTGGATAGAGCGGCGACCGGCGAATCCAACGCCGCTGGAAGATCCCGGAGGGAGAGAATGCGCCAGATCATGAACCGCACTGTTATCGCCTTGGTGTCCCTCGCTGCAGCCTGCGCACCTGCCGCGGACTATGATGTCATCATCCGCAACGGCACGATCTACGACGGTAGCGGAGAAACCCCGTTCGTCGCTGACCTGGCGATCGACGCCGACACCATCGCCGCCATCGGAACGCTCGACGGCATGCGCGGTCGCACGGAGATCGACGCGGAGGGGCTCGCCGTTACACCGGGCTTCATCAACATGCTCAGCTCGGCCAACGCGTCGCTGATCCAGGATGGCCGCGGCCTCAGCGACATCCGCCAGGGCGTGACCCTCGAAGTCCTGGGCGAGGGAACATCGATGGGCCCGCTGAACGCGGAGATGAAGCGACGGATGCAGGAGCGGCAGACCAATACCCAGTACGACGTCACCTGGACCACCCTCGGCGACTACCTCGAGTACCTGGAGGAGCGTGGCGTCTCGCCCAACGTGGCCTCGTTCATGGGCGCGACGACGGCCAGAGTCTACGTGATCGGCTACGAGGACCGCCCACCAACTGCCGAGGAGCTCGACGAGATGCGGGCCCTCGTCCGCCAGGCCATGGAGGAAGGCGCCGTCGGCCTGAGCTCCGCGCTCATCTACACGCCCGCCTATTACGCGGATACCGATGAACTCGTCGCACTCGCCCAGGTCGCCGGCGAGTACGGCGGCATGTACATCTCGCACATCCGTAACGAAGCAGACAACCTGCTCGAGGCGCTGGACGAGCTGATCACCATCGCCCGCGAGGCCGATGTGCCCGCCGAGATCTACCATCTGAAAGCCTCGGGCCGAAGGAACTGGGGCAAGCTGGATCAACTGATCGAGCGGGTCGAGGCGGCTCGTGCGGAGGGACTCCGAATCACCGCCGATATGTACACCTATCACGCCAGCTCCACCGGCCTCAACGCGACCATGCCACCCTGGGTGCAGGAGGGCGGACACGACGCCTGGGTCGAGCGGCTCAAGGATCCGGAGATTCGCGCGCGGGTGATGCGGGAGATGACTACGCCGAGCGCGGATTGGGAAAACACCTACCTCAACGCCGGCACACCGGACAACGTCCTGCTCGTCAGCTTCAGGACCGACTCGCTCAGGTACCTGACCGGGAGGACGCTGGCCGAGGTCGCGGCGATGCGCGGGACCTCGCCCGAGGAGACGGCGATGGATCTCGTCATCCAGGACGACAGCCGCGTCGGTTGCGTCTTCTTCACCATGTCGGAGGACAACGTCCGCAAGAAGATCACGATCCCCTGGGTCAGCTTCGGGTCGGACGGCGCGGCGGTGGCACCTGAGGGGGTGTTCCTGAACTCGCAGCCCCACCCGCGCGGCTACGGCAACTTCGCCCGGCTCCTCGGCAAGTACGTCCGCGACGAAGGCATCATCCCGCTGGAGGAGGCGATCCGTCGGCTCACCTCGCAGCCGGCCTCGAATCTGGGGATCCTGCGTCGTGGCCAGCTCGAGGTCGGTTACTACGCCGACGTCGTCGTCTTCGACCCCGCCGAGATCCGGGACAACGCGACCTTCGAGAGCCCCCACCAGCTCGCCACCGGGGTCATCCACCTGTTCGTCAACGGCGAGCAGGTGCTGAAGGACGGCGAGCACACCGGCGCCCTCCCGGGTCGCGTCGTGCGAGGCCCTGGTTACAGGGGTTCGGACTAGCGCGTCGCGGCCATAGAACGGGTGTAAGGCAACGCGATCTATGTGGTTAAAAATGGGATAGATACGTCTATCGGTCTGAGTGTCAGCATGAAGCCTATCCGTTGGCCGGGTGACTGACGATGAACGCTCCGAGCGGTGGTGGGTCCATATTCCACGAGCGGGACGGCGAGCTCTACTGCGAGGGCGTGCCGCTGTCCCAAATCGCGGACGAGGTTGGCACACCCTGTTACGTCTACAGCGAAACCGCGGTGCGGCAGCGCTACAAGACGTTCAGCGGCGCGTTCGCCGGCATCGAGTCCCGGGTCTTTTACTCCGTCAAGGCCAACCACAACCTCAGGCTGCTCCGTCTGATGCGGAGCCTCGGCGCCGGCGCCGACGTTGTCTCGGTCGGCGAGCTCTACCGGGTCCAGCTGAGCGGGTTTCAGGGTACCGACATCATCTTCGGCGGCGTCGGCAAGCGCGTGGACGAGCTCGAGGCCGCGCTGACCACCGAGGTGCTCATAGTGAACGTGGAATCCGAGGGTGAGCTGCGCCGGCTGGACCATGTAGCGGGCGCCCGAGGCACGCAGGCGCCCGTCGCCATCCGAGTGAACCCCGGCGTTGAGCCCGACACCCACGCCTACACCCAGACAGGCCACTATCGCACCAAGTTCGGCGTCGCTCTGGAGGACGCGCCCGATCTCTACGACCTGGCAGCGAGCCTGGAGCACGTGGAGCCCGTCGGCATCGACGCACACATCGGCTCACAGATCCTGACCGCTGCACCCTATCGGGAGGCGATCTTCCGGCTCGCCGATCTAACGCGCCGCGTCCTCGAGACCGGTGTCGCGCTCCGTTACTTCGATATCGGCGGCGGCTACGGCCTGGAACAACAAGGTGATGCGGAGTTCGATCTTGCGACCCTCGCCGGACCGCTCGGAGAGATTTCCTCGGAGCTGGGGCTCACCTGCCTGCTCGAGCCGGGCCGCTGGCTCGTGGCGCCAGCGGGCGTACTGCTCGCTACCGTGCTCTACACCAAGCGGCTGGGCGACCGGCTCTACTATGTGACCGACACCGGCTCGAACGATTTCCTCCGTCCCAGCTACTACGATGCCTACCACCCCATCGAGCCGGTCCGTGGGCGCTCGGGCTCGACCGTGGCGGACATCGTCGGGCCCATCTGCGAGACCGGCGACTTCCTGGGCCGCGAACGCCCGATCCCGCCGCTCCGCGAGGGCGACCTCATCGCCGTGGGCTATGCCGGCGCCTACGGCTTCGTGATGAGCTCCAACTACAACTCGCGGCCGCGGGCCGCAGAGGTCATGGTCCGCGGCGACGCGTTCCGGGTCGTGCGGCGGCGGGAGACGCTCGAGGACCTCGTTGCCGGCGAACTGCTCAGAGATGAGCAGTAGGCGACCCGTCCCCCGCACGCTCCTCCCGCTCCGCTAGCGCGCACACCGCTTCCGCCGTTTCCCCCGCAGCCGCTCGCGCTCAGGACCCGCCCGATCGTGATCTGAGCGTTACCTGCACGGAGGCGCCGGCGTAACAATGGAGTGATGGTCCAGAGTCAGGTTGCGGGTAGGTACATAGGCCTAACCACATTCGGCTTCTGCATGGCGTCGATCGGAATCTACGAAGGGCGGGCGGTTGCAGCAGCTTACTGTCTTGTTGATTGTTTTAGCTTTACCCTTCCCGCAACCGTCCGCGCGCAGTATCACCGCAAGATCCGCCTACTGGCTGCTCTCCTTCTACTCGGCGTAATCCACCGCAGCCAGTCCAGCACAGTCTCGTGCCACTGCTCGCTGTTCGGTGGGCTCAGCACCCCGTGGTTCTCGTTTTGCAAATACAGGAACTAGCTGGGTATGCCCCTCCGCTGCAGCCGCGTAGAGGTGGCAAGTCCTTGCTCCGGCGACGACTGCTCGACTAGCGCCGCGCACGGTTCGGAAGCCTACAACTCTGGCAAGTGCAACGGCAGGGCTTGCACAAAGGCGGGTAGGACGCCGGTCGTCAGTCCGGGAAGTTCATACGCCGCACCAGGTCTTGGTAGCGCGGGTCATCGCGCAGCCCCTCGAAGTGGGGTGACAATCTGAGCCAAGGCAGCCAGGGGTCGCGCTCCTGATACGCTGTCTCCAGCCATTCGAACACACGATCCTTTTCGCCCAGGGCGGCATAGGTCTGTGCTGCGAATAAGGCGTTCCTCTGCTTCTTCTGCTCATCCAACTCAGCGAGCAGGTTGCGAGCCTCCCCAGGCCTGCCCGCCGCCGCGTACGTGACGGCGAGTAATACCGAGAAGGAATGATTCTGCTCGACAGCCCTGCGCTGCGCCGCGATCGCCTCATCATACATTCCCTTCCGCTCATACGCCGCGCCCAGGATCCAGAGGGCCACTGGCTGGTTAGGATCCAGCTCAAGCATCCTGCGGGTCTCTGCTATCGCCTGGTCGTGCTGCCCCGCCACGTAGTAGCGCACCGCCAAGCCGCTACTGATGGTCGGTGACAAAGGATCGAGCCTATGAGCGTGTCTGTTTGTCGCAATCGCTTCATCCAGCCGCCCCACGGCCTCCAAGTACTGCGCGTAGCCCCAGTGGGCGAACGCGGAGCTCCGGTTGAGCTCGATCGCACGTCGAAGCTCTCGCTCCGCGCCTGGCCAGTCCCAGTCGCGGAAGAGCCTGACAAGTCCCAAGACCGCATGAGCCTCGGCCAGCCCCTCGTCGAGCTCGATCGCTTTGACCGCCTCCGCCTCCGCCTGGTCGTAAGCCGCCTGGCGTGGTAGCCAGTCCGCAAAGCCCATCCCAATCAGGCAGTAGGCATTCGCGAGCGCGGCGTAGGGCCGCGGGTCCTGAGGGTCCAGCTCGATCGCTCGGCGCAGGTAGTCGATCCCCTTCTCCTTGGCCATCGGGGTCAGCGGGTTCGCGAAGAACCTGCCTCTGAGGTACGCCTCCTGGGCCCCGGGATGGACCGGCCGCGTGGCAACCAGCCGCGCCTCCTCGTCTGGCGTGAGCGTCACCCGGATCTCTCGGGCGATGGCCCGAGCCACCTCATTCTGCAGGGCCAGCACGCCTCGCATATCCCGCTCGTAGCTCCGCGCCCACAGCTGCCGGCCCGTCGCCGCCCCGATCAGCTGGGCATTGATCCGCACCCGATCCCCGGTTCGGAACACGGAGACTTCGACCACCGCATCGACATCGAGCTCCTGGGCAATCTCCGGCAGGGTTTTGTCAGTCCCCTTGTAGCGCATCACGGACCTGTGAGAAATGACCTGGAGGACCTGGATCTTGCGCAGGCTGTTGATGAGCTGATCGGTCATACCGTCGGCGAAGTACTCCTGGTCCGGGTCCGCGGGAAGGCACAGCGCGGGGAGCACGGCGATCCGCCGGATCTCCCGGTCCGTGCCCGCACTCCCAGGCCCTTCCCGGGCCGGCCCGCCGACGAACAGCAGCCAGCCGGCCGCCACGAGTCCCCAGAGCGCGACCAGAGCCATCCCAGCCGGGACGACGTTGCGCCAGGTCAAGACCCGGCGTATGCGCCGCTCAGGCGCAACGCCTGTTGTTGCAGGAGGACCCTGGACGAGCGCAGTGGCTAGTACGATCGGTAGGTAGCCAACGAGCACAACCAGCGTGCCCCAGAAGAACCAGCCAGGAAGTCCGAGGCGCAGCGTGACCGTACGGCCTGCCGCCAGCACGGCGAGGCAGACGAGCCCATAGTACCCAACCGTTGCCATCTGCGCCAAACGCCGCGGCCGCGCGTGATGGTCCAGGCGGAATAAGGGCTCGGGCACGGCTCTCGCCGAACGCGCTCGAGGTTGCGGCGCGGTGACCCCGGCTCGCTCCTCACAGCCAGCGCCACCCGCGGACTTCCGCTCCCGGATCGAAGCGATGACCGCCTGCGTCTCGGCCGACGGCTCCAGATCGTACTCGTGCGCCAGCCGCCGCACATACGCCTCGTACTCCTTCACCGCTCCCGCCCGGTCCCCTACCCGATCCAATAGCTCCACCAGCCGCCGTAGCGCGCCCTCGTCATCCGGCGTGATCGCCACCGCCCGCCGTGCCCAGTGCGCCGCCTCCACACCGTTCCCCTTCCCTTCCTCCGCCGCCGTCAGCCCCCACGCCGCCTCCGCCGCCAGCTCCCGCAGCCGCAACCGCTCACCCTCCAGACACCTCTCGAACTCCGGCGCCTCGGAGATGTAGAAGCCCTCGAGCAAATCCCCTCGGTACAGCTCCAGGGCCTTCTCCAGCTCGCCCGCCTCCAGCGCCGCCTCGAACGCCACAGCGTCGCACCACAGCGCACCCTCCGCCAGCCGCACCTCCTCATCCCCACGGCTCTCGACCACCTCTTCCCCCAGCGACTGCCTCAGGAAGTACATCGCCGTCCGCAGCGCCGCCCGGGCATGCTCCTGGTCACGCTCCGCCCAGAAGAGCCCCAGCAGCTTGTCTCTCCGCTGAAATCCGTGAGGGCTGGCGACGGCAAGGTAGGTGAGCAGCGCGACGCGCTTCGGCTGCGCGAGGACTGAGAGAAGTGTCTCTCCCTCCGATCCCCGTAGATCCAGCGAGCCGAGGACGCGCAACTCAATCATGGACGCGCTTGGGCTTATTCGAGCGTCACCTCGCAGGTGACGCCGGCGCGACAATGGGGTACGGTGTAATCCCGGTTGTTAAAACCTAGGGCGCACGCGCCCAGACCGCAATCACGCTCTGGAAGCCATCTTGCCGTGAACGCGAGCCGGTAGCCACGAGCCAGGCGCCACGCGCGGTTCGCTAGGCTACGACTTTGGCACCTGCAGGGGACAGCTGAGGGCAGTGACGGGCAGGGTCCCGGTCATCAGTCGGGGAAGTTCATGCGTTGCACCAGGTTGTGGTAGCGCGGGTCATCGCGCAGCCCCTCGAAATACGGCGACGACCTGAGCCAATAGAGCCAGGGATCGCGCTCTTGATATGCCGTTTCCAGCCACTGGAACGCCTGATCCCTTTCGCCCAGGGCGGCATAGACCTCCGCTACGCCAACGGCCTGCCTTCGCTTCGTCTGCTCGTCCAGCTCGGCGAGTGCCTTCCGACCCTCCTCGGACCTGCCCGTCATCGCGTACGTGACGGCCAGGAGCAGAGAGAGAATACGGTTCACCTCTGTGCCCCTGCGGAGCGCCGCAATCGCCTCGTCATACATCCCCTTCCGCTCATACGCCGCCCCCAAGATCCATAGGGCCGGTGTGTAGTCAGGGCCCACCTCAAGCGCCCTGCGGGCCTCTGCGATCGCCCGGTCGTACTGGCCGACCAGGTAGTAGCGCACCGCCAGGCCTACTGTAATGACCGGCGATAGGGGATCGAGCTCCTGAGCGCGCCTGTTTACCGCAATCGCATATTCCAGCTGCTCCGTCGCCACTAGGTACAGCGCATAGCCCCAGAGGCTGAACGCACAGGTCGGGGTGCACTCGATCGCGCGTCGAAATTCTTGTTCCGCGCCCGGCCAGTCCCGGTCGTAAAGGAGCCTGACAAGTCCAAGGACCGCGTGGGCCTCGCACTGTGTCTCGTCGAGCTCGATCGCTTTTAGTGCCGCGGCCTTCGCCTTGCCGAAGGCCACCTCGCGCGGGAGCGAGTAGACATAGGCCATCTCATGCAAACAGTAGGCACGCGCCAGCACGGCGTAGGGGCGGGGGTCGTGAGGGTCCAACTCGGTCGCCTGCCACAGGTAAGCGATCCCTTTCTCCAGGCCTTCCGGTGTCATCTGGTTCACGAGGAACATGCCTCTCAGGTACGCCTCGTGGGCCTGGGGATCGACGGAGCGCGTGCCGGCCAGACGCGCCTCCTCATCCGGCGTGAGCGTGACCTGGATCTGCCTAGCGATGGCTCGGCACACCTCGCCTTGCAGGGCCAGCACGTCGTGCAAGTCCCGCTCGTAGCTCTCCGCCCACAGCTGCCGGTCCGTCGCGGCCTTGATCAGCTGAGCGGTGATCCGCACTCGATCCTCGGCTCGGAACACGGAGACTTCGACCACCGCACCGACGTCGAGTTCCCGGGCAATCTCCGGCACGGTCTTACTGGTCCCCTTGTAGCGCATCGCCGAGGTGCGAGAGATGACCTCAAGGGCCCTAATCTTGCCGCACGCGTTGATAAGCTGGTCGGTGATCCCGTCGGAGAAATAGTCCTGGCCGGGGTCCGGGGGGAGGTGCCGGGCAGGGAGCACGGCGATCCGCCGGATCCCTCGGGCCACGGGCACGTCCCCGAGCTTTTCCCGGGCCGGCTCGCCGACTTGCTCCCGGATCGAAGCGATGAGCGCCCGGGTCTCCGCTGACGGCTCTAGCTCGTAATCCTCCCTGAGCCGCCGCTCAAATGCCTGGTACTCCCTCACCGCTCCTGCCCGGTCCCCAACTCGGTCCAACAGCTCGACCAGGCACCGCAGCGCCCCCTCATCGTCCGCCGCGAACGCCGCTGCTCGCCGTGCCCAGTAGACCGCTTCCACATTGTTGCCCGCACGCTCCTCCCGCTCCGCCAGCAGCCACGCCGCCTGCGCTGCCCGTATCCTCAGTTGCTTCCGCTCTCCCTCCAACCAGCGCTCAAACTCCGGCGCCTCCGAGATGAAGAACCCCTCCAAGAGATCCCCACGGTACAGCTCCAGGGCCTTCTCCAACTCGTGACCGCCTAGCGCCTCCTCGAACGCCACGCAATCGCACCAGAGCGCACCCTCGGCCAGCCCCACCTCCTGATCCCCGCGACCCACCACCACCTCCTCCCCCAGCGAGTGCCTCAGGAAGTGCAGCGCCGTCCGCAGCGCCGCCCGGGCATGCTCCGGGTCCCGCTCCGGCCAGAACAGCCCGATCAGCTTGTCTCTTCGACTAAACCTGCGGGGGCTGGCGACGGCAAGGTAGGCCAGCAGCGCGGCACGCTTCGGCTGCGCGAGGACCGAGAGAACCGTCTCTCCCTCCGATCCCCGCAGATCCAGTGAGCCCAGGACGCGCAACTCGATCATGATAGGACCCAGAGGGCGGTCGGAAGAACGTCAGACTGCCACATCGCGCCCCTCCCGGGAACAGCGAGTCGTGCACGCGCAACTCGAGCGTGGTAAGAGCCCAGGACCGTCACCTCAGCGTCACCTGCCAGCTCCCGCCGCTGCGCCGGTCCGATAGCCGCAACTTGGGATCTAGCCCACCATAGCCGACAGGCGTGAGCTAGACGTTACCTGCCACGTCACGGTCCCAGCACGTCGCCGTAACGATCGAGTTGCAGATTTGTCTGGCAACCAGGAAAGGCCCGAACCCAATCCAGTTCTGGCAGCGCGTCTCTGAGGGCAGAGCAACCCGCTAGCAGAAGACGGGCTGAGGAAAAGAATGGCGTGGGGGCGCCTGTGTATTGGGCCACAGGCAGGAATGGTATTTCCAATCCGGCTTGGCAACCCCGGTCTGCCCGGTCAGCCCCCACACCGCTCTGGAAGAAGTGCACCATCTCAGGCAGTATCAGCCCACTGGGCGCAATGCTTGGGCTCGCGCCACATTCCGGTTACTCCTGGCCTGCACCGAGCCGACCGACCATGAGGTTCCCCATCCGACTTCTCCGCGTGGGTAGGTGACGAGCAGCGTCGTGAGTCTTGCCTCTGCAAGGGTCAGGGTGCGCAGCAGGGTCGAGCTGTTACCCATCCTAGCCGACGCAGATAGCGAAATCGCGGAATGCGAATACCGGTGGTCCGGCGCATACGCCTACGCAGCCAATGTCTCGAGCGACGGGCTGGTGCGCGGCATGGCGCCCGGAGCTAGGGAGACGCTCGCCGACCTTCTGGTCGCGGGACAGACCCACCGAGAGCAAACGCCATAGCTTACCCGCGGGCGAACGTCCGTCGCACCTCAATCGGCTGAACGATAAGTGGTGGTGCGGCCTCCGCGGCAAGCTCTGCGGCGGCGAGTACCGGTTACTCGTAGCGCTCCTGCAGTGCCTGGAAGCGCGGGTGATCCCGCAGCAGATCCCACCCTACAGCCACTCGCCCCTACGGCAGCGCCACGGGCACGGGGATGTAGCGATCGTCGATCGTGCGGTCGCCCAGCTGGCCGAAGAGGTTGTATCCCCAGCAGTAGGGGCTACGATCTGTCGCGACGCCGCACGTATGCAACAATCCAGCGCTTAGCGAGGCGAAGCTGAGCCCACCGACAGTCAGCACCGGGCCATGCCGCTCGTTGGTCGTACCATCGCCGAGCGCGCCGCTGACATTACCACCCCAGCAGTAGGGACTCCCGTCGCTCGTTACACCGCACGTGTGATCCCTGCCTGCGTCAATCGAAATGAAACTCAGGCCACCGACAACGAGCGTGGGAAACAGCCTCTCAGCGGTGGTGCCATCTCCAAGCTGGCCGCTCGAGTTCAGCCCCCAGCAGTACGCGTTCCCGTCGGTCGTCAGGCCGCAAGTGTGCTGCAGTCCAGCGCTGACAGAGCTAAAGGCGTACCCGCCCGTTACGAGGCTCGGCGTGTTACTCTGGGCCGTCGTGCTGTCACCCAGCTGGCCGTGCCAGTTGGCCCCCCAGCAATAGATCCTCCCATCGCCCATCACGCCGCACGCGTGCCAGCCGCCGGCGCTGAGCGACACAAAGCTGCGCTCGCCTGAGACGGGCACTGGGAGGCTGCTGTGGCTGGTCGTGCCGTCGCCAAGCTGCCCGTAATGGTTCCGGCCCCAGCAGTGGGCGCGCGTCCCCGCCAGGCCGCACGTGAAGGCATTCCCCGCGCTTACCGAGGTGAAGCTGAGCTCGCCGGACACCTGGACCGGGGCATGCCGTTCCTCGGTTCTACCGTTGCCGAGCTGCCCGTGAGAGTTATGACCCCAGCAGGAAGCACTCCCGTCGGCCATCACCCCACACGTGTGCCCGTCCCCCGCGCTTAATGAGAGGAAGGTGGGCGGAGCGGCAACCCGCACCGGAACCGCCCGGCCTGTCGTCGTCGCGTCCCCCAGCTGGCCAGTAGAATTGTATCCCCAGCACCATGCGGCACCGTCGGTCGTCAGGCCGCACGTGTGGAAGACACCTGCGCTGACAGCAGCGTACAGCTCGACGATGAGCGTCGCCTGGCCGCGCACCCCGCCCGTTTCCGCCGTGATCGTGGCCACTCCCGCGCCCACTGCAATCGCGAAACCGGCCGTATCAACCGTGGCGACACTCTCGTCTGACGAGCTCCACTGGAAACCGGGGACCGACACGCTGTGGCCCCAGGCGTCCCGCCCCATGGCATAGAAGCGCGAGAACGCGCCCAGTGCCCTGAGCGTGTCCACCGCCGGAGCAATCTCCACCCGTACCACCGTGGGCGGGGGCGGCTCTGTGGGCCCCCCACCCTCCCCGCATCCAAGCATGTGCGTTCCCACCAGGATCGCGAGTGCGATCGCCGGCGCCTTGCGTACCCGCTCCATACGTCTTACTGCCGGTACTGCCGATTCCTACTCCAACCAGCGCTCCAGCCAGGCCAGAACGGTCTCGCTACTCCGCCGATCACGAGTTGGGATGATCCACCCGCCGCGTTCAAGCAGCCACACGCCCGCCATCTCCTATACCAGGATCGACCCTACGCGCGGTACCGCGCTAGTCCGTTCCCCGGCTGCAGGGCCAGCGGTTGTTCTCCCTATCACCGTCCGGGTAGACACCGCGCGGGTCGACCTCGGCGGCCGTCACCCTCCCGCGCGCCCTGTAAACGAACTCCGGCCCCTGATACCACATCTCGACGGGCAGGCGCACCGTCTCCGTGTTTCCGTCCGCGTAGGTGATCCGCAGCTCGGCCGGCATCACCATCTCACCGAGGCTGCGGATATGGATCGCCGTGCCGTCATCCTCCTCGCTGACATCTGAGATCGCCTGATCCATCCGGCTCGTGCTGTAGATCCATCCCCTCCAGAACCAGTCCAGGTCCATCCCCGTGCCATCCTCCATCATCCGGAAGAAGTCGGCCGGTGAAGGATGCTTGCCGTTCCACGCTGCCACGTACTCCCTGAATGCGCGGTCGAAGCGCTCTTCGCCCAGCACCTCCGTTCGCAGCAGGTGCATCATGAAGGCCGGCTTCTGGTACGCGGTCCAGTACAGGTCCGCCTGCTCAGCGGGCGGTAGGCTGATCGGCTGCTCTTCCCCGGGTACGGAATGTTTGGCATGGAGATTGTGCAGGTGAGTGACGACCGTATCCGCGTAGGGCTCACCCGCGAAGTAGTCCTTCACCGCCCCGATGTTGATGAACGTGTTGAAGCCCTCGTCCATCCACACGTGCACCCGTTCGTTGGAGCCGACCATCATCGGGAACCACTCGTGCCCGAACTCGTGCGTCAGCACGAAGTACAGGTCCTCACGTACCTCAGTCGACGGCACGAAGGTGATCATCGGGTACTCCATCCCGCCGATCGGGCCCTCGACCGTGGTCGCATGCGGGTATGGATAACGAGCCAGCCGTTCCGAGTAGTAGCGGATCGTCTGCTGTGACATCCGGATGGCCTCTTCCCAGGGAAGCGCCTCCGGGCGGTAGAACGTCTGGATCAGGATCCCGTCCCAGTCGGTCGCGTCCCAGCGGAAGTTCGGGGCCGCAGCGAAGGCGAAATCGCGAACGTCCTCCGCTCGGAAGTGCCAGGTTCCGGTACCCGAACGCCGTCGCCCCGCATTTGCTCGCGCTTCCTCCGCGCTGACAACCGCCACCGGTGTCTCCGAACTGCGGGCGCGGGCCAGGCGTGAACGCTGCTCGGATGTGAGCACATCCTCGGGGTTCAGCAGCTCTCCGGTTGCTGTGACCAGGTAAGACGCCGGCACGGTCAGCTCCACGTCGAAGTCGCCGTACTCGAGGTAGAACTCTCCAGGGCCGACGAACGGTTCGATGTTCCAACCGCTCAAGTCGTCATAGACCATGAGGCGCGGATACCAGGCGGCAACCTGATAGAGCGTTCCGTCGCGGCCCATTCGGGCGAAGCCATGCTCGGGTATCTCCCAACTCCAGTCGACCTCGAGCTCCAGCTCTCCGGCGGGTTCGATCGCTGCCGGTAGATCGATCCGCATCGTCGTGTCGTGGATCTTGAAGCTGAGAGATCGCCCAGCGCTCTCGACCCGACTCACCCGCACACCGCTACCAGACGTGCAAGTGAAGTCGACAACTCCAGCACCGAACACGAGCGGGGGCAGCTGGATCAGGTTCGCCACGCTCTCCAGGCCACAGACGTTCCCATCAAGCTGAAGCCACAGGTAGGCCAGGCGGCCCGGCGAGTTGTTCACGTAGCGGATGCGTTCGCTGCCCTCGATCGTATGCGTCGTCACGTCCAGGGTCGCGCGGATCGTGTAATCCACCTGCTGCTGCCAGTAGTCGGGACCCGGCCTGCCGGCACCGGTCCTGAGCGCGCTGGGCGCCGGCAGATCGAGCTGACGGAAGGGTGATGGTCCAGCCCAGCCGGCCGTGGCCGGTGTCGCCGCCTGGTACTCCTGCGCCATGAGCGACGCGTCGGCGGGAACAGCGCAAAGAACGAGTGCTGTGACAAACGCCGTCCATGAGACAAGCGCCAGTACCTTCCTTCGGGGGTTCACGGCCACCTCCTTGCAGAATTGCTGCCACGTGAGACAGACGAGCCGGGCCAGATCAGAGGTGTGGCTACTCCAGCCAGCGCTCGAGCCAGGCCAGCACGGTCTCGTGCCACAGCACGCTGTTCGCCGGGCTCAGCACCCAGTGGTTCTCGTCCGGGAAGTAGAGGAACTGGCTAGGTATCCCCCGGCGCTGTAGCGCCGTGAACGCAGCGATCCCCTGCTCCAGCGGCAGCCGGAAATCATATGCCCCGTGGATCACCAGCATCGGGGTCCGCCAGTTCTCCACGTAGAGCGCCGGGTTGTGCTTCTCGTAGCCTTCCGGGTTCTCCCAGTACGGCCCGTGATGATCCCACTCCGGGAACCACAGCTCTTCGGTCGCATAGTACGACATCCGCTGGTCGAAGACGCCGTCATGGTTCACCAGGCAGCGGAAGCGCTCCGGCCAGTTCCCGGCGATCCAGTTGATCATGTAGCCGCCGTAGGAGGCGCCCAGGGCGCAGACCCGCTCGCCGTCCATCCAGGGATACTTGTCCAGCGCCGCCGCGAGCCCCTTCTGCAGGTCGTCCAGCGGTTTGCCGCCCCAATCGTCGTTGATCGCGTCGGTGAACGCCTGGCCATAGCCGGTCGACCCATGGAAGTCCACCATGACGGCGGCGTAACCGGCGCCGGCGTAGGTCTGTGGGTTCCAGCGATAGTGGAAGTCATTTCCGAACGAGCCCTGCGGCCCGCCATGGATCAGAAACGCCACGGGGTACTTCCTGTTGGGATCGAAATCCACCGGCTTCACCAGCCAGGCGTAGACCGTCTCGTCGTTCCAGCCCTCGAAGGTGAACTGCTCCGGCTCGCCCATCTTGACCTGCGCCAGCCGCTCGTAGTTGATCCGCGTGATCGCCCGCATTCCCCTACCGTTGGCATCCGTCGTGTAGAGCTCGACCGGCGAGCGCAGGTGGTCCATGCCGAAGACGATCCGGTCACCCGCGCGGGCGGGCGAGCGAACGTGACCTTCGCGGACGACGGTACGCACCCGGCCGCTGGCGACATCGATCGCGAAGAGCGAGACGTTCCCGAGGTTGCCGGCCGTCGCCAGGATCGTCTTGCCATCACGAGACCAGGCGATGGAGCCAGCCGAACGATCCCAATCCTCGGCAAGCACCCGCGGGTCGCCATCGGGCCACGCCTTCAGAATGATCCTGAACTGGTCGGACTCGTATCCGGGGCGAGGCATCGCCAGGTAGGCCAGCGTCTTGCCATCGCGTGAGAACACGGGGCCGGTGTCCCAGGCCCGGTTGTCGATGGTGATGAGCCCCGGCGCGCCGGAGCCGTCCATGGGGACGACATAGAGATCGAAGTCCGTCGACCACGGCTCCTGTCGCCCGGCGACGCGCGCGGTGAAGACCAGCGACCTGCTGTCCGGCGTGAAGGTGAACTCCTCGGGCCCGCCGAACGGCTTCGACGGACAGTCCGCGTACATTCCCTTCATCACGTCCAGCGGTTCGCCGCCGGCGGCAGGCATCACGAACAGGTGTGAGCGGCGCCCATCCTTCCAGCTGTCCCAGTGCCGGATGAAGATCCGCTCGTAGAGAATCCCACTGGACTTGCGCTCATCCTCCTCGTCCAGCCTCGCGTTGGTACACTCGACAGTCGGGCAGTCCGGGAAGACCTCCAGGCTGAACGCGATGTGCCTGCCGTCCGGTGCCACGGTCAGGTTTCCAACGCTCAGCGGCAGATCGGTGATCTGCTCGACCCGACGATCCTCGACCTGCAGGCGCCAGACCTGCGAGCTGCCCGAGCGCGTCGAGAGGAAATACACCGCCTTCCCGTCGGGCGACCAGCGCGGGTTGAAGTCGGCGGCCTCGTGGGTGGTGAGCCGGCGCACATCGCGGCCATCGATCCCGACCATCCAGAGATCGCTGCGGCGCCGGTTCGCCTCCCGGTCCAGAGCGCTGACCGTGAAGACGACCCACTGGCCGTCCGGCGAGAGCTGCGGATCCGAGATCCGGTCCATGGCGATCAGATCCTGGACCGAGAGCGGGTCGGTCCCCTGAGCCCTCGCCAACGGCGGTGGAGCCAGAGCCAGCAGGATGAGGCTCTTCCAATCGGGCCACGCATCGAATGCGCTGTGACGTGTGAGGTTTGTCTGCTCGCTTCCGTCGGGTCGTATCAACATCACTTCGGCATTATTGCCGCGCAGCATCGAGGAGTACGCGATCCAGCTTCCGTCCGGTGACCAGGCCGGCACGCCGTCCAGAGCAGCATCCTGCGTCAGAGCGCGTACGTCAGAGCCATCAGCCTTCATCACGTAGATATCGACTGCTCCGCCACGCTCAGATTGAAACGCGATCCTGTCTCCTTCAGGCGACCATGCCGGCTGCGTGTCGCGCGTCTCCGCAGGTGTGAGCTGGCGCGGATCGCTCCCATCGGGGTTCGCGATGTAGATGTCGCTCACCCCTTCGTGCGTCGAATGAAAGGCGATCTGCGTACCGTCAGGCGACCAGGCGGCGAAGCCTTGGTCCCCCGGCATCTCCCCCGTCAAGTTGAGCGGCTCCGACCCGTCCGCGTTCATCACCCAGACATCCCAGGTACCATCCCGGTCCGAGTGGAACGCGATCTTGGTGCCGTTCGGTGACCAGTCCGGGTGCGCGTCATTGGCGGGGTGGCTGGTGAGGTTTTGCGGGTCGGAGCCGCCGGAGCCCATAACGTACACCTCAGCGTTCCCATCCCGGTCGGTGTAGAAGGCAAGCCTCTCTCCGTCTGGTGACCAGTCGGCCGACCCATCCAAGGCAGCGTTGTCTGTCAGTTGCGTCACGCCGCCGTCGGGCCAGAGCACAAAAATCTCGCGGTTACCAGAACGCTTCGAGTCGAAGGCGATGGCTGTAGGGATCTCCACAGGCAGCCCCGGCCCCGTGCTGTCGCCACAGCCAAGCCCCAGAGCCAGGGCTGCCGGCACAGCCAGGCTACCCTGCTTCAACAGCGTCGCTGAACTCATCTCGATCTCAATGGATGCATCCAC
>JBDHKG010000058.1:0-23863 GCA_039586495.1 Gemmatimonadota bacterium | reverse complement strand
CGTGAGGGCCGGCTGGAAGTTCTTCCACTCGTTCAACACGCAGTGGATCCTCTTCCCGAGCTTCGTGACGGCGTTCACGGTCATCGCATCGTTCGAGGTGGCTGGCCGCCTGAAAGGGAAGAAGGGATGGTTCGACTGGTTGGGAGCTTTGCCCTGGGGCAACCCGGCGTTCTCGAGCGTGGCGCTGTCGATGATCATCTTTGCCATAGGGGGCTTCGGTGGTGCGATCAACGCTGCGTACGGCATGAACGCCCTGGTCCACAACACCGCGTGGGTGCAAGGCCACTTCCACCTCACGGTGGGCACGGCGGTGGCGTTGAGCTTCATGGGCATCGCGTACTACCTCCTGCCCAGGCTGACGGGGCGAGAGCTGGAGCTTTCCCTACTGGCTCGGATCCAGCCCTACCTCTGGTTCGTGGGGATGCTGCTGTTCTCGGTATCCAATCACCTGACAGGGCTGGCCGGCATGCCGCGCCGCATCTACCAGTTCGATTACGGTGGCAGCGAGATCGCCAAGCAGTGGGTCGCGGGCACCGGCATATCGGCGCTGGGCGGCGTCTTCCTGTTCGCCAGTGCTCTCTGCTTCGTCGCCGTCATGTTGGGAACTGGGCTCGCCGGCAAGAAGGCTCAGCCGCAGCCAATCGAGTTCGCGGAGCCGCTGGACGCTCCAAACAACAAGGCGCAGATCCTGGACAAGTTCTGGATCTGGGTGCTGATCGCCGTTGTATTGATCATTGCCGCCTACGCGTGGCCGATAGGCGAGCACCTGGCGACGCCGCGCTTCGGTTCTCGCGGTTACTCGCCTTTCTGATAGCGAGTGCGTGGAGGGCGTCCTGCCCCCGGGGCCCCTCCGTGCCGGTACTCAGTCTTCGCCGTGACCCTGCGAAGCAGGCTGGTCACGCCAACGCGGGCTGATCCTGCTCTGAAATCGCCGTTCGGTCTGTCGAGGAGTCAGACGGAGGCCTTCACCACGGAGGGCCAGATCAGAACGGGACGCAGGGTGGTTTCGATCAGCGGTTTGACAACGGGGACCCCGTGACGGGCGCCAGCGATCTCACCCTCCTCGTCCGCCAGGATCGTCAGAAGTGTCGCCCCGCAGCGTTCTGCCTGGTGCAGCAAGGTCGCGGCGACGTCACCTTCTTCTGAGACGATCTCCAGGTGCACGCCGGAGCACTCCCTGCGATCGCCGTCTGCCACCGAGTCGGCGACCCGAATCGCGCGTAGCTCATCAAAGCCGAACCACTCACGCAGTCCGGATATGGCACGGTCCAGCGTATCCGCTGCCTTGACAGCGATGAGGACTCGCTCGCCCAGCGGGCCTTCGATCTGCTGTTTCGGCAGGTAGAGGATCGGGATGCCCAGAGAGCGCAGCGGCGAAGACACCTGTGCGAGATCCCATTCCACTCCGTTGGGGGCACCGGAGATGACCACGATATCCACCTGGCGTACGCGGGCGAGCTCGTAAATCCACTTCACGGGATCTCCTCGCTTCAACGCCAGTTCGACCTTGGGGATCGCTGCCTCGAAGTGGCGGACCCAATTCGCTAGATCCGCCATCGGCTCCGCCGGGCCCCGTTTCGCCGACACGAGGTGGAGGATCATAGCCTCGGCAAGGCCGATAGCCCGCAAGTCGGGGAGCACGCGCAGAAACTGCTCCCCCGCCTTCGGACTGGTCAGAACGAAAATCGCTTGTGTGATCACCAGACGTCTACTCTATGACTATGCCCCTGCCCGAATTGGCTTTCGGTCGGTCTCCGGAAACCGCCCACACAGGTCTATGGAACGAATCGTGCCGGGCCCGATCGCGCCCCTAACGTCTGTAATAGCATACATTTACGAAGAACACTGCCCGCTGCCTGCCGCTGAGGGCAGGGGACATCCTGCCCCGACATGTCGAGTCTGGTGCACGGATCTGCCCCAACCGCGGGCTCAGCGGCGAACGCCGTCGCGGGTGTGGTTGTTGGGTTTGAAGGGGAGTCGAAGCTCGAAACAGGCGCCGGGCCCCTCGTCCTTCACGTGGGACAGCTCGCCCCCGAGCAGCCGGGCGAGTTCGCGTGAGATGGCCAGCCCTAGTCCGGCACCGCTCTTGGGTGTCTTCGCCAAGCCGGCCCGATAGGCCTCGAAGACGTGTTCGCGCATGGCTGGATCGACTCCGGGGCCCGTGTCACGCACAGTGATGGAGTACCCGGAGTCCTTGCAGGCAAGCTGAAGATCGACATGCCCTCCCGGCTTCGAGAACTTGACGGCGTTTGACAGGAGGTTCAGCAGGATCTGACGAACCCTCGTGGGGTCGGTCTGCGCGATCGCGCGGTTGTCGAGCCCGGACACGCGCAGCTCGATCTCCTGTCTGTCGGCCGTCGGCCGAACCGTGCCGGCGACCTCACGGACCAGCGCCCGGAGGTCGGCTTCCTGCATGACGAGTTCCAGCTGCCGTGCCTCTATGCGGCTGAGGTCGAGCAGGTCGACGACCAGCCGATGCAGCTGCTGGGCGCCCTCGTACGCGTAGGACGCGCCCTCGCGAACCCGGCTCTCCGATTCCCCAGTCAGCTTGCGCAGGCGATCGGCCCATCCGACGACGCCGGCGGCAGCGTTCTTGATCTCGTGGTTGACGATGGCGAGGAACCCGCTGCGCTGCTCGGCCAGGTGGGCGTTCTCGACGGCGACGGCGGCCTGGGCGGCCAGAAGCTCGGCGAGCTCCTGATCTTCAACGCTGAACTCGTCGGCGCCGATCTTCTCGGTCAGGTAGAGGTTCCCGAACACCCGGTTGCCCGTGCGTATGGGGACACCGAGGAGGGAGCGCATGGGCGGGTGGCCCTCCGGGAAGCCGGCGAAGTCGGGATGGCTCTGAAGGTCCACCAGCCGAATCGTCTCAACGTCGCGGAGCATGATGCCCAGGGTCCCGCGTCCTGTGGGCCACGCGCCCATACGGGCGACGGTCTCGGGATCCAGCCCGGAGTGCAGGAAGCGCTTCAGCGACTTGCCGCTGCTCTCCAGGACGCCGAGCGCGGCGTAGCGGGCTTTGATGACGTCGCGCGCGGAATCGACCAGGGTCTGCAGGACCTCATCAAGGCTGAGAGTGCTGTTGAGCGCGTTGCCGACGCGGATGAGCGCCTGGAGTCGCTGCAGGTTGTCGTCCTGGGCGGCGCGCAGGGCCGTGAGCTCCTGCAAGCGCTTCGCCTCTGTTTCGAAGATATGCGCGTTGTGGAGAGCGATCGCCGCCTGCGCGGCGAACGCCTCGAGGATCTCCCCGTCCTCCTCGTCGAAATCTCGCTCTTCTCTGGGATTGAAGGCGAAGATGGTTCCGAGTGGCGTGTCGCCGTAGTAGAGAGGAGAGATGACTTCTTTGCGTGTTCCCAGCTTCGTGGCGACGGCCATGTCCGCACGGTGATCGCCGAACACATCGTTGACGACGAGCGTGCGCCGCATGGTGATAGCGTGCCCGTTGAGGCTCCCCTCCATCGTGAGGATCTCGCCGAGCCCGATCCGCGCGCCGGGGCTCGTGGCGACGACCTTCAGACAGGGACCGCTACCGCGCTCGCAGACCTCGCGGCGCTCCGTCATCACAGCTGACTCGGCGTCGAGCAAGCGAGCGGCGTGATCGCAGATTTGAGCTAGGATCTCCTCGTGTGCCAGCGAGGCGCTGATGCCTCGACCGACGTCAACCAGGGCGCGGAGCCTAGCTTCGCGCGAGCGATTAGAGTTCTTCATTCCGGGCTGCGGGCACCCTCACTCTCGTATCTCTTGAGCTTGCGATAGAGCGTACGCCGGTCGATCCCGAGGATCTCGGCAGCCTCCGTCTTCTTCCAGCGCACACTCTCCAGCACCCGGAAAATATACTCTCGCTCCAGATCTTCAAATGTCCAGCGCTTCCGTTGCGCCTCGTCGAGGATACCGGCCCCGCTGGCATGGAGCACGACGCCGCGCTCGATGAAGTTTTCGAGTTCGCGGACGTTGCCGGGCCAGTAGTATGCCATCATACGATCGAGCGTCCGCGCCGGCAGCTTGGGCGCCTCGATCTCGTAGAGTTCGGAGTACTTCTGCAGGAAGTAGTTCGAGAGCAGCGGGATGTCCTCCTTACGGTCCCTCAGACTCGGCACCTCAATGGGGAAGACGTTCAGCCGGTAATAGAGGTCCTCCCGATATTGCCCGCCAGCGACTCGCTTCTTCAGGTCGACGTTAGTGGCGGCGATCAGCCGGATATTGATGGGAATTGGCTGGCGGCCGCCCACCCGCATGATCACGTTCTCCTGGAGCACCCGCAGCAGCTTCGGCTGCAGGGCCATCGACATGGTGCTGATCTCGTCCAGGAACACGCTGCCGCCGGACGCCTCCTCGAACAGGCCTTTCTTGTTCTGGATCGCGCCTGTGAAGGCACCTTTCATATGACCGAAGAGCTCGGACTCGAGCAGGTTGTCGGGGATGGCCGCGCAGTTGATGGGCATGAACGCCTTGTTCGCCCGATTGCTCGCCGCGTGGATGGCCAGTGCTACCAGCTCCTTCCCGGTACCGGTGTCACCGGTGACGAGCACCGTCGCCCGGCTCGGTGCCACGCGCGCGATCAGATCGAGGACGCGTTGAATTGCCGGGCTCTTGCCCACGATCTGGATCTCGCTGCCCACTCCACGGGCGCGCTGCTTGAGCCGCGCCAGTTCGCGGCGCAGGTCGTGTTCCTCCAGGGCGCGGCGGATCGTCAGCACGAGCTCATCGGTGCTGAAGGGCTTGTTGATATAGTCGAAGGCACCTTGTTTCATCGCCTCCACGGCCGTATCCACGGTGCCGAATGCCGTCATCATCACGACCTGCGACTCCGGCTGCCGAGCCGGCACCAGGCGGAGCACCTCCATGCCGTTCATGCCCGGGAGGTTGATGTCGAGGAGGACGATGTCGAAGACGTCCTGCTCCATGGCGCGCAGCCCCTCTTCGCCGCTCGCCGTCGCTTCCATCTCGTAACCCTGATCGCTGAGCACGTCGATCAGCAGTCGGCGAAGCACCTCGTCGTCCTCGATGACCAGGATCTTTGCTGTGGTTTCGAGCGCGTCTATCTCGTCATGCATCGGATTCCACCGGTAGAAGAATGGTGAAAGTTGCACCGCTCCCCAGCGTCGAGCGTGCCTCGATCGTACCGCCGTGCGCATGGACGATCTGCTTCGCCAGTGCCAATCCCAGCCCGGAACCGCCTGACCGTGAGAAGAAAGGCGCGAATATGTACGGGAGGTCCGCAGGGTCGATTCCTGGACCGTTGTCGCCGAGTTCGATCTTGATGACCTCCCGCATGGGGCGGCCCACCACGGGCAAGCCGTGGTCCAGCTTCGCTTCCACCGTAACCACGCCGCCGCTGGTGGACTCCAGCGCCCGTTGCGCGTTCATCAGCAGGTTCAAGAAGACCTGCTGTAGCTGCCCCGCATCGGCGGCGATTTCCGGCAACGACGCCGCGCAATCCACCGCGACCTCGATACTGGCGCGCTTCAGCGATGCCTCCAGCAGCTCGAGCACGCGGTCGATGACATGACAGAGCCGCACGCGTGCGAGACGCAGCTCACCCGGCTTCGCCAGCTCCACCAGGCCGTGGGTCAGCCGTGCAATCCGGCTCAGCTGCTGCGCGGCCGTCTCAAGCTGCTTCTCGGCATCGCAGTCTCCCAGCTCGGACTTACGTAGGCTCTCCACGACGATCCCGATCGATGTCAGCGGTGCGCCGATCTCGTGTGCCACGCTCGCCGCCAGCTGGCCCAGCGTCACCAGCTTCTCCGACTCTATCGCCTGCCGCTCGATCTGCCGCCGTTGCGACAGATCGCGTACGATCGTCGAGCTGGCGAGGCTGTTCGCCGAGCCGTTCCGCGCCACCGTGTTCGTCAGGCTCACCTCCACCTCGCAGCCGTCCTTCCTGAGCCGTCGCGTCTGGTAGTCCCGCACCGCGCCCAGCTCACGCAGGGCTTTGCGCAGCCGCTCCGGCTCCCGCGCCTCGATCAAGTCCGCCGGGATCAGCCGCGTCACCGGCTGGCCGATGATCTCGTCCGACGCGTAGCCGAACATCTCCTCGGCTCCACGATTCCAGGCGATGATGCGCTCCTCGTCGTCTACGGCCCAGATCGCGTCCGCCGAGTCTGCCACCAGCTCGGGCCACCTGGCCTGTGGGCCCGACGACGGCATGCAGTAGACCGCGGTCACGCCAGCCGAGCCGGGTGTCACGCGCACATCGCAGAAGGCCCTGCCGATCCGCACGGCCGGCAGGGAAGCCGGAGTCACCCTTCGCGGCGCTGGGCTCAACAGCGCCAGGAGGCCCTTGTCCAGGTCGGAGCCCAGCACATCCGAGATGACTCGGCCTTTTACGTCCGCTGCCGGCAGCCCGAACGCCGACTCGCAGGCCCGGTTCAGGTAGACCACGCAACTCTGCCGATCCACGAAGAAGATCGGATCAGGCAAGCTGTCCAGTATCGTCAGCTCCAACGCTACCACGCTCCCTTGGTGCTACAGTCAGGCATACCCCTTGGGAGCCATGAACATTCCGTGCCGCGCTCGGCGGGCAGCGACAGTGGCTGAGCTGACGGCCTTAAGACGTTGGCCTGGAGACGGTTACAGTGATCGCTCGCCTCGGGCCACGCCGCTGGCCTACCCGGCCTGGACCGCCTAGGCCTGCCGACATGGGGCAAAGTGCCACAGTCAAAAGTTCGGATTCTCAAGCCCGTTCGCAAGGGGGCGGGGAACCCTGATGGGTGGGCGAGATGGCGCTGCTGGGACGATAGGTCCGTGATTATCAGCGTCCGCTGTCCCGGTGTGAGTCACGTTGTCACGTGAGGCACAGCGCGAGGGCAGCGGGCGGGGATCGGAACCTGTGTTATGGCAAGCGATTCAGGTGCTTGAGCCTTGGCTGGTACGGCTTGTGCATCAAAGCTCAATGCTCTTCGCTCGCGGCGCTTGACACGGTGCCATCGCGCGTGTGGGCGGTGAGCCTAGCGAGCCCGGGTAGCCTGCCGGAAAAAAAGATGGTTGGGGCTAATCGCACGAGGACTGGCAGCGCTATCCGGGCTCGCGCTTTTGTGTCCGGATAACGGGCTGACCACAGGGGGTCTGCTCGGGCAGCTCTTCTCTCCCCTCAGGCGTTTCCGAACAGTCTCTTGCCGAAGGCCTTTACGGTGAAGACTGGGCAGGGCGCGCGGCGGACCACCTGCTCCGTGACGCTGCCAAGGAGCACGTGGCTGATCCCCGTCAGGCCGTGGCTGGCGATGACGATGAGATCGATCGCCTGGTCCTTCGCGAAGTCAGCGATGGCGGGTGCGGCCCGACCGGCCCCCACATGGACGTCTGCTTCAACCTCTGAGCCCTCGGCTGTCGTAAGCAGGCCCCTCAGCTTTTCAAGCGACTGGTCGCGCAGCTCCTCGGTGATCGATCCGCCGGAGGGCATGATCGGGGGGTAGAAGTCAGGGTAGACGACCTCGTCGACGACGTGCAGGAGGTGGAGGTGGGCTCCGTAGACGGCAGCGAGCTCCCTGGCGTAGGCGAGGGCCAGTTTCGCGTGCTGCGAGAAGTCCACGGGCACGACGATCCGCTCGACGTGGTCAGCTGAGAGCCCTTCCCTGAGTTCCCGCTCGGGTACCGTGAGGACGGGGCAGGGGGCGAGGCGCACGACCTCCTCGGCAACGCTGCCCAGCAGCAGCCGCCTCAGTCCGCGCCGGCCGTGCGTACCCATGACGATGAGATCGATGTCGTTCTCGGCGGTGTAGTCCAGAATCGCGCTGGCTGCTGAGATGCTGCGGACCTGCGCGCGCCGGATCTCGATGTGTTCCTTGCCCTCTGCCGCAACCTCGGCCCGCAGCTGTGCCTCTGCCTGCTGCTCCAAGGCCTGATAGAGTTCTTCCATGTCAGGCAGGCGGTGAGCTGCGTTGCCGGGGTCGGCCTCGTGGAGCACGAGTGCGTGGAGCAAGTGGAGCTTGGCCCCGTATCTCTCCACGAGCCGCAGCGTGTGCGGGAGCGCGTGTGCCGCGCACCTGGAGAAATCGGTGGGATAGAGGATTTTCTCGATTGTGAGCATCGGACGCTCCCCTCTGGATAGGGCAGCGCTCGGGCCGCCACGAAGTCACCCCGGGCGCGACGTGTTGCGGGCCGCTTTCCCTGGGTCCCCACGGCTCCTCACATCGGTCGCTGGGCTGTGTAGAGTTACAATACAGCGATCGGGGCGGCTACCCCAAGCGGGCGATGCTGAGCGAGGCTGCGCTCAGCGCAGGGCGGTCAGCGTCGGCCCAGCCTGCTCCTCCACGGTCATGCACCAGAGCCCGGTGGCGACGGTCAGCACCTCGCCGGTGTCCAGGAGCTTCCGTTCGGTGCCGTCGATAATGCCGAAGACGACCCAATCGTCGCGCTGCCTAACAGCTGCACAGGCCAGTTCGGTAAGCTGGCGTTGGTCGAAGAGCTCTGTGGGCGCCAGGATGGCTGCCCCGATGGCACGCTCGCTCCGGCAGCCGCTGAGCCGGGCCACGCGTGTGACAGCCCGGATATCGCTGACCTCGACTCCGGCGCTGTCGCGCTGGACGCTGCCAATCACGCAGATCCCGGCGTTCTCCGGCCCATGGCTTCGCCAGTCGAGCCAGTGCCGGGCGAGGCTCAGCGCCGCGCTGGCATGCAGGCGAATCTGGGCGTGTTCGGGGTCGGTCGTCTGCGCCGGGGCGGGCCGGCCGCTGCCGATGAGGAGGGAGGTCAAGGCGGCGGTCAGGAGGGCGTACTTCATGGCTCAGAAGCTCGCGAGTTGCAGGGAGAGGTCGGAAGGCGGGCTGCAAGGAGGGAGTCGTTTCCACTTCAGTATTACCCCGGTCGCCCAGGAGGGGGTCCTGATTCGTCTTGCTGAAACCACAAGTCGTCAATGATCGTAGGGTTGGGCGATCATCCCAGGTATACAGCGGGGAAACGTGCTCCTACCTACATCTTGAGGGCCTGTAGCATGCGATCCAAGATCGGCTTGGCGGCGATTCTGGTGTTCGCCGTGGCTTCTCACGGCTGGGCCCAGGGACGCTCTCGTGGCGGTGGCAGCCTGGACCTGACGGTCGGGGGCTACGGCATCAGCTTCGGCAACTCGACGCGGGTGAACGGGCTGAGGTTCAACTGGAGCGACCGCTACCTCGAGCTCATCAACGGCGTGAACGTCACGTTCTGGAGGCCGCTGGACCACCCGGGCGGTACGATCAACGGGCTCGCGTTCGGCCTGGCCCCGGCCGCCGACCGCCTGCACGGCATCTCTGTGGGGCTGGGAGCGGTACTTCCCTGGCGCTACTCGGCGGGGCTGAGTGTCGGTGTGCTGGCCGGGGTCTCCGATGGTTCCATGTACGGGATCAACGTGGGCGGGCTGGCACTGGTGGCCGAGGGCGGCCTGGAGGGCGTGAATCTGGGCGGTCTGGCCCTGGTGTCGCAGGGTCGCCAGCGCGGCCTCAATCTGGCAGGCCTGGCGCTTGTCGCGCAGCGGCGGATCACTGGCATCAGCGCCGGTGGCCTGGCTGTGGTGTCGCAGGGCGGCGTCGAAGGGATCGGCGCGGGCGGCCTGGCCGTGGTTTCTCAGGGTCCCGTGCAGGGCGCCAGCGTTGGTGGACTGGCGGTAGTCTCCCAGGCCGGCATGACCGGGATCAGCGTCGGCGGTCTGGCGACGGTGGCTCAGGGCGAGATGCGCGGGATCAACCTCGGCGGCCTCGCGGTGGTCTCCCAGCAGGGGATGACGGGCCTGAACGTCGGAGGCCTGGCGATGGTCGCTGAGGGGGAGATGAGCGGCCTGAACGTCGGAGGCCTTGCCCTCGTGTCCGAGGAAGGACTCACCGGGATCAACGTGGGCGGATTGGCCGCGGTTGCCGAGGGGCCAATCAACGGCGCCGCCCTGAGCCTCGGGGCCGTGGTGTCGGACTACGGAGTCCATGGTCTGGCGGTCGGCGGGTACAAGGTGGAGAGCCATGACTTGGACGGCGCGTCGATAGCCGTGGGTTTCACGAGGACCCGGGATCTGCGCGGCCTGTCGATCGCGGCCTACAATCGGGTGGACCGCTCGCAGCAGGGGCTGACCATCGGGCTGTACAACCGGGCGCGCCGTTTAAAGGGGATTCAGATAGGGTTGCTGAACTACGCGGGGAACAAGCGACCCGGCCTGCGCTACCTGCCGATCATCAACGCGCATTTCGACTGATACGCGCCGCGCCGGTCAGACGGGTTCGGGGCCTGCGTCTGGCCGGTCTTGTGGCGCTTTCCGCCGGTGCCCGGCGCGTCGTTGTTGACGCGTCGAGGGCCGCCGGTTCTTATGTTGTGCCCATGATCAGCATCGCTCCGCTGCAGCGGGAGCACTGGGAGGACGTCAGGCGGATTCACGCCGAGGGGATTGCCAGCGGCGTGGCGACGTTCGAGACGGAGCCGGCACCCGATTGGGAGAGCTGGTCCGCCAGCCACCTGGAGTTCGGCCGGCTGGTGGCCATCCTCGATGGCCGCGTGGCGGGCTGGGCCGCCCTGAGCCAGGTATCCGACCGCTGCTGCTACGGCGGCGTGGCGGAGGTGAGCATCTACATCGCCGCCGATCGGCGCGGTCAGGGCCTGGGCTCCAAGCTCCTGCAACGCCTGATCGAGGAGTCGGAGGAGCATGGCATCTGGACGCTGCAGGCCGGCGTTTTTCCTCAGAACGCGACGAGCGTCACCCTCCACGAAAAGGCTGGTTTCCGGGTCGTCGGCCGGCGTGAGCGGCTGGGCAAGCTCAGGGGGCGTTGGCAGGACGTGTTACTCATGGAGCGGCGGAGCGACCGGGTCGGTGTGGACTGAGGTCTGGCTCCGACGGGACGGAGGGATTTGCGGATGCGGCGAGCAGACGTAGTGCGGGGAATCGTCTCGGCCACGCTGCTGGCGGCTCTGCTGCACGTAGGTGCCAGGCGCACGGGCCCGCTCCCGCCGCTGGGCGCCTTTCTCGATCCGCACCGCGGAGTCTGGTCGATCGCCACCCGTGCCGAGCCGTCGGGTCGGGAGACAGCAGAGCTTCCTGGGCTCAGCGGAAGCGCCGAGGTCGTGTTCGATGATCGCGGCGTTCCCCACATCTTCGCGTCCAGCTCCGAAGATGCGGCGCGCGCGCTCGGGTACGTCGTCGCCCGTGACCGCCTGTTCCAGATGGAGCTGCGTTGGCGCTCGGCGGCCGGTCGCTTGTCGGAGCTCGTCGGTGACGACGCGCTCGACTACGATCGCCAGGTGCGCGCCCTCGGTCTGGCCTGGAGCGCTCAGCGCGACTACGCGGCACTGGATCCCCGCTCTCCCGTGGCCCGGGCGATCGTTGCCTATGCCGAGGGGGTGAACGCCTGGATCGACGGGCTGAGCCCGCCGGACGTTGCGTTGGAGTACGCTCTGCTTGGTGCGCGGCCGTCGCGCTGGGAGCCGGTGTACAGCCTCTACGTGATCAAGCTGATGGGCTGGGACCTCAGCTACTGGGGGACGCCCGATCTGCACCGACTCCGCCTACAGTCCAAGGTGGGCGCGGAAGCCGCCCGTGCCCTGTTACCCGCTAAGGCACCGATCCAGCAGCCTGTCCAGCCCAACGGTCGGACGGAGCCCCGGTTCGATTTCACGCCGCTACCCCCGCCCGGGGAGCCGGACACGGCAGCGGAGCGGTGGGTGCGCGAGCTGGAGCTGGCCCTGGGTCCGCTCGTGGACGAAAGCCTGTCCCAGTCGGCGCCGCTCGCCAGCAACAACTGGGCGGTCGCACCGGGTCGGACTGCTGCCGGTTACGCGCTCTTGGCCGGCGATCCCCACCTCGAGCTCACTTTGCCCGCTATCTGGTACGAGGCACATCTCGCGGTGCCGGGCGAGCTGGACGTCTACGGGGTGACAGTCCCCAGCCTACCCGCGGTTCTCATCGGCTTCAACCGCGACGTGGCCTGGAGCTTCACCAACACGGGCGCCGATGTCATCGACTACTACGTTGAGGAACTCGATGCCCCCGACCGCCCTAGGCGCTATTTCGTCGACGGAGTGTGGCGGCCTCTGGAGCAGCGGCTGGAAGAGTACTACGGCCGCGGTGGTGCCACGCTGGCGACGGACACCCTCCTGTTCACCCACCGCGGGCCGCTCACCGCGTATCGAGCAGGTTCTGACTCAGCGGGCGGCAGTGTGGACGTAGCGCGCGCGCTCTCGATGCGCTGGACGCTGCTGGATGGTGGGCTCGGAGAGCTCGAGGCGTTCTGGAACGCGGCTCGCGCGGCCAGCGTCGAAGAGTGGCTCGACGGGATGTTGCCGTTCGCCGCTCCGGCGCAGAACGGCGTCGTGGCCGACCGCAACGGCACGATCGCCATACGATCTATCGGCCACTACCCGCTACGCCTGGACGGCGACGGCCTGCAGATCCGGGACGGGCGGCGCAGCACCAGCGATTGGAGTGGCTTCTGGCCGGTGGAGCGCTATCCCTTCGCCGTGGATCCAGAGCAGGGCTACCTGGCCTCGGCGAACCAGCAGCCGATCGACCCGCAGGTCGACCCCACCTACCTGGGGGCGGACTGGCCGTCGCCCTGGCGCGCCATGCGGATCAACGCTCTGCTGGCTGCGGACTCGGCGGTCACGCCCGAGGCAATGCGGCGCTACCAGACTGACCCGGGCAACGCGCGCGCCGACTTGTTCCTCCCGTTCTTCCTCGCCGCGCTGGACAGGCAGGCGGAGACCGGCGAGATGGATGCGAGCGCGCTCGAGGCAGCGCGGCTGCTCGGGGGTTGGGATCGGCGCTACACGAAAGAGAACGAGCGGGCGGTGCTCTTTGAGTACGCTATGAGCGAGATCGTGGAACGCACCTGGGACGAGCTGCTCGAGGAGCGGGGAGAGGGCCGTCTGCCGCGCCGCGTGTTCACCCCCGGGTCGACGGTGCTGGCGAGCCTGCTGCACCAGCCGGAGAACGTGTGGTGGGACGACCGTCGTACCCAGTGGATCGTGGAAGATCGCGACGCGATTCTCGCTGCCAGCCTCGCGGCGGCGCTCGATCGTGCGAGAGCGGAGCACGGCGGCCCGGATGAAGGCGGCTGGCGCTGGGAGCGGATTCGCCACGCCAACATCTATCACCTGCTGGGGCTCCGCCCGTTCTCCGCACTCCAGCTTCCCGTGCAGGGTGGCCCGGGCAACCTCAATCCCTCATCCGGCAGCGGCAGGCACGGCGCCAGCTGGCGGATGGTGGTGGAGTTGGGACCCGAGATCCGGGCCTGGAGCATCTATCCGGGCGGCCAGTCGGGTCATCCGCTGAGTCCGCGCTATCGCGATCGCATAGACAAGTGGATGGCGGGCGAAGTCGACCCTATCCTCTTCCCGCGGACAGTGTCGGAGGTGGATTCCGCCCGGGTCGCGTCGGTTCTGGAACTGACGCCGGAGCGCTAGGCCATGAGGCGACTTCTCCTCCTCGTCTTTCTCACCGCGGCGATGTTGCTGGGCACCATCGGCCTGGGCTGGTGGACGGTGCCGCTCTTGGGTGCGGCCTGGGGTGCCTCGGGACCGATAAACCGCAGGTTGGCTACAAGCGCGGCCCTCGCCGGGGCTCTGGCCTGGGGCCTGCTGCTGGCGGGGTCCGCGTTCGGCGGGCCCGTGGGCCAGCTGGCAGGAACCCTGGGCGGGATCTTCAGGCTGCCCGGGTTCATCGTCATTCTGCTCACGCTGCTGTTCCCGGCGCTCCTGGCGGGCAGCGCGGCGGCGCTGGCCGCCGCGCTGCGCGAAATCGTCAGTCGTGCGCGGGGTAGTGCGAGCGGCTCGATCCTGCCATAGATTTCGGGACCGTCCTACTACAGAACCCGTGCGAGCTTCAGCGACACTCGCGGCACGCTGCGAGTGTCGGCTAGGCCCCGTAATCTACTATCTGATGGAGGAGTTGCCGATGAAGCTGCTGACTAAGCTGGCGCTGGCGTTGGTGCTGGCCCCGGTGGGGTCGGCCGTGGCGCAGCAGCCGGCAGGGATCTTTCCGTTCGACTACCGGCTGGTCGAGCTGGAAAACGGGTTCAAGGCCTATTTTATCAAGGCCGGCGCGCCGGACCAGATTGCCTATGTGTCCGTAGTGCGCACAGGCAGCCGGGATGAGTGGGAGCCGGGCCGAAGCGGCTTCGCGCACTTCTTCGAGCACATGATGTTCCGCGGCACCGAGAAGTACCCGAACTACGACGGTGTAACGGCGGAGATGGGCGCCGCGCGAAACGCGTTCACCAGCAACGACAGGACGGTCTACTACCTGGTCGCCTCCAACGAGTACCTGGAGCAGATCATCGACCTGGAGTCGGACCGCTTCATGAACCTCAGCTACTCAGAGCCCGTCTTCCGCACCGAGGCCGGAGCCGTGCTCGGCGAGTACAACCAGGGGGCCAACACCCCGACATTCTTGCTGAACCAGACACGCCGGGAGACGGCCTTCGACCGGCATACGTATCGGCACACGACGATCGGTTTCGGGGACGACGTGCGCGCGATGCCGGAAGGCTATGATTACGGCATCTCCTTCTACCGGCGGTACTACCGTCCCGAGAACGTGGTGCTCGTGCTCGCCGGCGATTTCGACGATGCCGAGGCCGAGCGCCTGATTCGGCAGTACTACTCGGATTGGGAGCCCGGGTATGTGCCGCCCCAGATCACACCGGAGCCGCCACACACGGCGCCGCGCCGGCGGGTTGTGGAGTATGCGGGTCGCACCCTGCCGGTGCTAGCGCTCAACTACCTGGGGCCGGCCTGGAGTGCCACCGACAGACCGGCAGTGGCCACCGAGGTGCTGGGTCAGGTCGCCTTCGGCTCCAACTCCGATATCTACAGGAGGCTCGTCATCGAGGAGCGCCGGGTGCAATCCTTCGAGGCCGACTTCGAACTCGCCCGCGACCCGGGACTGTTGAGCATCACCGCCAGGGTCAGCAACCCGGATGATGTGGACCTCGTGGAGCGCGAGATCCAGGGCAGCATCGAGCAGTTCCGCCAAGAGTTGGTGGACGAGAAGCTGTTCAATGACACCAAGAGCAACATGAAATACGACTTCCTAATGGACCTCGAGACGGCCCAGAGCGTCGCCTTCTCGATGTTTCCGTACGTGGTCAACACTGGAGGCATCGAAGCGGTTAACGACTACTATCGCACCCTCGATTCGGTCACCCGCGAGGACGTGCGCGAGGCCGCGCGACGTTACCTCGTCGAGAACGGCAAGACCGTGGTGATCATGGTGCAGGAGGGTTGAGAGATGAAAAAGCTAGCCTTGCTGCCGGCATGCCTGTTCGTTCTGGCGGCATGCGAGAGGGCGCCGGAAGGGACGATAGCGCTGCACGAGCCCGAGTCACCGTTCATCGCCTTCAACATCTGGGTGAAGGTCGGCTCGCAAAACGACCCCGCGGGTAAGGAGGGCCTTGCGGCGCTGACGGCGAACCTGCTGTCCGACGGCTCGACGACCGCAGACAGCTACGACGCGATTCTCGAGAAGCTGTACCCGATGGCGGCCGGCTACGGGTACAACGTCGACAAGGAGATGACCGTCTTCACGGGCCGGATCCACAGCGACAACCTGGAGGCCTACTACGAGCTGTTCCGCAACCACCTGCTCTCACCCGCTGCTACGGACGAGGACTTCGAGCGGGTGAAGACGCAGACGATGAATGACCTGGAGCGTACGCGGCGCTACGGGCGCGACGAGGAGCTGTCGAAGGAGCTGCTCTTCGCCATGGCCTATGAGGGCACGCCGTACCAGCATCCCGAGGAGGGCTATGTCGAGTCGGTTCGCTCGATCGCGCTGGATGACGTCAAGGACTTCTACAACACCTTCTATGTCCGTAACAACATCGTCGTGGGCGTGGGCGGCGGCTACCCGGAAGGCTTCGTCGAGCGTGTGCGTGAGGATTTCACAACGCTGCCCGAAGGCGTGATCGAGCCTGTGCCGGCACCGCAGCCGCGGATGCCCGACGGCATCGAGGTGTTGATCGTCGAGAAGCCCAACGACGCGACGCCGGTCTCCATGGGCTTCCCGATCCCCTTCGTCCGCGGTGAGCGTGATTACTTCCCGATGGTGGCGATGAACTCGTGGTTCGGTGAGCACCGCAACTCATTCAGCCGTCTGTATCAGGTGATAAGGGAAGCCCGGGGGATGAACTACGGGGACTACAGCTACATAGAGGCGTTCCCCCGCGGCTACAGGACCCAGCAGCCCCGCGTTAACTGCTCGCGCCGGCACCACGTGTTCGAGATGTGGATCCGACCCGTAGCGCAGACCGCGCCCGGCAACCTCAACGATCGCGCGCTCTTCGCGACCCGCGCGGGGCTCCGGGAGCTGAAGAGTATCGTCGATGAGGGGATGACGGAGGGGACGCTCAGCAACACCCAGCAGTTCCTCCGCAACTACACGATCAATTGGGGTAACACCATCAGCCGGCGCCTGGCCTACGCCATAGACGACGCCTTCTACGGGATCGGCGGCGACGGCTTCCTCGAGTCGATCCGGCCGGGTCTCGCCGGCCTGTCTCTGGACCGGGTGAACCAGGCGATCCAGCGCAGTCTCCAGTACGACAACCTGTACATCGTGTACATCGTAAGGGACGCCGAGGGGCTGAAGCGTAAGCTGCTGAGCGGCGAGCCCACGTACATCACGTATGCGGGCGAGAAATCGGCCGAGCACATGGCGGTGGACAGCCTGATCGCCAGCTTCCCCATCCCCGTGAGCGAGGAGAACATCACCATCATCGGGATCAACGAGGTGTTCGAGCGGGCGCCACAAGCAGAGGCGGCGGCAGGTTCCCGCTAGTGAGTCCGCAAGGACGTAGGCCCAGCAAGGGGCGCCAGCACGGCGCCCCTTTTGTCAGGACGGAGCGCAAGCCATGACACAAGCCCCTATTGATCCGGACAAGTTTCGCAAGAGCTTCCTGGTGCTGCTCGCGGTCGCAATCTCGCTGATCTTCTTCGCGATGATCCGTGACTTCCTGGTGGCTCTTCTGCTCGCCGCCGTACTCAGCGGCATGGTGCACCCGCTGTATCGCCGGCTGCTGCGCTGGTTCCGCGGCCGCAAGCCGCTAGCTTCCGTAGCCACGCTCCTCGTGGTCCTGCTGGTGATCGTCGTGCCGCTGGTGGTCTTCCTGGGTATCGTCGCGGCCGAGGCGGTTCAGGTCGCGCAGGGTGTGCGCCCCTGGGTTGAGCAGCAGATCCGGGAGCCGAGTGAGCTGGAGAGATGGCTTCAGAGAATACCGTTCCTAGAGACTCTGGCGCCTTATCAGGATCAGATCGCCGCGAAGTTGGGGGAGCTGGCGGCCAGGGTCGGCACCTTCCTGGTCAACAGCGTGGCCGCCACGACCCGCGGGACGGCCGTGTTCTTCTTCATGCTGTTCATCATGCTGTACGCGATGTTCTTCTTCCTGATGGACGGGCAGAGGGTGCTGAACAGGATCCTGTACTACATGCCGCTCTCCCCGGAAGACGAGAGCCGGATGGTCGAGAAGTTCGTATCGGTCAGCCGGGCGACGATCAAGGGGACGCTGGTGATCGGGATCGTGCAGGGCGGATTGGCCGGCATGGCGTTCGCGGTGTTCGGCATCGGTGCGGCCGCGTTCTGGGGCACGGTAATGGCGGTCCTCTCGATCATACCCGGCGTGGGCGGGGCGCTCGTGTGGGTGCCGGCGGTCGTGTATCTGTTCGCGATCGGACGCGTAGGCGCCGCGATCGGACTGTTCATCTGGTGCGCCGTCGTGGTCGGCACTGTCGACAACCTCTTGAGGCCATGGTTGGTGGGTAAGGACACGAAGATGCCCGACTTGCTCATCCTGCTCGGCACGCTAGGTGGTCTGTTGCTGTTCGGCGCGACGGGGATCGTCATCGGCCCGATCATCGCCGCCCTGTTCGTGACGGTCTGGGAGATCTACGGTGTGGCGTTCAAGGATTATTTGCCTGCGGTGCAGCCCATCGCTGCGGAGGGCGAAGGCAGCGGCTAGTCAGCGGTATCCCGCGCCGCGATCTTCGCCCAGGAATCCCGGAGCGTCACCGTGCGGTTGAACACCAGTGCGCCAGGCTTCGAGTCCACGATGTCGCTGATGAAATAGCCCAAGCGTTCGAACTGGTAGCGCGTCCCGGGTGGATCGTCGGCGACGCTGGGCTCGATCAGTGAGCCGTTCAGCACCAGCAGCGATTCTGGGTTCAGATTCGCGGTGAAGTCCTGACCCTCCGGCACATCGTCCGGGTCGGCCTTCTGGAACAGGCGGTCGTACAGCCGCACCTCTGCCGGCAGCGCGTGGGCGGCCGACACCCAGTGGATTGTCCCCTTCACCTTGCGGCCGTCGGCGGGCGGACCGTGAAGCGTTTCCGGGTCGTAGGTGCAGCGCAGCTCCGTCACCTCACCGGTCTCGGGGTCCTTCACCACCTCGTCGCACTTGATGATGTACGCGTGGCGGAGTCGTACCTCGCGACCCGGCGCCAGGCGGAAATACTTCTTCGGCGGGTCCTGCATGAAGTCGTCGCGCTCGATGTAGCTCTCGCGCGAGAAGGGAAGCTTACGTGAGCCCTGCTTCGGCACATCGTGCGGCCAGTAGGAGGCGTCCAACCACTCGACCTGATCCTCGGGGTAGTTGGTGATCACGACCTTGAGGGGCCGCAGCACGCAGAGCACGCGCGGCGCCCGCTGGTTCAGGTCGTTGCGGATCGCGTACTGCAGCTTCGCGATGTCGACCCGGCTGTTGACCTTGTCCACGCCGATCATGTCGCAGAACGAGCGGATGGCCTCCGGTGTGATGCCGCGCCGTCTCAGCCCGGCGATCGTCGGCATGCGCGGGTCGTCCCAGCCGCTCACGTAGCCGCCCTCGACCAAGCGGATGAGCTTGCGCTTGCTGAGGATCGTGTAGTCGAGGTCGAGGCGCGCGAACTCGGTCTGCGCTGGCCGCGGATGCTCGAACCCCACGTTGTCGAGCGCCCAATCGTAGAGCTCGCGATTGATCTCGAACTCCAGGGTACAGAGCGAGTGGGTAATTTCCTCGATCGCGTCGGACAGGCAGTGGGTGAAATCGTACATCGGGTAGATGCACCAGTCGTCACCGCGCCGGTAGTGGCTGGCGTGGCGGATGCGGTAGAGGATGGGATCCCGCATGAGCATGTTCTTCGCGGCCATATCGATCTTCGCGCGCAGCACGTGCTCGCCATCCTTGAACTCACCGGCGCGCATCCGCTCGAAGAGGTCGAGGTTCTCTTTCACCGATCGGTCGCGGTAGGGGCTCTCCACCCCGGGCCGCAGGACCGTGCCCCGGTATTCGCGGATCTCGTCCTCGCTCAGGCTGTCCACGTACGCCTTTCCCCTCTTGATCAGGATCACGGCGTACTCGTACAGCTTCTCGAAGTAGTCTGCAGCGTGGAAGAGCTTGTCGCCCCAATCGAAGCCGAGCCAGCGCACATCCTCCTTGATCGCCTCGACGTACTTGATCTCCTCGGTCTCCGGGTTGGTGTCGTCGAAGCGCAGGTGGCAGACGCCGTCGTTCTCCAGGGCGATCCCGAAGTTGAGGCAGCACGACTTGGCGTGTCCGATGTGTAGGTAGCCGTTCGGCTCCGGCGGGAACCGGGTCACGACCCGGCCGCCGTACTTGTTCGTCCGCAGGTCCTCGGCGACCATGGCACGGATGAAGTCGGGCGGCGCCGAGCGCCCACCAGCGCGCCCGGCACCCTCGGCGTGCGTCCCTTCCTTCCTGGAGTTCGGCTTATTCACTGTCCGTTCTCTGCGTGCCTCGCTGGAAGTATGCTCTTCTCAAAGCTTATGCGCTCACCTGCTAAAACGTAATCCCGAGGCCGCGATGCCTGCCGTGTTGCCCGGACGCCGCTCAGGCTGGCAGCCCGTGGCGAGCTACGTGCTCCATCGCCTCGACGAAGCGGTCGAGCTCTTCCAGCATCGTGTAGACGCTGGGCGAGACGCGAATCCCCTGGAACTCGGGGTGTTTGATCTGCGTCACGATGATCTTGTGCTCGTTCCACAGCCAGCCGGTCAAGTCGCTCGGGTCCACGCCCTCGATCTCCACGGTGGCGATCCCGCAGGCGAGGCCCGGCTTCAGGCTGGTATGCAGCCGCACCCGCTCGTGTTCCAGCAGCCGCCTCGCCCAGTAGTCCCGCAGGTAGACCATGCGCGCTTCTTTCCGCCGGCCGCCGATACCCTGGTGGAAGGTCAGCGCCTCGCCGATCGCCAGGTGGTTAGCGGCGGGATGCGTGCCGATCTCCTCGAACTTGCGGATGTCGTCGTCCATCCCTTCGGGCGCCGCCATCAGCGGCCATAGGTCCTTGATCTTATCGCGCCGCACATAGAGCAGCCCCGTGCCGTGCGGGGCGAACAGCCACTTGTGCAGGCTGACCGCGTAGTAGTCGCAGTCGAGGTCCGAGAGCTTGAAGTCGTGGTGGGCCAGGGAGTGGGCGCCGTCCACGATCACGGGAACCCCTCTTCTGCGCGCCACCTGCACCACGTCGCGGACCGGCAGGATCTGGCCGGTGATGTTGATCATGTGGCACATGAGGATGACGCGGGTACCCGGCGTGATGTTCTCCTCGAAGCGGCGAACGATCTCGCCGGGATCCTCGCAGGGGACCGGGACGGAAAACTGCTTGAGTACGATCCCCTCACGTCGCTCCCGCTGCTTGAAGGTGGTGAGCATGCGCGGGTAGTCCTGGGTAGTGGTCAGCACCTCGTCGCCGCGCTGTAGATCGATCCCCAACTGGCAGATCTGCATGCCTTCAGAGGCGTTGCGGGTGAGCGCGATCTCCTCCGCATCCACGTCCCATTCGCGCGCCAGCCGCTCGCGCACGGCTTCGCGCTGCGGCTCGAGCACACGCCACATGGTGTAGACGGGCGCCTCGTTCGAGTAATCGAGGTGCCGCTTCATCGCCTCCTGGACCCAGGCCGGGGAAGGACTCACGCCGCCGTTGTTCAGGTTGATCAGGCTGCGGTCGACGGTGAAGGCATGCGCCACCTCGAACCAGAAGTCCTCGTTCTGAGCCACCTCTTCCGGGGTGCCGGGGTACTTCGACAGCTCGTCGGCGATCTCCGCGGCGCGCGAGAAGCGCAGCGGCGTGAGCGGCACGCCTGCGGCCGCCGCCACGGCGGGCAGGCCGATCGCGCCCAGGAACTTGCGACGGGTATACACGGGTGTCCCTCCTACTGATAGTTGAGTCAGTGCCTTGCCGTTTCCTCTTCCCTCGGCTTGCGCGGCACCATCTCATCGCGCATGGCCAGATGGTAGACGGTGGCCGCCACCACGACGGCCGCCTGCCTGAGATCATCGATGACCAGCCGCTCGTAACGGTCCGCGAACGTGTGGTGCGTGCGGGTGTCGTACTCGATGGGGTCCTGGATGAAGTTGAAGCCGGGGATCCCGACCCGGTCGAAGGAGAGGTGATCGGTCCCGCCCGTCGTGCCGTGCCGGACCGCGACGACGCCCAGGTCCTCGAAGGGCCAGAGGATGCTCTCGAAGACGGGGATCGCCGCCGCGTTCATCTGATCCCAGATGCCGCGGATGCGACCGGTCCCGTTGTCCACGTTCAGGTAGGCCGAGATCTTGGGCCACAAATCCTCATGCTTCGCGAGCCAGCCCCGCGAGCCGAGGTAGCCCTGCTCCTCGGCGCTCCACAAGGCGATGCGGATGGTTCGGCGGGGCTTCAGGTCCAGCGCCTTGAGAATGCGCACCGCCTCCATCATCACGATGCAGCCCGCGACATTGTCGGTTGCCCCGGTGCCCGGGTACCAGGAGTCGAGATGCCCGCCCAGCATCACGTACTCGTCGGCCTTGTCGCTACCCGGGATATCGCCCAGCGTGTTGTAGGCCTGGAGATCGTCGTTGTAGAACCGGTTCTGCACGTTGATCTCCAGACGTACCGGAATGCCCCGCTCAAGGTTGCGATAGATCTGACCGTACTGCTCGTGCGAGACCACCAGCTCGGGGCTCGGGGTCGGGGTCTCCGGATTGCGGGCCGAGCTCTGGCCCCACACCCGCACGATCCCGTAGGTGCGCGAGGACGGCGCGAGGATCGCCGCGACCTGCTCATCTCTCATGAACGTCGAGATGGAAGCGCGCAGCGCGCGTTCCCGCTCGCGTTCGGCCTGTCTCCGCCGCATCCGTTCAGGGTCGCGCTCGCGCTCTGCCGGTGCCAGCAGCTCCTCCAGCGAGCGGCGCAGCGGCCGCGGCTCCCACTCGGGCTCCTCCACCTCGGGCTCCCGCGTGAGCACGAAGGCGCCCCGCAGCTTGCCGCGGTAGCGTGCCAGGTCGGCGGCGCTGTCCACCTCCACGATCACGGCTGAGCCGCTCACCGTGCCCCGGGTGCTCGCCGTCCAGGCGACCGGCAGCGCGTTGAGGATCTGGACGTAGGGCTCCGTGGTGCGGCCGCTGAAGGACAGGTTCTCCCAACCGCGCCCGAACTCGCCCCAGGGCTCGACCACCACGTTATCCAGCCCCCAGTCCCGCAGCCTCTCGGCCGTCCAGTCGTTGGCCTTGTGCATGCCGGGTGAACCGGTCAGCCGTGGGCCGATCACGTCGGTGAGGTAGCCGGCGAGTTCCTCGATCTGAGAATGCTCGAGCCCCTCTTCTCGGATCGCGCGGATGACGTCGAGATCGACGCTCTCTTGTACGATCTGGCCTGTCGTGATGTCCGGTGCGCAAAGCACTGCGATGGCGGCGAGGCATAGTGGACGGAGCAGCGTTCGCATTTCGTTCCTCCAGACGCACATCGGTTCGAGTTCCTCGCACGGTTGTCCGTGAATAGCCTTGAGATACGGCGCTGCTCTTCTCAGCGCAATACGACTTAGCGAGGCGATTCCTGGCGTGGCTGTGGCCGGCGGCAATGGTTCCGCCGGGCGGCGGAATGTGCCAACGTCCACACGGCTCCTGCGATCTCAGCCTTCAAATTTCTATGGAAGTGAAGCCGCAGCGGCGAATTCGCAGGTTCTGGCGCGAGCGTTTGTTTGTCGCTGGCGCGACTATCGCTGGCCCGTGGTCGGCGTGACGACGCTGCTCGGGCTCTGCGGCTGCACCGGGATGGACGTCGTCTCGATCCTCAAGAAGAAGCGGGTCGAGTTCGACGACTTCGAGGTGGCGGTGGAAGCGGAGAAGTCGGCCGAGCTGCCGAACTACTTCACGCGTATCGAGCTGGTCTACCGGATCTGGGGCGCGAACGTGCCGGAGCCGGCGCTGGAACGGGCGATTGAGCTGTCCATGGACAAGTATTGCACGGTCTCCAACACACTGAAGGGCAAGGCGGAGATCACGTACCGCTACGAGATCAATCCGAGCGCTGAGCGAGGTGCACAGCCGTAGCGCGTGGGGCCTATCGGTGGCGCTTCTACTGGGGAGTAGGGACTGCACGGCAGTTATCCCGCCCCCAGTCGGACTCAAGGCTGGGCCGCTCACTCGGGCGCCGCGGTCGCCCGCTGCGACGCGGTGCGCCGGTGCTTCCCACTCCGTGCTACCGGTGGACCGGGTACTCGGGCCGCTTCACCTCGGCCGGCGGGTTGTCCACGATGAGTCGCAGGACCGTCTCGATCGCCCGCTGCAACTGCGGGTCGCGACCTGCGCGCCAGTCCTCGGGCAACCACTCGACCTTCGCCCGCTGCAACTGCGGGTCGCGACCTGCGCGCCAGTCCTCGGGCAACCACTCGACCTCGATGTCGGGCGCGACCCCTTCGTTCTCGATTGCCCAGCTCCCGGTTGGATCGAAGGCGGCCCGGTTCGGGATGCTGATGCGGCCGCCTGCGCCGGCTGACAGTGTGACAACTGGCTGAGTGAACGGTGGCAGTTTCGCAGCTCCTGGCAGGAGCTGATGATGTAACCCTGACGAGGAGGTCTCATGTCAAGACTGATTGTGTGGCTAGGGCGCGTCGTGTTCGTGTTGGGGGTGGTTGTCGCCCTGGGGTTCGGTCTGCAGCAAGCCGTGGCTTCTGACA
>JBDHKG010000057.1:0-19536 GCA_039586495.1 Gemmatimonadota bacterium | reverse complement strand
GGTGGAAGTCGCACCGATGGCCCGCCCGCCTGTGGTCCGGATCATGGACTACGGGAAGTACAAGTACGAGCAAGCGCGCAAGGCGCGGGAGTCCAAGAAGAAGCAGCATCAGGTGAAGGTCAAAGAGATCAAGCTGCGGCCTAAAATCGAGGAACACGATCTCGCCTTCAAAGTAGGACACGCCCGCCGTTTTCTGGGGGAAGGCAACAAGGTGAAGCTGACCATGCGCTTCCGGGGCCGCGAGATGACGCACCCCGAACTGGGCGAGGAAGTGCTGCAACAGTTCACCGAGCTGGTCGCCGATATGGGGCAGGTGGAGGAAAAGGCACGGCTCGAGGGCCGGAACATGACGATGGTGCTGGCACCGAGACGGAACTGAGATGTCGTGAGGTAGGGAAAGAAGAGTTAGCGATGCCGAAAATGAAGACCCACCGGGCCGCGGCCAAGCGGTTCCGGAAGACGGCCAGCGGCAAGTTGAAGCGCCGCAGGGCTTACAAGAGCCACATACTGGCCAAGAAGACGCGCAAGCGTAAGCGACGTCTGCGCAGCTCGACGCTAGTCGCGTCGAGCGATCAGAAGCGCATGAAGCGGTTGCTCGGCCAGTGACCGCCGCAGGTGCCGCCTGAGGGCGCCACGACGGTCGCGGCCGATAGAAAGGAGTACATAGATGTCTCGGGTAAGGAATCGGGTCACACGGCACAAGAAAAAGAAAAAGGTCCGCGAGCTGGCGAAGGGCTACCGCGGTGGACGCTCCAAGCTCTATCGCACGGCGAAAGAGGCTGTAGAGAGAGGCTGGAGCTATAGTTATCGTGACCGGCGTCGCCGTAAGCGGGAGTTCCGGCGGCTCTGGATTACCCGCATCAACGCGGCGGCGCGCCAGCATGATCTGTCCTATTCCCGCTTCATGAATGGCCTGCGCAACGCTGGCGTCGAACTCAACCGCAAGACGCTGGCCGAGCTGGCCGTGCGGGATCCTGCTGCTTTCGCGAACCTCGTAGTTGTGGCGAAGCAAGCCCTTGCGAGCTAGCGCGGCGTGGCCGTGATGGAGGACTTCCTCTCCACCCTTCGCGAGCTCGAGGAGACGGGTTCGGCGGCGATCCGCGGGGCTGGCGACCCGGCGGAACTCGAGCAGGTGCGCGTGGAGTACCTGGGCCGCAAGGCGCGCCTCACGCTGCTGCTCAGGAGCGTCGGTGAGCTGCCGCCGGAGCGGCGGCGCCCCGCGGGTGCGGAGGCGAATCGTGTCAAGAAGCGGCTGCTGGAGCTCCTGGAGGCGCGCGCCGCCGAGCTGGCGGCAGCTGTGGCCGAGGGCCGGGCTGAGTCTGATGCGACTCTGCCCGGCAGAGAGCGCTGGCGAGGCGCGCGGCACCCTTGCACACTGGTGACGGACGAGATCTGCGAGATCTTCAAGGAGCTGGGTTTCGTGCGTGCCCGCGGGCCGGAGGCGGAGAGCATCTGGTACAACTTCATTGCGCTCAATACGCCGCTCGATCACCCGGCGGTGGACGAGCAAGACAGCTTCTACCTCGGCAGCGACGTCGTGCTGCGCACCCACACCTCGCCTGTACAGGCGCGGGTGATGGAGAAGTGGCCGCCGCCGGTGAGGATACTCGTGCCGGGCGTCGTCTATCGGCGCGATCCGTTCGACGCCTCCCACGCGCCTGCCTTTGAGCAGATCGAGGGGCTGGCCGTCGATGAAGGAATCAGCTTTGTCGATTTCAAGGCGAGCATAAACTATTTCGTGCGCCGATTCTTCGGTGAGGATGTGGTGACGCGTTTCCGCCCCTCCTTCTTCCCGTTCACCGAGCCCTCGGCGGAGGTCGACGTCTCCTGCACGATCTGTCACGGCAAGGGGTGCTCCGCCTGCAAGGGGACGGGCTGGATCGAGATCATGGGGGCGGGCATGGTGGATCCGGCGGTCTTCGACAACGTCGGATACGACTCGGAACGCTACACGGGCTTCGCCTTTGGGATGGGCGTCGGCCGGATCGCTATGCAACGCTATCGGATCCCCGACATCCGGCTGCTCTACGAGAGCGATGTCCGTTTTCTGGCCCAGTTTGAGCGCGCCTGAGCGGGCAGCATCGCCATCGAATCCCGCTGAGCTATGGACGTTTCCTACCGCTGGCTGAAGGAGCTGGCACCCACGATCGCTGAACCCGCCGCGGCACTGGCGGAACGGATCACCTACACGGCCGTTCCGGTGGATGAGGTCATCTGGCTGGGCGAGGGCTTGAAGGAGCTGGTCGTAGGCCGAGTGGACAGCATCGCCAAGCACCCGCAGGCCGACCGGTTGGTCATCTGCCAGGTGCATATCGGTCGGGGTGAGCCGGTCCAGGTGGTGACTGGGGCACCGCTCGTTGTGGAGGGCGGCTACTATCCGTTCGTCGGGGCGGGCCAGGCGTTGCCGGATGGTCAGGTGATCAAGCGCGTCAAGCTGCGCGGCGAACACAGCGAGGGGATGCTCTGCTCGGAGCGTGAGCTGGGCGTAGGCCGCGACGCGGCGGGCATCATGCAGCTCATGGGCGAATTCACGCCGGGGCAGCCCGTGATCGAGGCCATTGGCTTCGATGACTATCGGCTCGTCCTCGACGTGACGGCCAACCGGCCTGATCTGCTCGGCCACTGGGGCATCGCGCGGGAGGTGGCTCCCGGCGGTGAGGCTGACCTGCAACTACCCGAGTTCCCCGGGCACCGGCGTGCGGAGTGCACGATCGAGACGGTGCCCGAGGAGGGCGGCGCGGCCGGCGTGCGCGTGCGCATCGAGGATCCGGAGGGCTGCCCGCGCTATATGGGTGCCGTGATCCGCGGCGTGACGGTGGGGCCGTCGCCGGAGTGGCTGGCGAGCCGCTTGCGGGCCGTCGGCCTGCAGCCGATCAACAACGTGGTGGATGCGACGAACTACGTCCTCTACGAGTTGAACCAGCCACTGCACGCCTTCGACCTGGCGAAGCTGGGCGGGCCGGCGGTGGTGATCCGCCGTGCGAAAGCGGGCGAATGGTTCCGTACGCTCGATGGCAAGGATCGGGACCTCGACCCTGAGATGCTGGTGATCGCCGACGCTGAGGTTCCGAGCGCGATGGCGGGCTTGATGGGCGGTGAGGCCAGCGAGGTCACCGAGGACACTCGTGACGTCTTCCTCGAGTGCGCCTACTTCGATCCCAAGCGGATTCGACGCGGGGCGCAGCTGCTCGGACTCGATACCGACGCCTCCTATCGTTTCCAGCGTGGCATCGACCAAGCGGGCCTGCCGCGCGCCTTGCAGCGCGTGATCGAGCTCATTCTCACCGTGGCGGGTGGTGAGCTGGACGGCAAGGTGATCGACGTGTACCCGCGGCCGGCCCAACCACGTACCGTTGCCGTGCGGCCGTCACGGGTGAGCCACCTGCTCGGCGTCCAGCTCAACGAGGAGACGATCAGAGGTTGCCTCGAGCCGATCGGCTTCGAACTCAGCGAGGGTGAGGGCGAGCGGCTCAGCGTAGAGGTCCCAACCTGGCGGCCTGACGTAGAGCGCGAGGTCGATCTGATCGAAGAGGTGGCTCGACGCCACGGCTACGGCAGGTTCCCGGACCAGATGAGGACCTTCCGGCCCACGACCGTGCCGGAGGACGAGTATGTCGCCGTCGCGGAGCGTGTGCGCGACCTGATGGTCAGCCTCGGTTTCCTGGAGGCAAAGACCTCACCGTTTGCCCCGGGCGGCGAGGGGGAGGTGAGCCTGCTCAACCCGCTGTCCGAGCGCGAAGATCACTTGCGAAGCAACTTGCTCACTGGGCTTGTCCACCGCGTGGAGCACAACTTCGCGCGCGGCCAGCGCGACGTCCGCCTGTTCGAGATAGGGACCGCGTTCCGCTCGGCGGGCGGGCCGGCTCCCGAGGAACACATCCGGGTTGCCGCTGCGTGGACGGGGAGGCGGGCCCCGCTGCACTGGTCCGGTCAGGACGCGGACTGGGACTTCTGGGACCTGAAGTGGATCCTGGCCTCCGTGGCGAACGTGGCAGCGCTGGGCTCCGAGGTCCAGTCGCTTGATCCTGTCGAGGATGCGGCCCGGCTGAACTTCGAGGAGCCGCTGCTCGTGCTGAGCCCGGACCGCGGGCGCCTCGGTTGGGCGGGCCGGCTCCCGGCCGGGGGATTGGAGGCGCCGCGCTGGGCTGGGCCCGTCTGGGGCCTCGAACTCGAGATCGTGCCAGCGCGGCCGCAGCCCCTGGCGTATCAGCCGCTGCCGGTGTACCCCGGCGTGGAGCGCGATCTGGCGCTGGTCGTGCCCAAAGGCACAGCGGCCGCCGAGGTGGGGGCCGTGATACGGGAAGTTTCGCCGGAGCACCTCGAGAGCCTGTCGGTCTTCGACGTGTACGAGGGTGAGAAGATCCCCGAGGGCACCCGGAGCATCGCCTGGCGCTTGAGATTCCGCTCGCCGGATCGTACCCTAACAGACGAGGAGATCGATGTGGCGATGAGCCGGATCGTCTCGACGTTGGAGGAGAGGCTGAATGTCGGACTCCGAGGTGCGTAAGCCCAGCATCGAGTTCCCGAAGTTCGACGGCCTGGAGAGTGCGGTGCGTCGTGCGCTGCGCCAACTCGAAGTGTGGCGCGAGCGGGCGGGGTCGTCGGAGGCAGAGCGACGGCGCTTGCAGCGGCTGCTGGACGAGCTGGGAAAGGTCTCGGAAGAGCTGGATGCTGCGGAGGCCGCTGCCGAAATCAAGCGGCTGCGTGAGGAAAACGAGCGGTTGCGGCGACAGCTCGAGGCGGGTCGCCGCCAGGCCGAGAAGCTCGCCCACGAGGTTGAGTTCCTGGAGGACATGCGATGACGGGCGAAGCAGGGCAGGACAAGCTGATGGTCGAGGTCCAGATCCTGGGCGAATCCTATACGCTCAAGTCGGAGACGAGCCCTGAGTACACGCGGCGGGTGGCGGAGCACGTCGATCGTACGGCCCGGGAGATCCGCGAGGAGAGCGGCGTGATGGATCAGAGGAAAGTCGCGATTCTCACGGCGCTGGCGGTCACCGATCAGCTGTTCCGCATGCGGGAGGGCGTCGAGGTCGTCAAGGGGCTGGCGGAGAAGCGGGCGGAGCGCCTGACGACGGAGGTGCTCGCTACGGTCGAGCAGGGGCCCGGGGGCTAGCTTGCGGAACCCCTTCGGGGGGCTCTATCTTTCGCCTAGCCCTGAGGCTGTCTGGGGAATGCTTATAATCGCTGAGGAAGCAGTCTGCATAGCGATGGACGCCGTCCAATGCTCTTTGCAATCTCAGGACCCGGTGGAGCCTGGAGTGAGACTGATAGAGCCGTTCGGCGCTAAGTGACTTCGCGCCGGCCGCAGGGGCTGGCGCATGAATCTGTTTTCTCCGACCGATTCGGTCGTTAATCTGTTTCCAGCGGCAGGGCTGAGTTCAGGGCCTTGCCGCTTTTTCTGTTCGGGTCGGTGGACTCGCGGCCCGGGCTGGATATAGGAGAGGACGGCTGTGGACTTGATTGTAGCCCTAATCGCCGGTGCAACCGGCGTCGTAGTCGGCTGGGCCGTCAGCTTGCTCCTCGTGCGGCGGTTCGAGCTTGGCCGGATGAAGGAACTGCGCAGCAGCGCAGGTGCCGAGGCGGGAAAGATCATCGAGGGCGCGCGAGGCGACGCTGACAACATCCGGCGTAGCGCGGAGCTGCAGGCGAAGGAAGAGGTGCTGCGCGCGAAAGAGAGCTGGGAGAAGGAGCTGGCCAAGCGGCGTGGCGAGATCGAGCGGACGGAACGGCGCCTGGATGATCGGGAGAGTGTGCTCGACCGCAAGTACACGCTGCTAGACCAGAAACACGACGCGCAGGAGAAACGGGAAGCAGAGCTCGAGGAGCGGGAGCAGCGTGCCGAGGCGAGCGCTGCCCGCTACGAGAACCTGCTGACCGAGCAGCACCGCAAGCTGGAGCAGGTAGCGGGGATGTCGGCCAAGCAGGCCAAGCAAGAGCTGATTCGCACGATGGAAGAGGAGGCCCGTGCTGAGGCGGCGCAGCGTGTCCGTCGCATCAAGGAGGAGGCGACACGGAACGCGGAGCGCGAGGCTCGCAACATCGTGGCGATGGCGATTGAGAAGATCGCCGCCGACCACGCCGCGGAGGCGACCGTTTCGGTGGTCCCACTCCCTAACGATGAGATGAAGGGCCGTATCATTGGGCGTGAGGGCCGCAACATTCGGGCGTTCGAGAACCTGACGGGCGTGGATGTCATCGTTGACGACACGCCCGAGGCGGTGATCCTGTCGGCCTTCGACCCGGTGCGACGTGAGATCGCGCGGCTCGCTATGGAGAAGCTGGTGGCGGACGGTCGCATCCACCCGGGCCGGATCGAGGAGGTCATCGAGAAGGCGAAGAAAGAGGTCGAGCAGAGCATGCAGGAGGCGGCCGAGGAGGCGTGCTATGAACTGGGCATTCACGGGCTGCACCACCAGATCATGGAGACGCTGGGCCGCATGAAGTACCGCACCTCCTATGGGCAGAACCAGCTTGAGCACTCCAAAGAAGTCGCGCACCTCGCCGGTCAGATGGCCGCGGAGCTGGGGCTGGATGTCCAGGTGGCCAAGCGGATGGGGCTGCTCCACGACATTGGCAAGGGCATGACGCACGAGCATGAGGGCACGCACGTGGAGCTCGGCTACGAGCTGTGCAAGCGCTGTGCCGAGCCGGACCAGGTGCTGAACGCCATTCGCGCCCATCACGGTGAGGAGCCAGCCCGCTACGCCGAGACCTTCGTGCTGACGGCGGCCGACGCGATCTCTGGTGCACGCCCCGGCGCGCGACGGGAATCGTTCGAGGCGTACGTGAAGCGGCTCGAGAAGCTGGAGGAGATCGCCAGGTCGTATGACGGGGTAGCGAAGTGCTTCGCGATTCAGGCGGGGCGCGAGGTTCGCGTCATGGTCACCCCGGAGGCCGTATCCGATGAGGAGATGGCGGAGCTCAGCGAGAAGACCGCCCGGCGCATAGAACAGGAGCTGCAGTACCCGGGACAGATCAAGGTCGTCGTCGTTCGCGAGACTCGTGCGGTCGACTTCGCTCGCTAGGCCTGCGCGAGCGACTCGCCGCAGGCCAGGTGCTCGCGCCCCCTGGGCGCCACCGCGCTGCGACCGGTTATGAGGATCCTCTTTGTCGCTGACGTCGTGGGCAGGCCCGGGCGCGAGGTCGCTCGCGCCCTGCTGCCCGCGCTACGGGACGAGCACGACGTCGATGTCGTCGTGGCCAACGGTGAGAACCTGGCGGGCGGCTACGGAGTGACCCCGGCGGTCGTAGCAGAGCTCTTTGACCTGGGAGTCGATGTTATCACGTCGGGCAACCACGTGTGGGACCGCCCGCAAGGCCTGGCGCTGCTCGAGTCCGAGCCCCGGCTGCTGAGACCCGCGAACTACCCGCCCCACAACCCGGGCAGCGGCGCCTACATCCTCGACGCAGCGGGCACCAAGGTCGCGGTGCTCAACCTGCAGGGGCGGGTCTTCATGCCTGACATCGACGATCCGTTCCAAATCGGTCGCGCACTGGTCGAGCGGGTTCGTGCGGAGACCAACGTGATCGCTATAGACTTTCACGCTGAGGCGACAGCCGAGAAGCTGGCTTTCGCGTGGTTCATCGATGGGCTGGCGAGCGCCGTTGTCGGCACCCATACGCACGTGCCGACTGCTGACGCCCGCATCCTGCCCGAAGGTACCGCCTACGTGACGGACTTGGGGATGACAGGGTCTCACGCCGGCGTGATCGGATATCGTGCCAGCGACGCTATCCAGAGGACCACGCTGGGACGGCGCGTCCGCCTGGAGCCGGCGGACGGAGATCTACGGCTTCAGGGCGCGATCGTCGATGTCGATGTCGGTTCCGGCCGCGCCCTGCAGATCGAACGGATCGACATAAGCTACGAGGAGGATTGACGAGGGTGGCAGAGGTCATCGATGGAAAACGGATAGCGGCGGAGATTCGCCAGGAGGTCAAGCAACAGGTCGATGAGCTAAAGACCAAAGGCGGCGTAACGCCTGGTCTGGCCGTCGTGCTGGTCGGGGACAACCCGGCTAGCGCGGTCTACGTCCGCATGAAAGCCAAAGCCTGCGAGGAAGTCGGGATCTACTCGCGCGTGATCCGCATGCCGCAGGAGACGAGCCAGTCGGAGCTCGAGAACGTTGTCGACGAGCTGAACGGAGACGAGGCGATTCATGGCATGCTGGTCCAGCTACCGCTGCCTCGGCAGATCGAAGAGAAGCCGATCATCTGGCGGATCGCACCGGAGAAGGACGTCGATGGATTCCATCCCATGAACGTCGGACGGGTGATGATTGGGGATCCCGATGCCTTTCGTCCTGCGACGCCAGCTGGTGTGATCGAGCTGCTGATGCGGAGCGGTCACAACCCGGAGGGCAAGCGGGTAACGATCGTCGGTCGCTCGAACATCGTCGGCCGTCCGCTTGCCGTGCTCCTGTCCCAAAAGATGAAGGGTGGAAACGCCACGGTGACGCTCGCTCACAGCCGCACGCCGGATCTTCCCGCCGTGCTGCGTGAGGCGGATATCCTCGTGGCCGCGATCGGCGTGCCCGAGTTTGTGAAGGCCGATTCGGTCAAGCCGGGTGCGGTGGTCATCGATGTGGGTGTCAATCGCGTCCATGACCCCAGCACCGAGAAGGGCTACCGCCTCGTAGGAGACGTGGCGTACGACGAGGTCTCCAAGGTCGCCGGCGCCATCACGCCGGTGCCGGGCGGCGTGGGACCGATGACGATCGCTATGCTGCTGAGCAACTGCATAGCGGCGACCCGCGTGATCAGCGGTATTTCGTGAGGCACGACCTGTTCGATCAGGTGGCGAATACACGGGCGCTCGCGCGCGAGCAAGTTCCACAGGTCTGGAGCGTTAGCCAGGTAAACGCACTGGCCCGCGAGCTGCTCGAAGGTGCGTTCCCGCCGCTCTGGGTCGCCGGCGAGGTTTCGGGGTTCAAGCGCTATCCCTCCGGGCATTGCTACTTCACCCTGAAGGACGGGACGGGGCAGCTGAACTGTGTCATGTGGCGTGAGGCGGCGCGTGCCCTGCCAGCGGAACCGCCGGAAGGGATGGCGGTCCATGTCTTCGGATATCTCACGATCTACCAGCGCGCCGGACGCTTCCAGCTTGTCGCCCGTGAGCTGATGGCGCGCGGCGAGGGGCTGTGGCGCATCGCCTTCGAGCGGGCCCGCAAGAAGCTGGAAGCCGAAGGGCTCCTTGATCCGGAGCGCAAGCGGCCGCTGCCAGCGTATCCGTCGTGCGTCGGAGTCGCGACCTCCGTCGAGGGGGCGGCGGTCCGCGACATCGTCTCCATCATCCGACGGCGCGCTCCCTGGACGCATATCCTCATCTACCCGACTCGCGTCCAGGGCGAGGGTGCGGCGGAGTCTATCGTTGCTGCCCTCCGCCAGGCTGGCCGGGCCGCGCGAGCGGACGTGCTCATCGTTGGCCGTGGCGGCGGCTCGGCCGAGGATCTCCGGGCTTTCAACGACGAGGCGGTCGCACGCGCCATCGCACGTTCGCCGCTGCCGGTCATCTCGGCGGTCGGCCACGAGACGGATGTGACCCTGGCTGATCTGGTCGCCGACTGCCGGGCCCCGACCCCGTCCGCGGCAGCGGAGATCACCGTTCCTGACCAGGAAAGGCTGCGCAGCGAGCTCGCCAACGCGGGGGAGCGGATGGCGACGGCGCTGCTGAATGGGGTGACCCGGGGCGTACAGCGGGTTGAACGCCTCGAGCAGCAGTTGCTGAAAGCGATGGGCGATGCGCTGCAGCGGCACCGGCTGGTCATCGGCGGCCTGCGCCACCGACTTCAGGCCCTCGGCCCGATGGAGGTGCTGAGACGGGGCTACGCCCTGGCGCTGGACGACCGTGGGCGTGTCTTGAGGGGGGTGGCGGATTTCACGCTGCGGTCCAGGTTCGTGCTGCGGTTGCGGGACGGGCGAGTGCAGGCGCGTACGGAGAGCGTGAGCGAGGAGGTCTGAGGACCCGGTCCATGTGGGCCAGGAACACTCGGCCAGAGGAGTCGTGAGCGGGAAACTGAGCCTGGGCAAAGCGATCGAGCGACTCGAGGAGATCGTTCAGAGTCTCGAGCGCGAGGAGCCGGAGCTGGAAGAGGCGCTGCGTCTGTTCGACGAAGGCATGGAGTTGATCCGTGCCGCCGAGCGGCAGATCAGCGAATCGGAGGGGCGACTCAAGCAGGTGCTGGTCGACCGGCGCGGGCGACAGCGGCACGTGGATTTCGAGCCTCCCGAGCAGTAGCCGATGGATGACTTCGCCGCCTACCTGGACAGGACCCGCGAACTCGTCGACCGGGCCCTCGCTGAGGTCCTGGACGACTACCTGGATGGCGTCAGCGAGTGGCTGACGTCGCCGATTCACTACGCCTGCGAGGAGGGTGGCAAGCGCTTCCGGCCCATCCTCTTCCTCGCCGGCTTCGAGGTTTCGGGTCGCCAGGTGAACAACCGCGTGGTTCGCCTGGCCTCGGCGCTGGAGATCGTTCATTCGTATTCGCTCGTTCACGACGATCTCCCGTGCATGGACGACGACGACTGGCGTCGTGGCCGCCCAACCTGCCATCGGGCGTTCGGTGTCGAGCGGGCGACGATCGCGGCGGCGGCCATGGTCCCGCTCGCCAGCTGGGTCGTCGCCGAGGAGGCGCGAGCCTTGGGCTTCGCTCCTGCCGAATGCGCTGCCCTCGTGAGGGAGCTGTCGGAAGCGGCCGGGCCGATAGGCATGGTGGGTGGCCAGGTTCTCGACTTGATCAGTGAGGGCCGGTCGGTGACGGGGGAGGAGTTGGGGGAGATCCACCGGCGCAAGACCGGCGCACTGATCCGAGCCACGGCGCGGTTGGGCGGCCGGGTGGGGCGAGTGGGTGCGGAAACCCTCGCCGCCCTCACGGACTACGGTGAGAGGATCGGCCTCGCCTTTCAGATCGCCGACGATCTCCTCGACGAGGAACTGGGTTCGCAGGGCAAAGGGCCGCGCTCCGATCATGAGTTGGGGAAGGCGACCTATCCCGGCGTGTTCGGCACGGAGCGTGCACGGGCGACAGCACGACACCTTGCCGAGGAGGGTGTGGCCGCGCTGCGTGGCGCGGGCATCCAGAGCTGGGTCTTAGAGGGTCTGGCGATCCACGTCGTGGAGCGCGAGAGTTAGGTCAGGCGTGGCAGACACCATCGGCGACCGCGTTGACGGCCCGTTGATTCTGCCGGATCATTGTCCTTGCAGTCGGATCCGGGGATCGAATGAAACGAATCGGCGTAGTCGGTAACCCGCGTTACAGCAACGTCAGCACCGCCCTGGGGCGCTTGCTGAAGGTCGCACCCGCCCATGATTTAGAGCTGTTCCTGGGTCCCAGGCTGCTCGGCGAGACAGGCGCGACCGGGCCTGAACTTCCGGCGAGCGCGAAGGAGATCGATCTGCTCATCACGCTGGGTGGCGATGGTGCCTTGCTGGACGGCGCTCGCTGGGCCGGTCCCGCGGGAACGCCGGTGCTCGGCATCAACCTGGGGCGCCTGGGCTTCCTCACCGCCGTTGCCTTGGAGGAGATGGAGGGTGCGCTGGCCCGGATCGCGTCGGGCGATTTCGTGCTCGACACGCGTATGGCGCTGGAGGCGCGGCCGCAGCACGACGGGGAGGTCAGCGAGTCGTACTATGCCCTGAACGATGCGGTCCTCCATCGCGGCGGACTGGTTCGGGTCGTGCATATGAAGGTCTGGGTGGGCGGTGAGGAGGTCGGTCTCTACCGCGGTGATGGCGTCATTATCGCCACGCCGACGGGTTCCACCGCCTACTCGCTGTCGGCCGGTGGCCCGATCCTTGACCCGCGGCTGGACGCCATCGTCGCCACGCCGATTTGCCCGCACACCATGGCGATACGACCGCTGGTATTGCCAGCGAGCGCGACAATCACTGTCGAGATGGTCTCCTCTCCAGAAGACATCATTCTCACGATTGATGGGCAGATAGGGTCGGCGCTGAAACCCGGCGATCGAGTTGTCGTTCGCAAAGCTGAGCAGTCAGTTCGGCTAGTTCGGCTGCCTGGAAGTTCGTTCTTCTCTCTGTTGCGCCACAAGCTCAAGTGGGGCGATGTCTCTGAGCGGATGCAACGCGACAGGTAGAGCGCGTCTCGTCAACCGGCCTATCGGCCTTCGACCGTCGTGCTGACCGAGCTACGAATCAAGAACTACGCGGTCATCGAGGACCTCAGCGTACAGGTCGAGCCAGGACTGGTCGTTCTGACGGGTGAGACGGGCGCGGGGAAGTCGATCATCGTTGGGGCGCTCTCACTCCTATTAGGAGAGCGCGCGACCACGGACGTGATCCGCGCCGGCGAGGACCGGGCGCTTGTGGAGGCGGTGTTCGATATCGGCGCTCGCGAGGATCTGCGCCGGCGCTGTGATGAGGCGGGGATCGATGCCCAGGACGGCTGGCTGGTTCTGAAGCGTGAGGTCAACGTTAGTGGCAGGAGCCGTGCCTGGATCAACGGCTCTCCAGCCACGGCCGCGCTCACGGGCGAATTCGGGCAGGCGTTGGTCGATCTCCATGGCCAGCATGAGCACCAGACGCTCCTCCATGCCAAACCGCAGCGAGAGATCCTGGACGCGTACGGCGGCGCGACCGCCCTGGCGGAAGAGCTGCACGGCTGTTGGGTGCAACTCAGCGAGGTTCAGCGTCGACGGGTGGAGGTTGAGGAACGACGGGCGCGCACGGAGGAACGGGCCGAACTGTTGCGCCACCAGGTCGAGGAGATCGAAGCGGCTGGGCTGCGTGAGCCGGATGAGGACCTTCGGCTCGCCGACGAGGAGCGGCGCCTCGCCCACGCAGAGGAGCTACTCGAGCGTGCAACCGGTCTCCACGACGAGATCTACGCCTCGGATGGATCGCTCTGTGATCGGTTGGGCAGCCTGCGCCGCCAGCTGGATGGCCTGGCCAAGATCGACCCCAGGGCGGAGGGCGAGTTCTCCGAGCTGTTCGACACCGCGTTCTACACGCTGCAGGAGCTGGGCGAGCGGCTTGGCGCGTACCGGGAATCGATCGACCTCAGTCCAGCGGCGCTGGAGCGGCTGCGGCAGCGGATCGATACGCTGTTCCGACTGAAGTCGAAGTATGGCCCGGCTCTGGAGAACGTGGTCGAGGCGGGGAAGCGAGCGCGGGCCGAGCTCGACGCCCTGGACCTGGCGGAATTCGAGCTTGAGGAACTGTCGCGCCGGGAGGGCGAGCTTGCAGCGCAGCTCGCTGAGCTGAGAGCGAAGCTGAGCCGGGCGCGGCGCAAGGGGGCAAAGGCGCTGGTGGCGGAGGTGACGGCGATCCTCCCGGAGTTGGGGATGCCGGATGGCCGCTTCGAGGTTATTCTGCGAGAGCGTCCAGCGATCGCCTCCACCGGTGGCGAGGACGTCGAGTATCGGGTCACGCTCAACAAGGGCTTCGAGCCGCGTTCGCTGGCGAAGGTAGCGTCGGGCGGGGAGCTCAGCCGCGTGATGCTGGCCCTCAAAACGATTCTGGCCAGGCTGGACCGAATCCCCACACTCATCTTCGATGAGATCGACGCTGGCATTGGCGGCATCGTTGGACAGAAGGTGGCCGAGCGACTCAAGCTGGTCGCCGGGAACCATCAGGTGTTTGTCATCACCCACTTGCCGCAGATCGCAGCCCTGGCCGACCACCACCTGCTGGTGACAAAGGGATCCAAGGGCAAGAAGCCGGCGACCCAGGTCAGCGAGCTACACGGCGAGGAACGAGTCCGCGACCTGGCGCGGATGCTGGGCGGTGATCCGGAGCGGGAAGCTTCGCTGGAACACGCGCGGGCCTTGCTCGACGCACCCAGCAAGGCAGCGCGTGCCGGCTCACGTCGCTAGCTGACCATCCCTACCTGAAGATCACCCCGTACAGGCGCAGACCGACCTGCCAGACGTTTTCCTTCGGTGCGAATCCGTCACGCGCGGAGTTCGTCTGGAGATAGCGCAGCTCCACCTCTACGGGGATGCCGCGTCGCCGGTCACCGGCCCATTCCGTCGAGGCGTAGCGGGCGGCGAAACCGAGAGAGCGGGCGGTGTACTCGCTACCCGTCTGCGTGTCTGTCGGGTGAAAGCCCGCGGCGTCAGGTGGCGCTCCGTCAGCTGCGGTCACCCGGTCCTCGCCACGGCGCCTGAGCACGTAAAGGGCCGAGAAGGTGATGTTGCGCGTCAGGTTGAGGCGCGGTGCCGCCGCCAGCGTGAGAACGTCTCCCGGGTCCCAGTGGACGCGCGCGACGTAGGCGCCCAGCTGGATCGGTGACTCCGGCGAGCTGATCAGACGTTCGGTGGTCGTCTCCAGTTGCAGGTTGTACCCGGCGAAGAGCGATAGCCAGATGCGGGTGCCGTAGCCGACATCGAGTGTCGAGCGGAATTCGAGGTCGGGTTGCCCGTCGCCCGCGCCCAGATCCATCAGTCGCTCGGGTCGGGGCGCGGAACCGGAAGCGAAACGCCACAGCGCATCCAGCCGGGCCCGGACCGGGAACCGCGCGCGCGGCTGCTGGGGGCGTCGGCGGAAAGTGTTGAAGGGCTGCAGGCTGACGCCGAGTTCGATGTCGCCGAGCTTGATCCCGGTGGAACGGCCCTGGGTCGGTTCGATCCCGAATTCTTCACCAGAGCTGAGCAACAGCGCCTCGCTCACGTTGATGGTGCGAGAGAGCGATAGGGTGGGGAGCTCGACCTCGAACTCCTGGAACCCAGCGCGCAGCGCCTCGTAGCGCCCCGTCAGCTCGCGCCCGGCGTCGCTGGAGTCCGTCGGCACGTACGCCAGTCCCCGCAAGCCGGTGAGGCCGGTCTCGAGTGTGCGGGCGTCGTTGAGCAGGGCCACCGCCCGCGGATCAGGCGGCAGGGTGCCGGCGATGGAGTCCAGTGCCGCGATCCCATCACCCAACCCTGTGAAGAAGGCATCGGCGTCGCCACCGAAGGCAGATGCGATGGGGCCGGCGTTGACGGCCAGCGAATCGAGCGCGCTGCCGACGAACGACTTGCCTTTGACGATCGGAACGACGGCGAATGCGGCGAGCCAGTCGGTAACACCAAAGGTCAAGCTGATCGGGGCGCTTGTCTGCTCGAGGAGGGCGTCGTGACGGAGCACGCCCAGGCTGCTGGGCTCGGGCGCTGGCAAGTCCAGAGACGCGAAAAGCCCGGCGAGCGCCGCGTCGAGCGTGTCGAGCGCTGGCAGCAGGCGGGCGTCGAACCGCACGGCGAAGACTTCGCTGAGCGGCTGCCTGGAACCGCCCGGCTCAAAGCGCTCATCCACGGTGAGGTTCTGGCCGGAGACGCCGACCTGTAGCTCTCCCCGACGCGGTAGCTGCGCGTCGAGCCATTGGGCGTCCAGCGCCCGGGGCCAGAGCAGGGCGGTCAGCGCGAGGACGCTGAAGCGCCGCAACGGCCTGAGTGTTGCCTGGAGGTGGAGCGTCGGTCCGGCCATGCTCGAGCGATTCGGGTGACGATCTTCGGCCGTGGCGGCCAAGGCGGTCGGTAATATGAGCCGATCGGCGCCATCGGGATAGAGCGGGCCGGAATTTGACAGAGCGCGGCGGGGGCCTAGTTTGTAAGGGTGGCTTTTTGGGCGCCGTAGCCAAGTGGACTAAGGCGGGGGCCTGCAAAGCCCTGATTCGTGGGTTCGAATCCCACCGGCGCCTCCTCTCCCGCTGGGTGTCCCGCCCGCGTGAAGTGAGCCCGAAGACTGTGAGCGTTCGAGACTGCGGCAGGTCATTGGGTCGCTTTGGCCCTGTAGGGACGGCGGACCTCCGCAGCCAGGTCTAGAACACCTTGGCGTACCGTAACTTAGGGCGTGAGGCTTGATCTTGGCCGCGATTTTCGCCAATTTGATAGTCCCCCGACCTATGTCCTGGCGTCGTGACGCGGCGGTTCAGGACACCCCCCGCCGGCTCGAGTGCCGCCGCGGCCTCACCATGCTTGAGCTCGCTATGGTCATGCTCGTGATCGCGATCATGCTGGGCCTCAGCCTCCCGCTCGTGACGGCGCTTGCAGGTAGGTTTCGGGTCGGCAGCGCGCGTGACGCATTCGTCAACACCTATGCGCGAGCCCGGGCGACGGCCGTCCAGTACGGTCGGGACGGGCGGCTTCACATCCGGGCGGACAGAGGTCAGTTCTGGGTCGAGGTGGACACCGGCGTGCCCGGAGCGTTGGCCGCGGACACGATCGGCCGCGTGGTCAATCTGGCGGCCGAGTACGGCGGCGTGACGATGTATTCGCCGAAGCAGGTGCTCTGCTTCGACTCCCGGGGTCTTGCGTATTCCGGGGGGGTGTGCGAATCTCACGATGCCATTATAACTTTCTCACGTGCGAGTCGAGTCGACACCGTCCAGCTGTCGCTGGGCGGCACAGTGGTCCGGCGCTGAGGACTTGATTTGAAGAGGATCGAGGGCCAGTCGGGTTTCACGCTCACCGAGCTGCTCATCTCGGTGGTGATCATCGCCATCGGTGTGGTGGGCTTCGCCAGTGCGGTCGGTCTTGCCGCCACCGAGCTGTGGATGGGCAAGCGCGACACGGAGGTGTCGATGCTGATGACCGACCAGGCGGAGCGACTGAAGGCGATGCCCTACGACTCGGTGAAGACGGGCTCTCGTCAGGTCGACAACTATCAGCTCAACTGGTCCGTCCAGGGGGGCAATCCGAAGAGAGTAGTGTTGGAGGCCATCTACGATCGGAACGGCGGTGGCCAGATGGCCGACACGGTGGTCGTCTATATCCCGCGATGAAGTCCCGGCGTCCGCGCCCGGCGGGGGGATTCACCCTCGTCGAGGTTCTCGTCGCCATGACCCTGACAGGCATTGTCGTCGCTGGGACGCTCCGCGCCTTATCCGCACAGAAGAAGTTCTACGCGCGCCAGGCTCGCGTCCTCGACGCCCGGCACGCCATGCGGGCGGCGACGACCATCCTGGCCTCTGAGCTACGTGAGGCCAGCTCTGGGGGCGGTGATCTGTACGCCATCGCGCCCGACAGCATCGCACTTCGCTCTACGGTCGGCTTCGGTGTCGCCTGTGCGGTGAACGAGGCCGCAGGCCAGCTTGCGCTTATCTATGTCTCCGGCCACTTGCGACTCGACGCCGGCGACAGCGTGGTCGTCTTCGTCGAGAACGGGGAGCCGGACAGCGACGACACCTGGCGCGCCTTAGGGGTCAATGCCATCGGCACGACGGGACCCGCGTGCGCCTGGGGTACCCCGTCGGAGCGGCTGATCACCGTCTCGGGGTCGTTGAACGGCGTCTGGGTGGGCACGCCGGTCCGGCTGTTCCGAGCGTACGCCTATGCGCCGTTCCAGCTGGAGGGCCGCTGGTGGTTGGGTCGCAGAGATCGCTCGCAACCGGACTACGTGCCGGTGGCCGGCCCGCTGGCGCCGCCGGACTCGGGTGGCCTGCAGTTCTCCTTCTTCGACCCCAACGGGAACACGATACTGAATCCGAGTCAGGTCGCCCGCGTGTACATCACCGTCCGGGCTCCCACATACCGTTCCCTGAGCGACCCGGCCTACGGGTCGCTGAGCATTAGCGCATACCTGCGGAACTGATGCGATGGATGCTAGTCGACGTGTGAAAGCCTCTGGTCCCGGTCGCTTGAGAGACGAGGGCGGCTTTGCCCTGGCGATGGCCGTCTTCGCGCTCGTCCTGCTCGCCGCCGTCGTCGCGGGCGGCTACTTCACAGCGTCTCAGGAGTTCCAGATCGGACGAGGGATGAGGAGTCTCGCCAGCAGCTTCTACGCCGGCGAGTCGGGTATTCACGAGGTTCTGCACGATTGGGACCCGAGCGTCATCAACTTTCTCGCGCCCGGCGGTACGCTGAGCTTCGGCCCGAACACGTTCGAGGGCAGCGGCAGCTACAACGTCCGGGTCGTACGGGTCGGGCGTGACGCTGACTCTCTGAAGCGGTACTTCTACATCGAGGCGGTCGGCCGCCCGCCGGGGCCGAATCTGGGGGAGCGCCGGCAGGCCGCCCTCGCCCGCGCGCGGTTCCCGACCTTCTGTTGCGACGCGGCGGTCAAGGTCCACGGGGACGTAACGCTAGCACCCGCCAACCAGCCGCAGGTCATTGGCACCAATGACGATCCCCCTGGAGCGTGGAGCAGCGCTGCGTGTGTTCTTTATCCCCCGGACAGTCTCCCCGGTGTCAGATACGGCAGCTCGACGGGCATCGACGACGTGGATGTGATCACCGGCTGGCCGTCCGCGGTCGTGCTGGATCCCTCGATCACGCGCCAAAACATGTTCGATTTCGGGGACCTCGACTACGACAGCCTCATAGCGTACGCCGATCTCGTCTTCGATGTCGGCGTTGGCAACACCATGAGCTTCAGCGGCTCAAACCCCAGCATCACAGCCAGCGGCAAGTGTAACCGCGACGACCCGGACAACTGGGGGGCGCCCGAGGATCCGAGCCATCCCTGCTTCAACTACTTCCCCATCATCCACGTCACGGGGAACCTCATCTTGGTGGGTGGGGGCAGCGCCCAGGGAATACTGCTCGTGGGCGGCAGCTTCGAGAACGACTCCGATGCGAGGTTCAGTGGGCCCTTCGACTTCTACGGCATCATCTTGACTAAGGACGACCTGGAGATGGACGGGCCGGGGAATCTGTACGGCGCTGCGTTCGTGGCTGAAGACCTCGAGATGAACAACGTGAAGCCCCGGATCCAGTACAGTCGTTGCGCGGTGATGCGCGCCCTGCGGCTCTCCAGCCTCACCCGCCCGCGGCTGCTGTCCCGGAGGGCCTGGGTGGCGCTGTTCTGACCCACCGGCTCCGGCGAGTGAACTACGCGCCGGCCCGTCTCAAGTACTCGCCGAAATCCCGACTCAGATCCCCAGGGAGCCGATCGCGGTTCGCCTGTGTCACCTCCACGATGCTGACGTGCGGTCGGCGCTTGAGCCCGTCGGCTCGAGGGTGGTAGCCTGACATGATCGTGCCCAACAGAGCCCACGGCGCGCCTGGCGCGAAGATCCGCTCTAGCAGCTCGCAAAACCGCTCACTGAATAGCTCCATCTTGCCAATCTCGTCCACCACCAGGACATAGCCGCACTGGGCAAGAGCGCTCTCGAGAGTCGCCACACCCAGGTCCTCGAACGAGCGCACATCCACACCGTAGCGGCTCACCCTCGGCCCGGTCGCTCCCACCCGCGCCAGCGGCGCCCGCCGGCCATCGATTGTTACCACGTCGAATCCGACTCGGCGCCCCCGCTCACGCAGCTCCTCCGTGTAGAACCCGGCGCAGCGGCTCGCCCCGATCAGCTCGACAGCACGCCGGATCACTGTCGTCTTGCCACAGCCCGGCCGGCCGCTCAGCAGAACGCGTGGCGGGCGGGGACCGGCTGACGCAGGGTTCGTCATTTGGCACCACCTGATCGGAGAGGACGGGTACGGTGTCTAGCGACAATACTAGCAGGCTGCTGAAAAAGGGACGCGGTCCTTGGTCGGCGCCGGGGCTCCCCCTTGCTTCACCGCTCGCGTGCGCCCGGGGAGGCCGTGGTACCGCCCTTGGCCGCTCGCGAGTTTCGCTCCGGGGGACCCCGGCGCCTCCCTAGA
>JBDHKG010000190.1:0-2079 GCA_039586495.1 Gemmatimonadota bacterium | reverse complement strand
CGTCTCGGCGAGCCTGTTCGGACTGGCGAGCTACGGGCTGCTCGGGCTGTGGATGCAACCGCGGCGCTGGCGACAGGGGCTGCCCGCAGCGCTGCTGCTCATCGGCGCCCTGCCCTTCGGCGAGCATATGCAGACCTTCGTCGGCTATCCGATGCGCCTCCTCACCGCCGCCGTTGTACGCGACGGGCTGACGGCCGCTGGTATTCCCTCCATTGGCATTGACACGATCCTCGTACTCGAAAACGGGGTGTCGCAGGTTGACCTGCCGTGCAGCGGGGTCAAGAGCCTGTGGACCGGCATGCTGTTTCTCATCGCCGCGACGTGGATCGAGCGCCGAAGGTTTAATCTCCGCTGGCTCCTGACCGCGCTCGTCTTCGCCAGCCTCCTGTTCACTGCCAATCTGGCCCGCGTCGGCGTGCTGGTCGTCGTCGGGCAGGTGGCCGGCTGGTGGCTGTTCGCCGAGATGCTCCACGTTCCGCTCGGCGTGCTCGGTTTCGTCGCGGCCTGCGCGGCAGCGGTCGCCCTTCTGCGGCTGCAGCGGCCCATCGCACAGGACACCTGGGACGCACACGACGAGTTCGACGCCACGGGCGGGGAAGGTCGGCGCACCGACGATGCGCTCCCAGCGCTCGCCCGTCCGATCTGGCTTGCGCCCGCCCTGGCGACGGCCATCTTGGCGATGGCACTCGTCTATATCCCGCGGCCGCAGACCGGACTGGCGCAGCCGCCCCCGGCCTGGGAATTTCCGGCCGGCCTCGTCAGCGAGCCTATGCCGCTCAAGCCCGACGAGATAGAATGGATGACCCGCGACGGTGCCGAGTCGGCTGATCGGCGGCGCTTCCAATGGCTCGATGATCCTCGTCACCAGCACGACCTGGCGCGCTCACCATCGCCCAGAGCGTTGCTTCGAAGTCTACGGGCTGTCGCTCGATGACTCGCGTACCCATCTTGTCACTCCCACTTTCCCAGTACGCTTCGTCTCCCTGGGCGACGGCGACGGTCACGTCCTGTTGTCGGCGACGTACTGGTTCCAGTCGGCTAACCGTACCAGCGACGACTATGCAACGCGCATCTGGGCCGACCTGGTGCCCGAGCGCGAGCGATGGGTCCTGGTCACGATCTTGTTCGACGGCGTTCACGATCCGCACGCGGCTGACATCCAAGCATTCTACACCGCGTTGCACGATGCCGTGGCACGTAATCTGGAAGGAGGTCCGTCATCATGAAAGAACAAATGCAGACATACGTTCGCAAGGTTGCCAGGCCACGCGGCTGGGCTTACGGCCTGTTCTGGTCATGGAATCTCATCTTCCTGGCGTTCATGTTCCTGGGCTTTGCTCCACGAGTACTACCGGAGATGATTACCGCAGTCCGCACGGGTACGATCCCGGCGGCGTTCCTAGTCTACGCTGCGATCCTGACCGCCATCCCGGCAGTGGCGGTCATCCTCGGCCTCACCGTCCTGCGCCGGTCGCCCGGCCGTCTCCTCACGCTGGGCTATGGAGTCGAGGGGCCGCTAATGCTCATGGTGGCCATCCGGTTCTTCGTGGTGCGGGAGACGACGCCGGCCGTCGCCCTGCTCCTATCCATCGCAGGCCTGGGCATGGCGACCCTACTGTGGCAACTTCTCGATCAGGACATCAATGCACGCGGGCCGCTGCTGGCTCACCTGCGTGCGATCGGGCTAACGTTCTTGCTCCTCATCGGCCTGTACGCTGGCGTCTGGATCGCCTTCTACACCGTGCCCCTCACCGTCCAAGGATGGGAGATCGTTACCAGGTTCCTGCGCAATATGTGGAGCACGCTCAGAGAAATCGAGTGGCGTCAGGTGCCGTTCTCGATTCTCGGTACCATCCTGGCCATTTACACGGCGACGTTGTTCGTCGCGATGCCGATTGCCGTGCCGATTCTCTACATCCGGGCGTGGTGGCGTGGCGTGCGCGCGCTCGTCGCAGGCTATGGCCGGCCGCGCGCCATCGCGCTCACAGCGACCGCACTGGCCGCGTGCGCCGTGCTGTTCGTGCAGACCAACCGGCAACCGCAGCACCTGGCGTTCGCACTGCTCGAGACCCCACCAGC
>JBDHKG010000056.1:0-19862 GCA_039586495.1 Gemmatimonadota bacterium | reverse complement strand
GGGCTGCCCGGCGCCGCCTGTTCAGACGGCACCGAAGAGGGTGACGCCGCCTCCGTCCGCCGCGCTGCTGCGCTGTCCGGCCTCTCTCGGTGAGCCCAGCCGACGTTCTGTGAGCGTTCACACGAGGCCAACACGGCTAGCGACGCGACGAACACAAGGGATAGGGCCAACGACCTGACGGTATTGCGCACGAGGCTGATTCCTCTCTAATTCCTGATCCGCTCGAGCCGAAATACTGGAATACCGAGAAGGCCAGCAAGCTAGCCTTATGGGATGTTCCGGCGCAATCGCCCAGCGTCGTCCACAGCCACCCGGGGGTGAAGATGCATCAAGCGCGTGACTTGCCGGTAGAAGAGTTCCGCCGCGCCGGCCGCCGGGCCGTCGACTGGATCGCCAGCTACCTCAGCCATCCCGAGGACTACCCCGTACTCGCCCAGGTCGCCCCGAACGAGCTGAAGGCGGCGCTGCCCAAGAGCGCCCCCGAGGCCGGCGAGTCGATCGAGACTGTGCTCGACGACTTCGAGAGGATCGTGGTTCCCGGGATCACTCACTGGAACCATCCCGGTTTCTTCGCCTACTTCAGCATCACGGGGTCTGTGCCCGGCATCCTCGGCGAGCTGCTCTCCGCGGCCCTCAACGTCAACGGAATGTTGTGGCAGACATCGCCGGCCGCCACCGAGCTGGAGGAGGTGGCGGCGGATTGGCTGCGCCAGCTGCTGGGACTACCAGCAGGTTTCGAAGGCGTGATCATGGACACCGCCTCGGTCTCCTCGCTCTGCGCCATCGCGGCGGCCCGGCACGCGCTGTCCGATCTCGACATCCGCGAGCGCGGGATGGCCGGCCGAACCGACGTCCCACTCCTGCGCCTCTACACCTCGGAGCAGGCCCACTCGTCCATCGAGAAGGCCGCGATCGTTCTCGGCCTGGGGAAAGCAGGTGTGCGGAAGATCCCCGCTGACGACGAATTCCGGATGGACGTCAGCGAGCTGGCCAAGGCCGTCGCTGAGGACCGCGCCGCAGGTCACCGACCGTTCTGCGTGGCGGCGACGGTCGGGACGACATCGACAACGAGCATCGATCCCGTGCGCGCGATCGCCGAGGTCTGCGACAGCGAGAACCTCTGGCTGCACGTCGATGCCGCGTATGCCGGCAGCGCAGCGATCATACCGGAGTATCGGCACGTCTTGGACGGCTGCGACGCCGCCACGTCCATCGTGGTCAACCCGCACAAGTGGCTGTTCACGCCGATTGACTGCAGCGTGCTCTATACGACGCGGCCCGAGGTTCTCATCGGCGCCTTCAGCCTGGTGCCGGAGTATCTGCGCACCGGGGTCGATGGCGAGATCAGAAACTACATGGACTGGGGGGTCTCGCTCGGTCGTCGTTTCCGGGCACTCAAGCTGTGGATGGTCCTACGCAGCTTCGGCTCTCAGGGGATCGCCGAACGTTTGCGAGAGCACATCCGGCTAGCACAGCTCTTCGCCGGCTGGGTAGACGAGCACCCCGACTTCGAGCGGTTGGCTCCGACCCCGTTGAGCGTCGTCTGCTTCCGTGCGCGTCCGGCAGGCCTCGCGGCGGCCAGTCCGCGCGGGGAGGACAGAAGGACCGCGCTCAACCGCTTCAACGAGACTCTACTCCGGCGACTGAACGCGACCGGCGAGATCTATCTCTCCCATACCGACCTGCGGGGCGACTACGCGTTGCGCCTGGCGATCGGCAACCTGCGCACGACCGAGGAGCACGTAGCCCGGGCGTGGGAGTTGATCCAGCGGGAATGCCAGCGGCTGAAGAAGGAGGAAGCCTCGAGCTGAGCGTCCTTCCTGCCGGGAGCGCAGGACGTAAGAGGCTCCGGGGGCCAAGAATGCGGGGGACGACACTTGCCTGACAAACCTGTGGCCGTGTCCACCGGAAGAGAGCCGGTGGGCCACGAGCGCGCCGCCTTCGGGGCCTTCAAGGGCGTCTTCACGCCCAGCATCCTGACGATCCTCGGCGTCATCATGTACCTCCGGCTCGGCTGGGTGCTCGGGAACATGGGCCTGCCGCTCACGCTGGTCATCGTCACCCTCGGCAGCTCGATCACCTTCCTGACAGGCCTGTCGATCGCCGCCACGGCCACGAACATGAGGGTCGGCGTCGGGGGCGCCTACTTCATGATCAGCCGCTCGCTGGGCGTCGAAGCCGGCGCGGCCATCGGCCTACCGCTCTTCTTCGCCCAGGCACTCGGGATCTCGTTCTACATCGTCGGCTTCGCCGAGTCAGTCAATAACGTCTTTCCATTTCTGCCCACACCCGCCATCGGCGTCGTCACGCTCGTGGGTCTCACGGCCCTCGCCTACAAGTCCGCCGACCTCGCTCTCAAGGCGCAGTTCTTCATCATGGCGGCGATCGCGCTGTCGCTGGTTTCCTTCTTCGCCGGTGGAGCACCGGCGGAGGGTTTCGCCGCCGTCGCCATGGTCCCGGAGAAGGAGTCCTTCTGGCGAGTCTTCGCGGTGTTCTTCCCGGCCGTGACGGGGATCGAGGCGGGGATCGCGCTGTCCGGCAACCTCAAGAACCCGGGTCGCGCGCTGCCGCTGGGCACCATCTCCGCTGTCCTGGTGGGCTACGGCGTCTACATGGCGATCCCGGTCTTCCTCTCGCGCATCGTTCCGGAGGACGTGCTGCTGAGCGACCCTCTGATCATGAGAAGGCTCGCCGTGTGGGGGGACGCGATCCTAATCGGCGTCTGGGGGGCAACGCTGTCCAGCGCTATGGGAGCCCTGCTCGGCGCTCCGCGCACGCTGCAGGCGCTGGCGCGCGACCGTGTCGTACCGCGCTTTCTTGGTCGCGGGTTCGGCGCGTCCGACGAGCCCAGAGTCGCTACCGCGTTCGCCTTCGGCGTGGCGCTGATTGGGATCTCGGCCGGCAGCCTGAACCTCATCGCTCCCGTCCTGTCGATGTTCTTCCTGACTTCCTACGGGTTCCTCAACATATCAGCCGGGCTGGAAGGCCTTATCGGGAGTCCGTCCTGGCGCCCGCAGTTCCGCACGCCCTGGTGGGTATCACTGCTCGGCGCGTTCGGCTGCTTCGCCACCATGTTCATGATCAATCCGGGCGCCACTTTCGTCGCGGCGTTTGTCTGCATCGGCGTGTTCTTCCTGATGGAGCGGCGCCAGATGCGCGCCTACTGGGGTGACATGCGCCACGGGATCCTCACGCTGCTGGCCCGCTACGCCATCTACCGGCTGGCGGAGTCCGAGCCCGACGAGCGCACCTGGCGGCCGAATATCCTCGTGCTGAGCGGGTCCCCAGCTACGCGTTGGTACCTGATCGAGCTGGCGGACGCGCTGACCCACGGCAGCGGCTTCCTCACCGTGGCCACCATCGTGCCCGAGGCATCTTCGGCCAGTGGTCGTGTGCAGCAGATGGAAGGTACGATCGCTGAGTACCTGCGAAAGCGTCGCGTACCCGCGCTGGTGGAGGTCCATGTCGCTGATGACGTGTTCCGCGGTGCCGAGGCCCTGGTCCAGGCGGCCGGCGTAGGCCCGCTGTTCCCCAACACCATCCTGCTCGGAGAGACGGAACGGCCTGAGAACGTGGCCGACTTCGCCCGCCTGATCCGGCTAGCCCACCGACTGCAACGGAACCTGGTGATCGTGCGCGAGGCCGCCATCGAGCCGCCCGAGCGGAAGCACCGACAGATCGACGTCTGGTGGGGCGGCCAGCGGCAGAACGCGGGACTGATGCTCGCCCTCAGCTACCTGCTGCAGGCCAGCCCGGAATGGTACAGAGCCCGGTTGGCGATCAAGACCATCGTATCGTCCCAGGACGAACAGAGCGTTGCCCTGAACCGGCTGCGCAGCCTGATCGCGAGGGGGAGGCTGAAGGCGGAGGCGAACGTGCTCGTGACGGCAGGCGAGGCGGACGCCCTTGACATCATCAGCAGCGCCTCGCGCGAGGCCGACCTGGTTTTTCTTGGAATTCGTCCACCCGATGCCGAGGAGACTCTGGAAGACTACAGCGCCTACTACTCCGATCTTCTGGCTCGCAGCGAGGGGTTGCCTGTCACAGCTCTGGTACTCGCCGCAGAGGACATCGACTTCCAGCGGATCTTCGACTAGCCTCCCGTGGGTTCACAGCGCCTCCCGGGATCCCGTGGGTTACCCTGAACGGGGCTGCTTGCGGTAGCAGTCCTCCGCTTCGTCTGCCGCTTTCAATCGAATCCAGTCCACGTAGTCGCTCGGTAACTCGTGCTGCTGGGCTCCGCGGATGATCAGCTCTAGATACCTCGGGTCGGGGCAGCCCTCTTCGACGATCCATACCGGCTGGCCCAGGTAGACGAGCGCCGCCTGGCGGGCACGCCGGCCGCACAGTTCCACCCAGAGCGTCGTGCGACGGTAGTGCTCGGGCACGTCCTCGAAGGCATCCAGCGGCGCCAACGCCTCGCGGGGCAGACGGTAGACGACGCCGAACGTGCAGCAACGCTCGTCCTCGACCAGGTTGGCAACCACCGCTGGCCTCCCCTCTGCCTCGGCGAGGTTGAACGCTAGCCGCCAGCCGTCAAGACGGGCCGGCCAACCCTCAGCGAGCGGGCCGCCAAGCACACCAGCAAGAAAGCCGGCGTCCATGTTACATCCGTAGGCGAAGTAGAGCAGGCCCGGTCTCAGCATTCGCTGCGTCCCGGGCTACGCAGCGGGTTTGGGCTCGGGCAGCGTGCCTGTGGCTGGAAGTCGCTCGTGGAGCTCATCGCTTGCTCGGATAGGCAGTCTTCCCTCAAACGTGTCGGCGGGGCTATTATCTAAGCGACGCTATGGATACACTCGTCACTCGCCCGGAGTCGATCAGCCAGACAGTCCTGCCCGAAGTCCGGACCGAGCTGCGCTGGCAGGAGTCGGCGCTCTGGCCGGTCCGACGCCCTTACCCCATCGAGGTGCCCTGTCCGGTCTGTGGCGCCTACGCCCGCTGCGACTTCTTCGGTCGGCAGCGCTGCCCTCGCGGGCATACCTTCGGCCAGCGGGCCTTCTGGAGCGGTCGCGCCACCTCCTGCGCGCTGCTGCTCGAGGACGTACGCGCCGGCCGCATGGTCATCTATCCGGAGGCCTCGCTCCGCTGGCGCGACGACGGCCGTCGGGTCATCGCGCCCGCCCCTCAGGGCCACGGTTACGCGGCTGGCGCCTGAAGAACATCCCTGATCGACTCGAGCGCCTCCTCCAGTACATCCCGGGTGACCACCAGCGGCGGCGCGAACCTCACCACCTGCTGATGCGTCTCCTTGGCCAGAATGCCGCGCTCCATCAGCGCCTCGCAGAAGGGACGCGCCGTACCCGATGACTGCTTGATGACGACACCGACCATCAGGCCCTTGCCCCTGACCTGCTCGACGTGCGGTGACTCAATAGCGCGGAGCTCGTCCATGAACCAGGCGCCGAGCTCGGCGGCACGCTCGGGAAGCTTCTCCTCAACGATCACACCCAGGGCGGCGCGACCGACGGCTGCCGCGAGCGGATTCCCACCGAAGGTCGACCCGTGGTCGCCCGGCGTGAAAACATCCATGACCTCCTGATCCGCCAGCGTGACCGAGACCGGATAGACGCCACCGCCCAGCGCCTTACCGAGCATCACCACGTCCGGCCTGACGTTCTCCCACTCACTGGCCAACAACTTGCCTGTCCGGCCCAGGCCCGTCTGGATCTCGTCGGCCATGAGCTTGACGTTCGCCTCGCGGCAGAGCTCGGCGGCCACCTTCAGGTAGCCCTCAGGCGGCACGATCACGCCGCCCTCGCCCTGGATCGGTTCGACGAGGAACCCTACCGTGTTCCGGTTGATTGCACCCCGCAGAGCATCGATATCGCCGTACGGGATCAGCCTGAACCCGGGAGTGAACGGACCGAAGCCATGCCGGTACTGTTCCTCACTGGAGAAGCCGACGATGGTCGTGGTGCGCCCGTGGAAGTTCTCCTCGCAGACGACGATTTCCGCCGCGTCCGCTGCGACGCCCTTCACCGTATAACCCCATTTGCGCACCGCCTTGATGGCGGTCTCCACCGCCTCCGCACCAGTGTTCATGGGCAATGCCTTGGGGTAGCCGAGGAGCTCGCAGACCTGGTGCAGGAAGGCACCCATCTGGTCGTTGTGAAACGCCCGCGAGGTGAGCGTGAGCCGCTGGGCCTGCTCGACCAGCGCCGCGACGATCTTCGGGTGCCGGTGACCTTGATTGACCGCCGAGTAGGCGCTCAACATGTCGAGATAGCGATTCCCCTCCACATCCCAGACCCAAGGTCCTTCGCCGCGCTCGATGACCACGGGCAAAGGGTGATAGTTGTGCGCGCTCCAACCCTCCACCTCGCGAATCAAGTCCTCGGTCCGCCCCATCGTGACCCTCGTGTCGTCTGTTGTCGGTTGATCGCGCCGAGATCCGGCCGCCGAGCGGCCGGCGGAAAAGACTAGCAGAAGCGAAGGTGCCCGTCAAAAGCGGGGCATTGCCCCTCTCTGCGTGTTCAGGCCCCGGCAACGAGCGAGAGCAGCCAAGCGCAGAGGAGGCCTCCGTAGATGCCGACGGCGTAGCCCGACACCGCCATCAGCAGCCCAACCGGAGCCAGGGCCTGGTGGTACACGGACGCCACGACGGGAGCCGATATCACTCCGCCCACATTCGCCATGCTGCCGGTGGCCACGAAGAAGAGCGGCGCCCGTATCAGCATGGCGACCAGGATGAGCAGTGCCGCATGAATCGCCATCCACAGCGCGCCGACTCCCAGATAGAGCGGGATCTCCAGCACCTTGCGCAGATCCGCCTGCGCACCGATCCCCGCGAGCAGCAGGTAGAGCGCCACGTACCCGACCCTCGAGGCGCCTACCCGCTCGAGTCGGGCCAACGGGGTGAACGAAAGGGCGAGCCCGAGGCTGGTGACCAGCACCACGGCCCAAGTCGTGTGGCTGACGATGGTCGGATCACCCAGCATGGGGAGACGGTCGCCAACCCAGACACAAGCGTAGGCACCGACGAAACCCAGAGCGAGAATCGCCGCCAGATCACCGATCTGCGCCGGGAGCCTCGCACGATCGACGTCGGCGAGACGCCGATTCACGGCTTGGATGGTGCTGGTGTCCGCGCCGACGTAGGTGTCGAAGCGGTTCTGCCAGGCACTGAAGAACAGGAGCACCCCCATCCAACCGTAGCCCACCACCGTGTCCACAACGATGATCGGGCCCATGATGCTGTCGGGAGTGCCGACGCTCTCCTTTATCGCCACCATGTTGGGCGCCCCGCCGATCCAGCTACCCGACAGTGCCGCCATTCCCGTCCACGTGTCCGAGGGCAGCCAGTGCCCCAGAACGGCCAGCGCGACCGGGCCGCCGACCACAATGCCCACCGCGCCGACCAGCATCATCACCAGGGCCATCTTGCCCAAGCGCAGGATCGCCCGCACATCGACGGTCACCATCAGCAGCATCAGGCTGAAGGGCAGGAGGTAGCGGGCCATCCAGTCGTAGGTGGGAGACGCTATCGGCGTGATCCCCGCGCTGGTGCTGAGCGTGGGGATGAAATACGCGTAGATGATGACCGGCGTCACCCGGAAGATGGGACGCAACTTCGGGAGGCCGCTGAGCCAGAGGATGGCCCCGAGAACGGCGGCCAGATAGACGAAGAGCCCGGTCGGATCGCTGATCAACCCGCCTTCCCCGCCCGCACCGCCTCCAGGTCGCGACGGTAGAGCTCCATGCCCAGGCGGGTCAGCTCGCCCGGCGTTCCCGAGCCTACGAGCTCGCCGTCGATCTGGACGACGGGCATCACCTCCGTCGTCGTGCCCGCAAGGAGGATCTCGTCAGCGGCCCTGTACTCCTCGATCCGTACCCCGACCTCGCTGACCTCGACGCCCTCGATCCTGTAGGCCTCGATCAGATACTTGCGGCTGATCGAGGGCAGGATGTTGTCAATCGGATGCGTGTAGACGGTGCCATCGCGAACACAGAAAGTGCTGCTATGGCTGCCCTCCGTGACGATACCGTCACGCACGAGGATCGCTTCGAAGCATCCCTCGGAGCGCGCGTGCTGGTAGGCGATCACGTTCGGTAGCAGGCCAACCGTCTTCACCTCGCAGTAGCCCCAGCGCAGGTCCGGCTGGGTCAGCACGGCTACGCCCTTTTCGAGATGCTCGGGCGCGGGGCCGGGGAACGGGCGAGCGAACATGACCAGCGTCGGACGCGCGCCCTTCGGAAACGCGTGCTTGCGAGGCGCCGCGCCGCGGCTGAGCTGCACATAGACCGTGCCCTCCGTGACGCCATTCGCCCGTGCCACCTCCAATACCGCCTCGTGCACCCCTTCGCGCGTCAGGGGCAGCTCGATCTCCAGGGCGCGCGCGCCGCCCTCGAACCGATCGAGGTGCGCCTCGATGCGGAAGGCGTTACCGCCGACGACCCGGATCACCTCGTAGATGCCATCGGAGAAATTGAAGCCTCGGTCCTCCACGGAGATCTTCGCCTCGCCGTAGGGCAACATCTCTCCGTTCAGATAGACCAGCTCGCTGTTCGTCATCTGCGTCCCCTGCTCGGCTTTCTCACACCAAGTCAACTGTCAGGGCCCGAACCTAAGGCCTGTCCGAGGCCCAGGAAAGAGGATGCGCGCGACCGAGAGTGAGCCAGCTAGATCATCGCGCCCACCAGCGCGAAGCCGGCGGTCGCCACGGTCGCCGCCAGCAGCGCGTAGGGAAGCTGGGTTCGCACGTGATCGATGACGTCGGTGGCCGAGGCGAGTGAGGCCACGATCGTCGTATCGCTGATCGGACTCGCGTGGTCGCCGAAGACGCCGCCCGATAGGGATGCCGCGAGGAACGGCGCCAGCGGCAAGCCCAGAGCCTCGGCGGCCGGAACCGCGATGGGGATCATGATCGCGAACGTACCCCAACTCGTGCCGGTGGCGAACGCGATGAGCGCGGCGGTCACAAAGGTGGCGGGGACAAGGACCACTGGCTTCACCAGATCGCGCACGACCTCCGCCACGTAGGGGCCGGTCCCCAGCTTGTTGCAGATGTCGCCCAACGTCAGCGCCAGCAGCAGGATGAGCACCAGCCCGACCAGCGCCTCCACACCTTTTAGACCCAACCGCACCAGCTCGTCCAGCGAGGCGAAGCGCTGAGCCAGCATCAGCACCCAGGCCGCGATGTTGCCCGCGATCACCGCCCAGAGCACGCTGGTCGAGCCCGAGCCCTGAGACAGCACGCCGTCGCCGGTGATGTAGAGCCCCACCGGCATCATGACCACCATCGTCAGGATCGGGATCAACATGTTGAACGCACGCGGCGGCACTTGCTTGGAGAGACGCGCCCGGAACAGAGCTTCATCCACGGTGAGCGCGCCCGCTTCGCTCAGCACGATTCCCTGCGCCGCTCGCTCCTCCGCCCTCTTCATCGGCCCGATGTTGAGCCCGCGCCAGGCCGTGAATCCGGAGAGGAGCACAGCGGCTATCGCATAGAGGTTGAGCGGGATCGAGCGCACGAACACCTGCACCGGCTGAGATATGCCCAGGCTTCCGAGGATCCCCAGTACGAGCGCGCCCCAGGCGTTGAACGGGATTAGAATGCAGATAGGCGCAGAGGTCGAATCGGCGACGTAGGCCAGCTTCTCCCGGGCCGCGCGATAGCGGTCGAACAGAGGACGGCACACCGCGCCCGTCACCAGCAGCGTTATGTTGGATTCGATGAAGATGGTGATACCGATGAGCCAGGCGAGGATGCCAGCCCCACGCACGTTGCTCACTAGACGACGCCGCTCCAGCCAGCGCACGAACCCTTCGACGCCGCCTGATGCCTCCACGTAGATGACCAGCGCGCCGATCAGCAAGCTGAACAGCAGGACGCGCGTGTTCCCGGGCTCGCCGAGCACGAGGACCGTCCCTTCGATTGACCCAGCCAGGCCCGTAACGGGGTTGCCGCCGTTCAGGATCGTCCAGCCGAGCCAGATGCCGGTGGCGAGTGCCACGTAGACCTGCCGGGTCCAGATGGCAAGGCCGATGGCGACGAGCGGCGGCAGTAGAGAGAGCGCCGAAGGTTCGATATCCATTCCGTTCATCTGGAGGCTGAGTGCCCCGAGCTATGTCCCGCCGGGTAATGGCGGAATCCGGTCCGATTCTCCATCATGCTGGGAAGCCGCGAAAGAACCTGAGTATACTGGCCGCCAGAGCCCAGGCACAACCGACGCAAGGCGCCACCAGCGCGGCTGCCTGCGGCCGGCCGGAGCGACAAGATCACCAGAAGGAGGCACATCGTGGTCAGCTGGAGACAAGGAACGCTGTTCCTCGCGCTGGCGCTGCTCGTGACAGGCTGCGGAGGTGGCGGGGAGGGCGGAGGTGAGGAGATGCCGGCAGCCCAGCCGCCGCTTCCGCCCGACATCGGCAACGTGACGCCCCAGGTCGTGCTCGAGACGAACAGGGGCCGGGTTGTCATAGAGCTCGACCGCGAGAAGGCACCGCAGACGGTGGAGAACATCCTCTTCCACGTCGAGAACGAGTTCTACGATGGTCTGATCTTCCACCGCGTGCTCCCCGGCCGCATCATCCAGGCCGGCGCCTACACCCCGGAGATGCGCCGGCGGCAATCACCACGACCGACCGTGCCCAACGAGGCGAACAACGGGCTGAAGAACGTGCGCGGCTCGGTCGCCATGGCGCGGTTGCCCGATCCCCACAGCGCGACCACGCAGTTCTTCGTCAACCTGGAGGACAATCCGGGGCTCGATTTCACGGCCGAGACACCGCAAGGCTGGGGCTACGCGGTGTTCGGGCACGTCGTCGAGGGGATGGATGTAGTGGAAGCGATCGGCCAGGTGCCGACCGGGAGCCAGGGTGGGATGAGCGACGTACCGTTGCAACCGGTGATCATCAGGCGGGCCCACGTGGAGGGCGGCTAGGCGTCAGGGCCAGCGACGTGCCGCAACCGCCAGGCCCGGGTCAATGACTCTAAGTGATCTGCTCTCACAGGTCGACGAAGGCCGCCTGCGAGAGAAGTTGTATGCGCTGGAGGGGCCCCGACATCCACGGGCAGCCCCCCGCGCACTGGAGCGAGCCGAATCACTGATCGCGGACGAGTTCAGCGCCTTGGGGCTCGTCACCCAGCGCCAGCCCTTCCAGCTGCGCGGCGCCAGCTACAACAACGTGGTCGGCACGCTCCCGGGTTCCGATCCCGGGCTGCCCTGGGTCCTGCTCGGAGCTCACTTCGACACCGTCTCGAGCACGCCCGGCGCCGACGACAACGGCAGCGGCGTCGCCGTCCTGCTGGAGGTCGCTCGCCACGCTGTCCAGCTGGAGCCGCGCCGCACGGTTCAGTTCGTCGGCTTCAACCTCGAGGAACCGCAGGACATGCTCGGCACCTACCGGGTGGGCAGCGGCCGCTTCGCCACGCAGGCGCGCCGCGAGGGCCGCCGCTACGTCGGAGCGCTCGTGCTGGAGATGGTCGGCTACACCGACTCGACTCCCGGCGCCCAGCAGATACCGCCGCTCGTGTTCAAGCGGATCCCCGACACTGGGACTTTCCTGGTCGCTGTCGGCGACAGGTGCTCACGTCGGCTGCTGAACTCGTTCGAGCGCGCGGCGCACAGACATGTACCCGAACTGGATGTCGTCACCTACCGGACGCGGCTCCGCGGCTGGTTGCTCCCCCTGACCCGGCTCAGCGACAACGCCTCGTTTTGGGATCGCGGTTACGCCTCGCTCATGATCACCGACACCGCCTTCCTGCGGAACCCCCACTACCATATGCCCTCGGACCGCGCCGACACGCTCGACTACGGGTTCATGAAGCGCGTCGCCAAGGCGGTGCTCGCGGCCATCGCGGAATTGGCCGAATGCCGTCTCCAGGGTCAGGGAGGTTTCGAGAGGGCCGGTACTGAGAGCGCAGAGGCGTAGCAAGAAACTCAGGAGGCCGGCACGTCGTTTGCTCAGCCGACCGCACGTGGCCTTGCAATACAGACAGCGCGCTGGGTTCGGCGAGGAGGCAGCATGGACAGCGCTGAGGTTGGAGCGGATCGCGAGGCATTCGTCTGCGCCGGGCCCCGGACTCCCTTCGCAAAGATCGACGGGCCGCTGGCCCACCTGAACGCACTGGAACTCTCGGTCCCGGTAATACGCGAAGCGGCGCGGTCGCTTCGAGCGACAGGTGCCGCGCCAGCCCGGCCCGACCTCATCGTCTGGGGCGCGGTGATCCCCTCGCTGGCGGTGAGTAACATCGCCAGGGAGGTCTGGCTCGACGCCGGCCAGGATCCCAGCGTGCCCGCCCTCACCATGATCCAGGCTTGCGCCACGAGTCTCGCCGCTGCCACGCATGCCGCGGCACAAATGAAGACCGGCCGCATCGACCTCGCGCTATGCGGCGGATCCGAGGCGACGAGCCAGGCACAGGTCGGACTCAGCCGCGGCCTGAGCCGGACACTGCGGCGCGTGGCTCAGGCGAAGGGGTCCGGGGCCACCCTGCGAACGCTCGGCGAGCTGCGGTTCCGCCATCTCAAGCTCTCGATCCCCACGGCCAAGGAGCGCACGACGCGTCTGACGATGGGCGATCACGCCGAGATCACCGCGAAGCAGTGGAACATCGACCGGGAAAGCCAAGACCACCTCGCCTTGGCGAGTCACGCCAAGGCCGTGGCTGCCTGGGAAGCTGGTTTCTTCGCCGACCTGGTGATCAACGCGGAAGACTATCCGGGCGTGAAGCGCGACACTCTCCCCCGCCCCGACACCTCCTTGGAGAGATTGGCGAAGCTCCCACCGGCGTTCGACCGCACAAGCAGGCGTGGCACGCTCACCGCGGGCAACTCTTCACCGCTCACCGATGGCGCGGCGGCATGCTGGGTGGCAACGGCACAGGGACTCGATAGGCTGGAGGCGGTGCGCTACCGCGCACGACTCCTGGACTGGGAGGTCGCCGGGGTCGACGTCGAACGGGATGGACTGCTCATGGCGCCTGCGTTGGCGATTCCGCGCCTGCTGGCGCGCCGTGGCCTTTCCTATGGCGACATCCGTCTCTGGGAAATCCACGAGGCGTTCGCCGCTCAAGTGCTCTGCACGATCGCCGCACTGAACAGTCGTGAGTGGCTGAGGGAACGTGCCCAGGTGGGTGCCGATCTGGGTAGAGTTCCTGAGGACTGTGTCAACCCGAACGGCGGGAGCGTCGCGCTTGGCCATCCGTTCGGCGCGACCGGCGCGCGCATCCTCTCTCAGGCGGTGAAGGAGCTGCAAACGACAGGTGGGCTGGCCCTGGTCAGCATCTGCACGGCCGGTGGGCTCGGCCACGTTGCGCTGCTGGAAGCTGCCTAGGGGTCCTGGGGACCTGGCTCGGGACTCTCGGCTTCTACCGCTTCCTCGACCTGGCGCTCGCGCTCGCTGACGGTGTGTTCAGCGAAGCTCTGAACGCGCTCAATAATCCGCACGAACACCATGTGTTCGTTGTGCTGGGCGTCCTTGAACCCTGTGCAGTAGCCAAGGGTGACGCCCAACAGGAACATGAAGATGCGGCGGATTGCGTGCTCCATCTGCTCCCCTCCTCCCAGATGCTCCGGCCCTGCCGCCCTGCAGATCGCTGCGAGCTACGTGGCCGCCGGCCAAGCCGCGGCCGACCGGGTCAGGGACTTGTCCCCCAGCACTCACCCAGTAATATAGCAGGCACGCCGGGAGTAGACCCACGGCGGCCGTTCGGCGGGGGACTCACCAGCTCATCCCCCTCACGTGGACCCATTGTCTCGAATCCTACGAAAGGAAGGGACGGGGCGAGACATCCGCGCAAGGCCCGGGAGAAAAGGGAAGTGAGTCAACCTTACGCGGTGCCATAAGGCGCGTCTGCCCCGTCACTTCTTTTAACCACCGAAAACGCCCGAAGGTTCCACAGGCGTCCGGGCGCCCGCGCCCCTGCGGGCCCCTACGGTATGATGCCCACCAGGACGTCGATGCTGGCGGCAAACCCGCCCACGTCCTCGCTGCTGATGAGATAGCCCAGCTGGAGCCCGGCGTTGACAAGCGGCGCTGGATTGTAGCCCAGTCGCACCCAGGGGTAGCCGATGAAGATACCTTGACGGCGGCGCCGCAGGCGCTCGATGTCGCCGACGTCTCCCGCCTCGGGCGGCAGGAACTCCTCGAGCGTCAGAACGCCACCGCCAGCAAAGCCGCCAACCGTCAGCTCAAGGTTCCGCTGCACGAGCAGGTACTCCGCGATAAAGCCCCCGCCCGACAGACCGCCCTCGACCTTGTGGCCCGACTCGTTCAGCCCCTCGCGGCTGAAGCTGCCTCCGAAACCGCCGCCGCCCAGGCGTACGCGGCCGGTCTGTAGGAACCCGCGGCCACCCATACCCAGCACACCCCCGACATCCCGGCCAAAGCTCTGATCCTCCTCGATACCGGGATCGACGTAGAGCAGCCAGAAGCCGACCGCACCGCCGAAATCGCCTCCGAAGCGCTGGGCGAGAGCCGACGTCGGTAGCAGGACTGACCAGCAGAAGAGAAACAGCGTGGATAGTCTAAGCACCCCTCCACCTCCTCACGTCTCGGTTCAGACCCGCGGTGTCCTAGGACTGGGGAGAATCCCCTGCGCCAGCGCTCTGACGCGCCATCTCGAGCATGGCCTGTATGCGCGGCGAAACCTGATCCGGCGGAACCACCTCGAGGTATCGCTCCCATGCCTGCGTCGCGGTGGCGAAATCGCGGTTCATGAACGCGACCATCCCCTTGAACTGCAGCGCCTCTGCGAAGTTCGGGTCTATCTCCAACGCCCGGTCGAACGTGGTCATCACGCCCTCGGGATGACCCATGGAGAACAGCAACATGCCGAGATGGGTGAGCGCCTCCGGGTTGTCAGGGTCGAGCTGCAGCGCTTGCGCAGTCACCTCTCTCAGCTCGTCGTAGCGCTGCAGCGTGAGGTAGAGGTGACCTAGCTCCACGAGCGCCTCGACGTTATGCGGATCTTCCGCCACGCTGCGCTCGAGCTGCGCCAGGCGCTCCGGGTCAACGGCGCCGACTGGGGACCCGGCCGGCGTGCTTCGCATCTCCTGACCCGGCAACGAGCCGGTCATCGCATCGTCACCCCCGCGCGGCCGCAGCGTGCTCGACAAGACCAGCCAGGCCAGCGCGACGAAGGCCACGCTGCCTGCCGTCCAGGCAACCGCCGTGAGGATCCCGGAGCGGCCGCCGGTTGGGGCTGCCTCCTCCGCCGCACGGGCGGCCAGGGGCTCCTCCCCCAGCGCGCTCAGCTGCCGCGCCAACGCCGCGGCCTCACCCTCGTAGCGCTGCCGGAGGGCCTCGTAGTCCGCATCCGAGAGGTTCCCTGCCCCGCGGTCCGCCTCGATCTCCTCCAGCGATCGCAAGACGGCACTCCGGCGCTCCTCGAGCTCTGCCCGTTCCGCACTGACTTTTCGCGCCTCGTCGATTCCGCTATCAGCCGGCTCGTCTGCGCCCGCCTCACGCGCGGCCCCCTTGAAGGTCGCGAAGAGGACGGCGATGATCCCACCGCCCACGGCACCGACGAGCAGAAACTCCGTCAGGGACATGGTCTAGGTCTCTTCCTCCTGTTCCTTCTGAGTCAGCGCGGCGGCACGGGCCTGTCCCTGCTGCACCCAGCGGCGCGCCGTCACCATGACGAATACCAGACCGCCCGCCAGAGCGACAACCGGGAGCAGCCAGACGGCCCAGTTGAATCCCTCGGCCTTCGGCTTCAGTAGTATCCACTCGCCGTAGCGCTCAACGAAATAGGCCCTCACCTCCTCGGGTGTCTTGCCCGCCCGCAGCTGCTCGCGTATCAAGGCGCGCATCTCCTCCGCCATCCCCGAGGGTGAGTCCTGGACCGAAAGGGCGCGGCAGGTGGGACAGCGCAGCTCGCTGGCGATTTCGCGCACGCGAGCTTCCAACTCGGCATCACTGAGCGGCGCCGCCTGTGCGGCCGTCTCTTGACCTGGTGACGCGGGCTCCGTGAACGCCGCGCACGGCACTGCTACCAGGACTGTGAACGTCAGCAGGCTCAAGATCACGCGTGGAGGTGACGTCATCACGGCTGGTTCCCACTCGTGTGCAGACCGCCGGCTCCAGATGCTCCTGTCTTCAGCTCGGCGCTGGTCGGCTGGGCCAGCAGAGAGTCCACCTTTTGTCTGAGAAGCATCCGGCTGACGGGTCCGATCTGCTTGAAGGCGACGCGTCCGTCCTTGTCGATGAAGTACGTCTCGGGCACCCCGTAGACGCCATAGTCAATTGCGATCCGCGAGCTGGCGTCGATTACGCTCGGCCAGCTTCCACCCATGCGCTGCATCCAACGGCGCGCGTTCTCCGGGGTGTCCTGATAGACGACCCCCAGCATCCGGAAGTCATCGTCGGCGTAGCGGCGCTCTGCCTCGGTGAAGTTGGCATGCTCGTCGATGCAGGCGATGCACCAGGAGGCCCAGAAATTCAGAACAACGACCTTGCCCCGCAGATCGGAGAGGCTGAGCGTGTCGCCGTCCAGCGTCGGCGCGACGAAGTCGAACGCCGCCCGGCCCGGCAACGGCGACTCCACCAGGTTCGGATCACGCGTCAGTCCGTAGGCCAGCAGGGCGATGATGGGAATCGCAGCAGCCGGGATCAGTATCCTCTTCCAGCTCATCAATCAGCACCTCCCACACCAGCCTCCGCCGGCTCAGCCCGCCGCTCGGTCGAGCTCCCTCGGCCCCGGGTGGGCTCGGCGCCGCTGGCGACGGTCGAGATCGCGAACAGCGCGCCCAGCGCCATGATACCGCCGCCGATCCAGATCCAGACGACCATCGGGTTGACGATGATATTGACCGTCGCCGTCGACCCATCGCGGGCGTAGGCCATCAGCGTGAGGTAGAGATCCTCCGTCGGCCGCGTGCGCACGTGCGGCGTCCCGATCGGCTGGGTCGACGTAGGGTAGTAGTTCATCCGCGGTGTCATGCGCGCTAACGGCCTACCGTCCCTCGCCACGCTGAACGCCGCCTCCGCGAACTCACGGTGCGGCTCACGGCCCGCGTAGAGGGAATCGAGGCGGATCTGATAGCCTGAGAACACCACCGTCTCGCCGGGCTGCAGCGTGACCTCCCGCTCACGACGATACGTGGATGAGAGCGCGATCCCAACGGCGATCACCACGATGCCCAAGTGAACCACATAGCCGCCGTAGCGCCGTCTGTTCTTCGCCGTCAAGTTCAGCACAGCCCGACTCCATCCCTCGCCGTGCGCCCGCCGACGTGCCTGAGCCGGCCGCCAGAGCTCGCCGACCAGCAGTCCGACGGCGAACACCGCCAGCACCAGGGTCGCCCAGGCTCCGAGGTGCCGAACGTCAAGAAGCCAGAAAACCAGGCCCGCCAGCACGGCCACCGCCACGGGCCATAGGAACTTCCGAGCCAGCAGATCGGGCGAGCCGCGACGCCAGGGCAAGGCCGGACCCACGCCCGTCAGGAAGATCAGGGCCAGGGCGATCGGTATGCTCATCTGGTTGAAGTAGGGCGCGCCTACACTCACCTTCACGCCGCGAAAGGCCTCCGCGATCAGCGGATAAACCGTCCCGAGTAGAACCGTGAAAGTGAAGGCCACCAGCAGCAGGTTGTTGAGCAGGAAAGCGGTCTCCCGCGACGCCAGCGAGTCCAGCGCCGGCTCGCTCCTCAGTTGCTCGCTACGCCAGGCCACCAGCGCCAGCGAGACGACCAGCACGATGGTGATGAAGCCGAGGAAGAGCGGTCCGATGAGCCCCTCGGTGAAGGCGTGGACGCTGGCGAGGATGCCCGACCGGGTGAGAAACGTGCCGAACAGCGTGAGCAGGAACGTCGCGATGACCAGCAAGATGTTCCACATCTTGAGGGTCTGGCGCCGCTCCTGAACCATGATCGAGTGCAGGAAGGCCGTCGCCACCAGCCACGGCAGGAAGCTGGCGTTCTCCACCGGATCCCATGCCCAGTAGCCGCCCCAGCCCAGCACCTCGTACGACCACCAGGCACCCGCCACGATCCCCGCGGTCAAGAAGATCCAAGGCGCCATGATCCAGCGCCGCACGGCGCGGATCCAGTCGCCGCCTACCACCCCCGTGATCAGCGATGCGAGACCGAAAGCGAACGGGACCGCCATGCCCACGTAGCCGAGGTACAGCAGCGGCGGGTGCAGACCCATGAAGGGATGGTTCTGCAGCAGCGGGTTGGGACCCGGGCCGTCGGGCGGCAGCGGAAACACCGGCTGGAAGGGATTGGCTGGCCACGCCAATAGCAGCCAGAAGAACACATTCACGGCCAAGAGCGTGCCGGTAACGGCCGGCATCAGCTCGCGGTAGCGGTCGCGATAGATGTAGACCACCGTAGCCGTGTACCCAGCAAGGATCCATCCCCAGAACAGGATCGAGCCGTCCAGCGAGGACCAGAGGGAGATCACCGTGTAGAACAGCGGCGTCGACCGACTGCCTACCTGCGCGACGTAACTCACGCTGAAATCGTGGGCCACCAGCGCGTAGATCATCGTCAGAATCGACAACGTTGCCAGAGCGAACACACCGTAGGCCGCGCGGCGACCCAGCAGTGTCAGTGCCGAGTTCCTTGTCTTGACCGCGCGGAACGCCGCCGCTGCGCCAGCGACCGATAGAAGAAGCGCGAGGATGATCGCCAGATATCCAATAGTGTTCGTCATGACCCGCTCTTCGCTTCTTGCTCTCGAAACAGCTGCCGATAGTACTCCTCACGCTCCTCGGTGTGCTGCGGAGCTCGGTACTCCTCTGAGTGCCTCACCATCAGGTTCGTGGCTCGGAAGACACCCTCGCGGGTCAACGTCCCTTCCACCACAGCTCCGATCGGCGTCTGCGTCTCCGCTGCCTCCAGAAACATCTGCGGCGGGACCCCGGCGCTCTGAACTGCGATCACCCCGCCCTCATCGGCCAGTCGAAAGCGCAGCTCCCGCGTCTCCGCGTTCCACGTCACGCTCCCAGGCACGACCATGCCACCCAGCCGCACCGACGTCCCGTAGGCCGCGTCGCCCTCCGCCAGGAGCTCCGTCGGAGTCCAGAAGTAAACCAGGCTACGGCCCAGACCGCCGAAGGCGAAGTAGCCGAACACCACCAGCACCACCACGACACCAGCCGCTAGTGTGAGCTTCTTGTTCACAGTTGACCGACCTGCCTCCGTTCGCCCGAAGCGGCGAACCTCGTCGCCGGAATACACCAGCCCCAGGCTGTTCCCTCAGCTGATTCCTTCACCACGCTGCTGTCGCGAACCGCTATAACTTACAAGTATCCGACGTTCAGGCTATAGGTTCCCCGGTGGCTCCCGCCGTTCAGGCGGCGCGCCGCCCAGGCCGCTAGCCCGCGCCTCTCGTCCAGCCGCCGTCCTCGACGCAAGCTGCATATTAGGCAAAATCTGTCATCACTGTGAAAAGTTTGCCTAGTTTCCGGCCCCGGCCGGGCCTAACGTCTCACCGGTAAGTTATTGTTATACAAAGATTTAAGCTGATCGGTCGCTTGGGGAACGGCCCTTGCACTTTGCAAGAGGCCGAAGGACGGAGTCTCGAGCGTCTTAGCCGGACAGGGAAAACGGCGGGGGAGGGCGACTCAGGGGCTCCGTTCTTTTTGAGGCACTTTCTTCCGGCCCGTTCCGTTGTTGCTGGCGCCACGGTGGAGCCAGCCCCCACACTGGAAGAAGCCCTCTGCGCAACGCACATTCTCGCCTCAGCGAACGCCCCGTGGGCCCGGGGCGTTCGCCTTTTCACCCCATATCTACCCCTTTCCAACCGCGCGTTTGCTCATCACTAGCAGGCTGCTGAAAAAATACCCCTTGTGTCTTCTAGGGAGGCGCCGGGGTCCCCCGGAGCGAAACTCGCGAGCGGCCAAGGGCGGTACCACGGCCTCCCCGGGCGCACGCGAGCGGTGAAGCAAGGGGGAGCCCCGGCGCCGACC
>JBDHKG010000153.1:0-9300 GCA_039586495.1 Gemmatimonadota bacterium | reverse complement strand
GCCCGACTGGCTGATGAGCCTGCAGGTGAGCAAGACGCTGCCGCGCGGCGGCCGGCTCTCCTTCTTCGCCTTCAACGTCCTCGACCGCCGCGGCCGCCGCGAGCCGCGAGTCGGGATCCGGGTCTTCCCGGAGCTGGCGTTTGGCGTCGAGGCGATGCTGCCGCTAGGCGGCCTGTTCTCGCGGCGGTGAGCCACCTGAGAGTTCTTGCCCTGGCCGTGGCAACGCTGCTGATCTCGGCGGCGAGCGTAGGTGCGCAATTGCCGAGCGCGGAGCGCGCCACCGACAGCGGAACCCCGGCCTGGATGACGGCCTGGAGCCCGCTGCAGCCGATCGGCGATCACCCGCGACAGCTTCCGCGTGCGCCTGCGCTGCCCGACCTCCTGCTGGCCGCGGGTCCGCGGGTCGGGACGTTCTGGGCCGTGGGGAACCCGGCGGCGTTGCCATTCCAGGTCACACGCAGCTGGAGCGAGCTCCAGACCGGCCTGGCCTGGGATGACGGCGACTACGGGCGCCCGATGGACGGCGAGGATGTGGACGCGCTCCAGTTCGCCGGCCTGGGCTGGAAGCCGCTGGGGCGCGGCGCGGCGGTGGGGCGGCTGCTGGTGGACCAGGAGACGCTGGGCCGGCTGCCGTTTGCCGGTGCGATCGAGCCGCATCCGACCAGCCCGCTGGTCTTTGCCGATTCGTCGGTCGTCCGTATGCGGCGACTGCGCGCCAGGCTCGAAGGCGCCTTCGGGTGGCGGTTCGCTGGCTGGGGCGTCGGGCTCGCCGTCGGGGTCGAGGTGCGGGATCACGAGACCCAGGAGGCGCGCTTTCAGCGAGACGGTCGCATGTCGACACACGGTTTTGCCGTGGGCCTGCTGCGTGAGCTCCCCTTCTACGGCGTCCGTCTCGGGGCTCACGCCCGTTGGAGCGGCGGGGACGAGACCATGCAGTTGGTTCCCTGGCCGGAAAGTGGCCTCATCTATCAACTGGAGGGGTACGGCGAGCCGGCGCGCCGCCGGGTGGAACTTCCGTGGAGTTACGTGCGCCGTGCGGAGCGCGGTGGCTGGCTATGGGGGCTGTCCGCTGAGGGAACGCTGGTCGGCGCGGACTGGTCGGTCGTCTGGGAGCACGTGAACCGCGACGACGAGCACTTCACCGGCCGGTTCGGCGAACAGCCCCCGGATCGCTGGAGCGCCACCGGCTGGGCCGTGGGCGGCGCGCTCCAGCGCTGGTTCTCCGCCGGGCACCTGCTGCTCACCGGGCAGGCGCGGTACTCGCACCTTGAGGGTGACGCGTTCCGCTTCGACCTGGAGGGCGCGATCTTCCGCGGCGCGGAGAGCCTATTCTGGGGCACCGCCGATCTGCGCTACACCGTGCCGGGCGCGCCCTGGACCGTGGCCGCAGTCTTCACTCTGCAGCGCGATTCGCGCTGGCGGCGCGACTTCCTGGTCCGGGTTCGTAGCATGATCGAGAGCTGGGCACCGGGTGGCGGCCTCGAGGTTGCCCGCTCTTACGGGAACTCGACCGCCGTGTCCTTCGGTTTTGGCTTCGCGTCCTACTCACCGACGGCGCTGATTCCGAACCCGGAGTCCATGGGGCCCGTCTACCGGCTGCTCGTCGCGCCCGAGCTGTCGCTCTACGCAACGCAGTCGAGACCGGCGGTCGCCAGCTTCGGCCTGCGCCGGCGCCTGGGCGAAGGCACGGGGCTTTTGTTGCGCGCGCGCTGGGAGACGGCCGCGCCCCGGGGCGAGTCCACGGAGTCGTTCGCCCCCCGCGGGCACCGAACGCTGTGGAACGTGTCGCTCGCGCTTCTGCTGGGGCAGTAGGGACCGCTGAGTAGCTAACCTGCCCCCAGTCCGACTCAAGGCTGGTCCGCTCACAGGGCGCTCGCTCCGGCGCTGCGGTCGGTCGCTGCGACGCGGTGGGCCGGTGCTGGCCACCCCGTGCTACTGGTGGACCGGGTACTCGGGCCGCTTCACCTCGGCTGGCGGGTTGTCCACGATGAGCTGCAGCACCATCTCGATCGCCCGCTGCAGCTGCGGGTCGCGGCCGTCCCGCCAGTCCTCGGGCAACCACTCGACCTCGATGTCCGGCCGTACACCCTCGTTCTCGATCGCCCAGCTCCCGGTTGGATCGAAAGCCGCCCGGTTCGGGATGCTGATGCGGCCGCCGTCGATGAGCTCGGGGATGAAGACGTAGGGGCCGATGCCGCCGCCGGCTGTCCGCGTGCCCAGGATTCTGCCGAGCACCCCCTGCTTGAACATGAGCGCGAACGTCTCGGCGGCCGAGAAGTCGGCGTCGTTGATCAGCAGCACCTTGGCGGCCGGCAGCGCATTGGTGGGGACGCCCAGGTTGTCGCCCTGGCGGAAGGCGTAGTAGTAGAGCGGCCTTCTTCGCAGCCACTCGATCAGCCAGTCCGCGGTGATGCCGCCGCCGTTGAAGCGCTGGTCGATGATCAGGCCGCGACGGTCCACGCTCTCCAGCAACTGGGCAAACACCAACTCGAGGGCCGCGCTGCCGAAGCTAGGTACGTAGATATAGCCCAGCATGCCCTCCGTCTCCTCTTCGACGAACTGCCGGTTGCGCATGGCCCAGTCCCAGCGCCTTAGCGTGTTCTCGCCGGGCAGCGGAACGACGGTGTAGGTGCGGGTCTGCCTCCCTTCGGGCTCGGAGCCCACGGTGATCCTGATGGGTGTGAGGGCCTTACCCTCGAAGTAGGAGTAGAGGTTTCTCGTCGCCACGATCTGCTCGCCATCCACGGCGAGCAGGTACTCGCCTTCAGAGACCCGCACGCCCGGCTGGTCGAGCGGTGCCTGGAGCAGGGGGACCCCCGAGTTGTAGGGGCCCGAGCCGTAGATGCGCGTGATGCGGTAGCGGCCCTGATGGATCTCGTAGTCCGCGCCCAGGAAGCCGATTCGGCTCCCGGTGCCTGAGGGCTCCGGGAGGTCGCCGCCGCCCACGCTCAGGTGGCTGACCGAGACGTGACCCAGCGCCTTAGCGAGCAGTGCGTTGAGGTCGCGCCGCCGAGTAACCGTCGGCAGGTAGCTCGCGTAGTGCCGCTCCAGTTGGCCGAGGTCCTGCCCGTGGTAGCCCGGGTCATAGAAGTAGTCACGCATGAGGCGCCAGGCCTCGCGGTAGATCTGCTGCCACTCGGCCGCTGGATCGACCTCGATCTGGATCGACGTGAGATCGAGCCGGCCCGCGCCGGGCTCCGGCGCCTGGTCCCCGGCGATCAAGAACCAGCTGTCGTCCTGCTTGTAGAGGATGCTGCGCCCGTCAGCCGTCACACTGAACTCGCTGACGTCCTCGACCAGCTTCTGCAGTTCGCGCGGCTGCGAGAGCTCATAGCGATAGAGCGTGCGTGTTGGCGAGCTGCCGGGCTGTGGGGACGGCCATTCCCTGACCCACACGTAGAGCACGCCCGGCTCTCCCGCGGCGAGCCCGGCGTAGTCCTTCGCCGGGAGCGGCAAGGGCACGGTGCGGCTCTCGGTCCCCTGCATGCCGGCGCCCGCGAGTCCGGGGACCTGCATGCCAGGGCGACCTGCTCCGGGCCGGCCCGGCCCGGCCGGTCGCTGCCGTCCCTCAGGTGGCGCTGGGGGTCGCTCTCCCGGTGCGGCGCCCGGGGGGAGGATCGAGTCGGCCTCGGGGTTGGGCGCCCCGGTCACCGGCAGCACTGGAGGCGGTGTGCCCTCGCGGAGGAGCGCGACGTGGAGCCGCCGGGAGACGAGCGGCCGGAACAGCGCGCCTGAGAGCACGCTCCAGCCGAACTCGCCCAGCCCTGCCGTGTTGCTGGCCAGGAAGTAGAGGTATCTGCCGCTCCTGTCGAAGACGGGGTGCTCGGCGTGAACCCGGCCATCGGTGACCCGGACGTGACGGCTCCGCTCGATGTGATAGAGATATACCGCGCCCACGCGGTTGGCCTCGACCATCGAGTAGGCGAGCCATACGCCGTCGGGCGACCAGGCGGGGTAGTAGCGGTCCTGGCCGGAGTAGCTCGAGGTGGCGACCCGGCGCGCGCCGCCCGTCTCCAGGTCCACGACCCAGAAGTTGAGCCGCTTGTCGGAGAAGGCGAGCCGCTTCGAGTCGGGCGACCAGGTGAGCTCGCGGTAGAAGCTCGGGCGCAGCTCGACCGGGATCCTTCTCACAGAGCCCTGTCCGTCGGCTGGGCGGATGTGGAGCTGATACTCGCCCGACTCGTGCGAGAAGTAGGCGATCGACCGCCCGTCGGGAGAGACGGCCGGGTAGCGCTCGGCTACCCCGGGTGTGCGGGTGAGGTTCTCGGCGGCGCCGGACGCGAACATCACCGCGCATCCCGAATACCAGGCGCTCGCCCGAGGTGGAGGGAGCCGCCGACTGCATCCAGCCGGCGCCGGCCACGCTCCGCGGCTCGAGCTCCGAGCTGTCGGGTTCGATCTCGATCGTGAGCGTCTGGGTCTCGCCGTTCGCCGGCTCGAACAGCCGGATCCGGCCGTCCTGCACGAACGCGATGACGCCACCGCCCGCCGCCGCCGCTTCGACGCCGTAGCGCTCGTAGCTGGTGAGCTGCTCCACACGCTCCGTTGCCAGGCCGTAGCTGTGGAGGTTGAACGTGCCCGTCCGGTCGGAGACGAAGTAAATCGCACCCCCCACCCACATCGGATCGCGGTCGTTCGAGTTCTCACGCGGCAGCTTCTCGATCCGACTGTCGTTCAGTCGGGCGACCCAGATGGGCGCGGTCATGCCACCGCGGTAGTAGCGCCAGTCTGTGCTGCCCAGGTCTAGCGGCAGCGCGAAGGGCACGTAGGCGATGCGGTCGCCCTCGGGTGAGAACGACCCATCCCAGGCGCGGGGCAGGGGAAGCGGGATCGGGAACGCCTCGCTTGTCCCGATCGTGTAGAGCCGAAAGATGCCTTCCTCATCGCGGTGGGACGTGAATAGGACGCGGGTACCGTCGGGGCTCCAGCCGCGCGCGATGTCTGCCTCGGGATTGTGGGTGAGGCGCCGCGGCTCGCCGCCCTGTAAGCCGATCAGGTAGACGTCCCAGTCGTCGGCGCCACGGCGCGAGAACGCGACGTTCAGACCGTCCGGCGCGAAGACCGGGAAATCATCCTCCGCCGGCCCCGAGGTGAGGCGTTCCGCGACTCCGCCGGGCCGCCTGACACGCCAGAGGTCTCCCGCGTACGAGAAGACGACGTACGTCTGACTCACGGCGAGGTCGCTGATGAGCCGGCGGGCCTCGTCGTTCTGCTGGAGCGGCGCGCCGCCGGCCAGCACGACCGAAGTGAGGAGTATGACAACGGGCTTGATCATTCCTGCTCTCCTGGTGATGTGCGGAAGTCTGGACCCGAGTAGTTTCGGCTGGTTTGACGGGTCACGCCAGACCTCGGATGTCTGCGCTCCGGGTGAAGCAACGCAGTCCGCTATGAGAGGGTTCCGCGACTCGAGGCGGTGGGTGCGCGTGGAAGAAGGGCTCGGCGGAATAGGACCGTTGCGGAGCGCGCGGGTCCAGGGCGCGCCAGCTAGCGCTCCCCCGGCCGGCCCAGCCGACCCCGGGACTCGTTCCGCTCGGGTGAAGCGAGTACGCGCTCGGTGAAGTCCTGGCGGTCTTCGAGGTGCTCGATGCGATCGGTCAAGCGGCCGACGATCTCGGTGAGACGTGCCAGCTCCTCGTCCTTCGCCTTGACGCGCTTCTCGTGTGCCGTCGCCTCGATCAGATCACCCAACCGCTTGGCGAGTGGGCGAAGGATCAGCACGCCTGCGATGGAGAGGACGAGCGTCATGCTGAAGATCAGGGGCGCTATAGCGTCCGGGTCCATATCAGTTCACTCCGTCTGCGGTCTGTGTCAACGGGAGGAAGACTCGTCGCCCTCGCGGAGGTGGCTCTCGTTGCGCACCCGTGTCGGCTCCTCGCGTGCCGAGCCCTCGGTCAGCATGGCCTGCGCTCGCTGGCGCTCCACCATCCGCTCCGCGAAGTCCACCCGGTCTTCGAGCCGGTCCATGCGATCGACCAGGCGCTCCATGAGCTGCATGATGCGCTGCAGGTGCGGGTCCTGCTCGACCTTCTTGTTATAGGATTGCTCGATCATCTTTCCGATTCGCGTAGTGAGCGGGCGGAAGATGAGCACCGCGGCGATGGAGATAAAGAGGACGATCGGAATCAATTCTTCGGGCATAAGCCTTCCCAGCTCCCCCGTGATCTTGGCCGGTTCGGGCTACGACGCGCCTGTTTGCCCTCCCCGCTGCGCGCCGGAGCGACCGGGCGGTAGCGCGCCTTCCGCCTTCCAGCCGGCGCTCTCGATGACTTTCTCGGTGAAGTCCTGACGCTCTTCCAGCCGCTCCATCCGGTCCAGAAGCCGCTCCATCAGCTCCGCCATTCGGGCAGGGTCCGGTCGCTCGGCTCCCAGCTGGCGATCGCGACGCATCTGCTCCAGCAGTTGACCCAGCTGCTTGGTGAGCGGGCGGAAGATCATCACGCTGGCGACGCCCGCCGTGATGGTGAAGATAACCACGGCTCCGACGATCGGTCCGATTATGGCGGGGTCCCACGGTCCCATGGCATTCCCCTCTCATGTTAAGTTGCCCTCTCTTCTCCTCCTACGCCAGGTCATCTCCTGCGGTTTCAGGATGCCCTGGCATCTCGGGCCGGAACACCTCACATTCGTGCGCGTTCCCCAGGACCGATCCCACCGGGGTCGTAACACGGCGACGAAACCATGCCGCTTTCCTTCGTCCTTGTCATGTTCGTGCTGCCCGCCGCGATCATCGGCACGGCGGTCGTGCTGGCTCTCGTGACTAAGGAGCGGGAGCTCTAATGCAGGAAGCCGCCAGCGTTCAGATCTCGGCGGATCCGTTCGCCGTCGCGGCCTTCGTCGCCTACGTCGGCGTCATCATCCTGATTGGCGTCCTGTCGGCCCGCTTCTCGTCGGCGGGCGTGAGCGAGTTCTTCGTCGGCGGCCGCAAGATGCACCGGTTCGTGGTCGCCCTCTCCGCGGTGGTCTCGGGACGCAGCGCCTGGCTGTTGCTCGGCGTCACCGGCATGGCCTACGCCATCGGGGCAGGTGCGGTGTGGGCGGTGACGGGTTACATCACCGCCGAGGTGTTCCTCTTCCTCTTCTATGCCCGTCGGCTCAGGCACTTCAGCGACGTCTACGACTGTGTCACTGTACCGGATTTCTTCGCAGCACGCTTCGGGGACCGCGACGGCCGCCTGCGGGCCGTCCTCGTCGCGATCATCCTCATCTTCATGGTGGGCTACGTGTCGTCGCAGTTCGTGGGAGGCGGCAAGGCGTTCGCGGCGAGCTTCGGTATGAGCCCCGCCGCCGGCGTTCTTCTCACCGCGCTCATCGTGCTCGCTTACACCACGCTGGGCGGGTTTCTGGCGGTGAGCCTGAGCGACACCCTGCAGGCGTGCATCATGATCGTCGCCCTCGTGGTGGTGCCGGTCGTCGCCATCGCGGACCGCGGTGGACTCCTGGCTATCGTGAACGAGCTCAAGGCCTTCGACCCGACCATGATCAACCCCGTGGCATTGTCAGCCGGCGTGATCATCGGGTTTCTCGGCATTGGCTTGGGCTCGCCCGGGAATCCGCACATCATCGTCCGCTACATGTCGATCGCGGACCCGGACCAGTTGCGCACGTCTGCGATTGTGGGGACTGTCTGGAACGTGGTGATGGCCTGGGGCGCGCTGTTCATCGGGCTTGCGGGACGCGTCTACTTCCCGGATGTCGCGCTTCTACCCGACGCCGATACCGAGCAGCTCTACCCTGTCCTCGCCGCCCAGCACCTGCACCCGCTGGCCTTCGGCGTCGTGGTGGCGTCGATCTTCGCCGCGATCATCTCGACCGCCGACTCGCAGCTGCTCGTCGCCGCCTCCAGCGTCGTGCGCGATTTCTACGAGAAGATCCTCCACCGGGACGAGGAGATTCCGCAGAGACGCCTCGTCCTCTACAGCCGCATCGTGGTGGTGCTGCTCGTGACTGCGGCCGTCGTCGTGGGCTTGCTGGCCGAGGCGCTGGTCTTCTGGCTCGTCCTCTTCGCCTGGGCGGGGCTCGGCGCGTCCTTCGGTCCGACCTCGATCCTCGCCCTCTACTGGCGCCGTACGACGCGGGCCGGAGTCATGGCGGGACTGATCACGGGGACGGCCCTCACCTTCATCTGGGAGCTGACCCCTGCCCTCAGCTCAATCATCTACGAGTTGATACCCGCGTTCGCTGGCGGCTTGCTGGCAACCATCGTCGTGAGTCGCCTGACGCGGCCGCCGGAAAACGTCGATCGGATGTTCGACAGCATGAGGAGGCACCGCGCGGGTCGCCAGCCTGCATGAACCGCTAGCCCCTATCAATAGTCCAGAGAACGTCCGTGGTGGACGCAATGCCCCAGGCTCGCGTTGTCGCACTCTGGGACATGGCAACTCACAGACCGTGACGGGCTGTCAACCCTGCCGCAGCGTTGGGGCGTGAGTCATAGATAGCACGAATATTGCAACAGTCAGGTTGCCAAAGGTTGCCTGGCTCACTATAAGCAGGTGGAAAGAATACCCTTCGAGCTCGACGTTCCGGTCCAACCCCAAGGGAGAGGATCCCCTGATGGAAAGCTCGGTAATCAGCGTCCCCGTGGGCGCCTCCGCGGCGAAACGGGCGGGACACGTGCGCGCGTTTTACGGCTCCACGGTTGGGAAGAAGGCCGTGATGGCCGTGACGGGGGTCATCCTAGTGCTCTTCGTCATCGGCCACATGATCGGGAACCTGCAGGTTTATCTGGGTCGCGAGGCGCTGAACCACTACGGGGAGCTGCTACGCGAACTCGGCCATGGCGGATTGATCTGGGTGGTGCGCGGCGGGTTGCTGGCCGCCGTAGTCCTCCATATCTGGTCGGCGACCGCGCTGACGCTAGGTAGCTGGGCGGCTCGGCCGATCGGCTATCGCCGGCGCCAGCAGTGGCAAGAGTCGACCTACGCCTCCCGTACCATGCGCTGGGGTGGTCCGATCCTGCTGCTCTTCATCATCTATCACCTGCTTCACCTCACCACCGGCACGGTCCACGGGGACTTCGTTACCGGGGACGTCTACCACAACGTGGTGGTGGGCTTCAGGATCTGGTGGGTGTCAGCGATCTACATCGTCGCGCAGTTCGCCCTCGGCCTGCATCTCTACCACGGCGTGTGGAGCATGTTGCAGACCCTGGGCGTGAGCCATGCGAGCTACAACCGCCTGCGCACGGGGTTCGCGATCTTCGTGGCCTTGGTGGTGGCGGCGGCCAACATCTCGATCCCGCTCGCGGTCCTGACCGGCGTCGTGAGCTGAGAGCGAGGAGACAGCCATGGAACTGAACGC
>JBDHKG010000152.1:0-6446 GCA_039586495.1 Gemmatimonadota bacterium | reverse complement strand
GATCACTTCGTGTTCGTCTCCACCGACAAGGCCGTGCGGCCGGTGAGCGTGATGGGCGCGGCCAAGCGGCTGGGCGAGATCTTCATTCAGCTCATGGCGGAACGCAGCCGCACCCACTTCAACGTCGTCCGCTTCGGCAACGTGCTGGGCAGCTCGGGGAGCGTGATCCCCAGGTTCGCCGACCAGATCCGCCGTGGCCTGCCGGTCACGATCACCGATCCCCAGGCGACCCGCTACTTCATGCTCACCAGCGAGGCGGTCCAGCTGGTGGTGCAGGCCGCCAGCCTGGGCCGCAGCGGTGACATCTTCGTCCTCGACATGGGCGAGCCGGTCTCGATCCTCGAGCTGGCGCGCGACGTGGCGCAGCTGATGGGCGCGTCCCGCGACGGCGAGCTGGGTGTCGAGCTCGAGTATACGGGCTTGCGGCCGGGTGAGAAGCAGCACGAGGAGCTGCGGTTCCAGGCGACCGACGAGCGGCCCACCGGCTTCGACAGCATCCTGGTCGAGGGGCACCGCACGTCGCTCGGCTGGGAGGAGCTGGAGGCGGGCCTGGATCGCCTGGTTCAGGCCGCGCGTAGGGGGGACGTGGAGAGCACGATAGCGGCGCTGAGAGAGCTGGTGCCGGAATACGAGCCCGCCACACCCGAGTACTCGAGCGTCCTGCCCTGGGCTCGCCGAGGCAGCGCTTAGGATGAGCAGAGCGCCGGGCCGCGCATGGGCCCCGGCGCTCCGCTGACGCCCCGATCTCTCGCTAACTGCTACTCGCCGCCCCCCCAGGTCCAGGGCAGCTGAGCCACGGCCCGGCCTTCGAGCGCGATCGAGATGTAGAGCTTCGCCTGGTTGTAGAACAGCCAGCTGTTCTGGGTGGTCACGTCGATGAGCTGACCGGGCAGCAGCGGCTCCGGCGGGTCGGATTCATCGATGGCCACGATCCCCACCGTCACCTCCAGCCCGTTCAACCAGGCGACCACCGCCGCGTTCGCGTCGAAGCCGTCGTACTCGAACACGAAGCGGAGGAAGGCGTCCTCCGCCGCCTGGAAGTCGAGCGCGATCGCGCCGAAGGCGCCGCCGCTACCCTGGTCCTCGATCGGCCCGTAGCCGAAGCCGCCGGAGAAGATCACCCAGCTGGGGAACTTCTCGCCCCCGGGGCCGGCCACGTAGGTGGCGACCCCGTAATAGGAGGCGGTCTCGAACAGGTCCTTGAACCTGTCGTTGCGGGTGTAGAACCAGTCGCTCACCGTGTAGCGGGCGCGCTCGGTGGTGTTGACGTTCATCACGCCAAACGCGATGGCCGGGTACATGTCGGTCTGCTGGAGCACCTGGACCTTCGCGAAACCCGAGTAGGAGTCGAGCCCGTTCATCGACCCACCCACCTCCAGGAAGCTGCCCAGCGTCAGCCCGACCGTTCCGTTGTGCTGAAGCCAGACATCCTCGCCTTCCACCTCCTGCGGGACGACGAGCGTGAACGTCCCGTAGAGGGTGGCGGGCGACACCATGGCGTGGGGCGTGGTGATGAAGCCCGTGCCGCCCATCTGCGAGTGGCCGAATATCGGATGGTCGAACTCGGGGCGCTGAGCCCAGGCCGGCTGAGAGGCGAAGAACAAGGCGAGGGCCGCGACGGCCGCTGAGCCGAGAGATCGGCGCATGACTGTCCTCCTGAGCTGCTACTCCAGGGGTTTCGGCGGCTGGGAGAGGGGAGTCAGTGGCCCTAAGATAAAGCGTCTAGGCCCGTTAGGTCAATAGACCTGAGGAGATGCTGCATATCAGGCCGGGAAAGCCAGGCCCGCGGCTTCCAGCAGCCGGCTCACCTCCGTGTACCATTCCTTGCAGGGACCACGCGCCAGCACCTTGTCCACCAGCTCCATGGAGAACGCGTGGCTGGCCTTGTGGCGCCCGCGAAGCACGCTGACCACCCAGGACGCTGCGTCACCGTGTCCGCGGCGTTCCGCGCCGGTGACCACGAGCTCGTTGGCGGGGATGCCGTGATCCGAGAGCAGCCGCACGACGGCGCGGCTGGCGGCGCCGCTCACGCGGTTGGGTGAGAATCCCCCATTGCGTTGCGTAGTGTTGACCATCGCCACGATGCACCCGCGCGGTTGAGGGAAAACGTCTTTTTTTTGGGGAGCCGCTTTCTAGAGTAGCATCTCAGCCCGGGTCGTGCAAGGGCTTGGCGGCCCGATGCTTGGCAAACGAGCCGGGCGCGCCTAGCTTCTCGGAAGTGTCAATTCGTCCCACCGGGAGGTTGCTGGCCGAGAATGACCCAGGGACCCGTTGCGGAAGGACGCACGGCGACACCGCCTGCGGACGAGATCGACGAGATCAGCCTGCTCGAACTCGCCAACGTCCTGCTCAAGCGCTGGAAGCTGGTGGTCGGGCTGCCGCTGCTCGCGGCCTTCGTCGCTGCGATCATCTCGCTCATCTTGCCGACCAAGTTCACGGCGACAGCCACGTTCGTCCCCGAGACGGAATCGAGCGGGCTGAGCCTGCCGAGCGGCCTCACGGGCCTCGCCGCGCAGTTCGGTGTCGCCGTGCCGGGTGGCGGGGCCAACTCGCCGAGCTTCTACGCCGACGTGCTGCGCAGCCGAACGCTGAAAGACGAGGTCCTGCTGGCCCAGTTCCCGGCCCCGCGCGCCGAGGCGCTCGGAGACAGCGCCGTCCTCCTCGATATCCTGGGGATCGACGGGGACAGCGATTCCGAGCGACTGGAGGATGGCCGCAAGGAGCTGGACGAGATGATGTCGGTCCGGGTCGACAACGAGACCGACGTCGTGAGCCTCTCCATCGAGACGCGCGACCCGGCGCTCTCGGCGGATGTGGCCAACCACTTCATTCAGCTGCTCAACCGCTTCAACCTGGAGACCCGGCAGTCGAACGCGCAGGAGCGCCGGCGCTTCATCGAGGAGCGGTTGGTGGAGGCGGAGGGGGAGCTGCGGGATGCGGAGGCGGAGCTCCAGGGCTTCTATGAGCGTAACCGCCGGTACGAGGACTCGCCGGAGCTGAGATTCCAGCACGACCGGCTACAGCGTCAGGTGACGATCAAGCAGGAGGTCTTCACCACGCTCCGGCGCTCCTACGAGGAGGCCCGCATCCAGGAGGTGAACGACACGCCGGTGATCACGGTGATCGATCAGGCGGTGCCGCCGGAGGAGAAGTCGAGCCCGAAGCGGAAGCTCAACGTGATCCTGGCGTTCTTCCTGGGCGGGGTCGTCGGAGTCTTCGGCGCCTTCGGCCGCGAGTTCGTGGAGCGAGCGCGGGAGCGGGACACGCAGGAGTTCGAGGAGTTCAGCTCGCACTGGGCCGCGATCAAGGCGGAGCTACGCTCGCTGATCTCTCGGGCCCGGCGCTCCCGCTAGAGGTCAGGCCTCCGCCTCTCGAGCCCTGGCACTAGCCGAACTCGACCAGCGCGCCTCGAAACCGTATCCGACCTTCGGCCTTGAGCGATTCGTACTGGGCCCGGGCCGTGGAGAATGCCCCTTCGTCCACCAGCGCCACCCCTTCCTCGAGGATGGCACAGCGCAGGTAGCTCAACCGCGGCTGGAGAAGCTCCGTTGGCGTCAAGTGGACGAACTCGACACCCGGCATAACGCAGTCGACGACGCGCAGGCCCCGTTCGAGCGGGTTCAGGCCCTCGAACTCGGAGGAGACCACTGCCAAGTCCCAGTCGCTCATATCCAAAGCATCGCCCCGAGCGCGGGAGCCGAACAAGACCAGCGCCTCCAGCCTCACCCGGGAGGCTAGGCATCTCTGCGCGTCGCTGACCACTTCGCTCACTGCAGCTCGTTCCTCGCGAAACGAAGAACGGTCTCCGCGTGTTCGAGACATTCTCGAGCGATGCCTGAGTCGTAGTACTGGGTTGAAGCGCCCGGCGTCGAACAGCACGCGAGCGCCGCCGAGATCCCCCTCGGCCGTATTCAACCACCAGCGAGCTTCCTCACGCACGACCACATAATGCACGGGCCCCCTCGACTCCCACAAGCGGCCCGTGCCTTGGGGGGAGGAGTCAAACGGCGTCTGCCTTGGCGAAGCCGCCGTCTCGCCTGCCGACGAGACCCGGGGAGGGAATCAAGATCTCACCCGGCCGATCGCTCCGCACGCGGCCGATGGGCTGGGCGTCGGGCGCGCCCGCACCGTGGAGCGCGCGTAGCGCGCGCTCGGCCGCACTGGCGCCTACCACGATGGCAAAGCCCACCCCCATGTTGAAGACGCGGAACATCTCCGTGTCGTCCACGTCCCCGGCCTGCTGGATCAGCCGGAAGATGGCCGGCGGCTCGGGCAGGTCGGTAATCTCGAAGCCGACGGCCGAGCGGACGCGCAACAGGTTGAGCAGACCGTCTCCGCTGATGTGGGCAAGGGCCTTGACTTGCTCGACGGCCTCCAGCAGCGCCAGGACCGGGCGCACGTAGATGCGGGTCGGCTCCAGAAGCTCCTCGCCGACCGCGCGGCCCAGCTCGTCGACGTGCTGTTCGGGGGCGTAGCCGGCCGCATCGAACAGGGCCTTGCGGGCCAGCGTCAGGCCGTTGGAGTGGATGCCTGTGGAGGCCAGACCGATCACCACATCGCCGTCAAGGAGGTTTTCACCAACGATCACGCGGTCCAGCGGCACGAGCCCGATGGCGGTGCCGACGATGTCGAAGCCGGAGCCGGGCCGCACCCCACGCACCATCTCGCGCAGCTGGGCCAGCTCGCCGCCGGCTATGGAGATGCGGGCTTCCTCGGCACCGCGCGCCAGACCCTCGGCGATCGCCTCCAGCATCGCGGGGTCGGTCCGCTCGACGGCGATGTAGTCGAGCAAGGTGATCGGCCGGGCGCCGACACAGAGCACGTCGTTCACGTTCATCGCCACACAATCGATGCCCACGGTGTCGTACTTCTCCAGCATCTCGGCGACGAGGAGCTTCGTGCCTACGCCGTCGGTGGAGACCGCGATCCCCAGGTTGGGGGCGACCTCGATCACGTTGGCGAAGTAGCCCAGGTCGAGCCGCACGCCGCCCGGCACGCCGGGCGCGCCCGCGAACCCGAAGGTGCGGCGGACGTGCTGTGCCAGAGGGCCGAGCGCCGCGTCGGCGCCGGCGGTATCGACGCCGGCGCTGCGATAATCGAGCTTCGAGTCCGTCATTGCATCGCCCGCAAGCTAGTCTGGCGCGCTCGGGGTCGCCAGTCGTGTCGACGCCGCGCCTCAACGTGCGGGTGTCGTCGGCGCGGCCTATATTGACGCCCATGGATCTGGCAACGGCGGCTGAGCGGCTGCGGTGCGCGTTCGAGGGTCGGGACGAGATCATCTTCGCCTACGTATTCGGCTCCACGGCGCGGGGCCGGACCCACGCTCGAAGCGACGTGGACGTGGCCGTCTACGTGGAGCCATCGGCTCTGGAACGTGCGGAACGGACTGCCGCCTGGGGCTATCTGGCCGAGGTCACCGGAGTGGCGATGGACGGGCTGCGGATGAACGACGTGAACGTGGTGACGCTGAACAACGCGCCCCCGCTCCTCGCTGACCGGGTGGCCCGAAGCGGCCGGCTGGTTCTCAGCCGGGACGAGGCCTGCCGGCAGCGCTGGCTCGTCCAGGTGAAGAGTCGGTACTGCGATCTCGCGCCCCTGCGCCGGCTGCTACGGGCGGCCCTGGAGGAGCGGGTCCGCGCCGGCCGGTTCGGGACTTGACCGGTATGATCGATCCAGAGGTCGTTCGCCGAAGGCTGCGGAAGCTGGATGAACTGGTTCGCCGGCTTCGGGCCTTCGGAGGCCGTAGAACGAGAATCATCTTGAGCTCGGATGAACGAGCGTGGCCGGGCCCCATGCCAGGGAGAGCGCTGCATCCCGAACTGCTGAAGGTACTTGGAGAGCTGCGCGCCCGGCTGGAACGGCTGTACGGCGACCGCCTGGTCGAGGTTCTGCTTTTCGGCTCTCGGGCGCGTGGCGAGGCCGACCCCGATTCCGATATTGACGTGCTGGTCGTGCTCCGCGAGCCGGTCCGGCCGGCGACGGAGATCGCTCGAACCGGGGACATCGTCGCGGGGCTTTCCCTCACACACGACGTGGTGATCAGCTGCGTCTTCATGGATGAGTGAGAATCGCTACCAGACCCGAGCGGGGCCGCTCCTGCGAAACGTTCGGAGAGAAGGGATCCCGGTGTGACCGCTGACCAGCGTGAGCTCTTGGAGAAGGCGCGCGAGAGCATTGCGGCCGCCAGGCTGCTACTGGAAGGCGGGCATGCCGGCTTTGCCGCTTCACGTGCCTACTACGCGATGTTCTATGCCGCCGAGGCCTTGCTTGAGGGGAAAGGGCTCTCCTTCTCGAAGCATTCTGCCGTGATCGCGGCCTTCGGGAAAGAGTTCGCAAAGCCCGGGGCCCTCCCGGTCCACCTCCACAAGTACCTGACGGAAGCTTACGAGCTCCGCCACACAGGAGATTACGCGGCGCCCGGAGCGGTGCCGCGGGACAGGGCCGCT
>JBDHKG010000055.1:0-25364 GCA_039586495.1 Gemmatimonadota bacterium | reverse complement strand
GTCCTCGCAGTCCGGCAGCAGGAAATCGGCGGTGAGCGTGACCAGTTCGTGCCGGTCACGGGCGTCGAGGGACATGCGGAACGGGTTGCCGGGGTGGCTGTCAGGATAGTGAGGTGGCTCCTTCGCGGAGGCGTCACGCGTGTAATCCGGCGACCAGACGGCGCGCACGGTGCGGTAGTAGTCCTCGACCTCGTCCACGGGACTCTCACCGGGCGGGATCTCGCCGGTCCGCCGCACGCCGAGCCGGGTATGCCAGAGCTCGGTGATGCTGGTGGCCTCGTCGGTGACCTCGCGGACGGAGTGCGCCCAGGCGCCGAAGCGGTTAGGTGAGAGGATCAGCCGCCAGGGCGTCTCGAGGGCCGTCTGGTACGACGCCGGCTCGTAGGGACGCCGCAGGAGCTCGGCGACGATCTCCGCAAGGATAGGTCCCTCGATTACGCTGTAGCCGGGTCGCGTCTGCGTTACCGTGCTCGCGAGTTTCTGCAACCGCTCGGGGGCCAGGCGGACGCCGCGGGGGACGTTGCGGCCCAATTCCCGGGCCACGCTTTGCTGCAGTTCGGGATCCACCCGCGCCTCCACCTTCAGCCGGGCGACCGCGCCGCCGGCGATCGTCGCCCGGATGATCCCAATCCTCTCGCGCGGGTCGACGATCATCGGCCGCCCGACGAGCCGCAGCGGCGGCGGCGGCGGTGGCTGCGCCGTGGCTACGAGGCTCGGCTCGAGCTGCGTCCAGTCAAGCAGGGCGTCTAGGGTGTATGGAAGCGAGTCCAGCTCAGAGGGCAGGCGGAAGGCGAGCCGGCTCCAACCCGCGATGAACGCCCTGACCGGGATGTCTCCCGTGCCCGGCTCCTCGCCGGGCTCGAAGAACGCTTCCTCTGCTACGTTCTGCGGCGGGAAGCGGGCAATGATGAAGGAGCCCGGTGCCTCTTCCGTCGTCTCCCGAACCAGCGTAGCCGCGCCTGGGCCCTCGATCTGCAGGCCGAGATTCACGAAGTCGAAGGTGATGGCGAACAGGTCTTTGGGACGGAGGAGTGCGAGAGGTGGTGCGGGCGCCATCACCAGGCCAGCGGCGCGGCCCTTCCCGTTGAAGGACAGCCGGGCCGTTGGGGGCAGCTCGCCGTCGCCGAGCACGCCGTCGGTCAGCGCGATACGGGCGCCGGCAGGCAGTTCTGTGGGTTCGACGATCGCGCCAGCGACGGGTAGCAGCGTGCGCAGGAGCGCCGGCTCGCAGCGCATCCTGTGCAGCGCACCGTTCGTGGCCACGACCTCGAAGGGCGCGAGCTCGGAAGCATCGCCGACCTCGATGCTGAACCCTTCGCCGTGCAGCCAGGTCAGTTCCCCGAAGCGCGCCATGAACGCGCGCTGCTCGCCCGCACGGTCGAACGCGACTGCGTAACGAGCATTGATGAGCGGGATGCGCGCGGGCGCGCCGGAGCTATCGAGGAGTCGGCCGCCGGGCTCCCAGCTGGCCGGTACACGCCCTTCGGCGCTGTAGGCCACCAGGGCTCGGCGGACGTCAGAACTCCCCCGTTCGCCCGCTTCGATAGCGATGCTGTCGAACGGCTCATCGGCGTAGTGGAGGGTGCCAGGCCCCTTGAGCGGCAGTTTCGGTCGCAGCCCCCAGGCCCGTGTCTCGCGCTCCAGGGTGATGACGGTGCGACGGGTCGGCGGGTCTTCGAGCGCGCTGGGCGAATCGGGGTCCGCCAGCGAGAGCGTCACCGCGTCGGAGCGGATGTCCGCTCCCAGCCCGCTGAGCGCGGCCAGCCGTCGGCCGCTCAGCCTGATGGCTCCGTTGGGATACAGCTCGGCCTCCGCGCTACCCGAGAGGGCGAGCGACGGCCCGCCCGCGAGTCGGAAGACGTGTCGGTTCAGCCGGATCCGCGAGCGGGCGCGCGCCTTGCCGAGCAACCATTCCTCGAACGGCGCCTCGCAGTGGAAGCCGCCCAGCGCCAGCCTGAGTCGCATGCGGGAGCCGATGAGCCCGGGCACGACCTCACAGATGAAGTCGGCGCGCAGCCTGGTGCCTGGGAAACGGGCGCCGCGCAGCTCGACGCGTACGACGCCGTCCTCGGCTTTCGTGTGCCGCAGCGACGGTGATCCGGCGTAGCCGTGCGCGTCGATCACCCAGCGCTCGCGGTTGCCGAGCACGAAGGCGAGGCGGTGACTGTCGCCCACGAGCTCGAGCCCGCCGAGAAACACGTGCAGGCGGTTGAGAACCGGCACGAACCCGGCTACCGCCGACCCGGTCACCTGGATGGCGGTGCGCCGTGACACCGGCCGTTGGAAGAACGCAGCCGCGAGTCCGTCGCGATGGCTCAGGATGTCGGGGAGTGCCTCGGGTTCAAGCAGACTGTCTCGCAGGGCGGCGAGGTTGAGGCGGAGCGGTGCCATGGTGTCGCTCCCGGTTTGGGTTGGCGGCGCGCGCCGACGATATCCGCGGGTTCAGGGACGGCCGACGCGCACGACGGCTTCCGAACCTATTGCTGTGTCCGTCGTCTCTCTACTGGAAGAGGGGCAGGCGCAGGTCGTGCACCGTGCCCCTGAAGCGTCAGGACACTAGTCGCTGCCTCGTCCGCAAGGCGGTCGGGCCGTCGGAAGGCATGAAGGAATCATGGCGAAACCGATTCGCCGCATTGAGCAGACACGGTTGAAGCCCAAGCCACCTTAGGGCGGGCCTGGGTAGATTGTCAAGCACGAGGTGGGCGGCGGCGTGGGCCCGCTCGCGAGTTGGGCTCGACGCTCACGTACGGTGCGCCGCGTCGAGCCTCCTCTGAACGCTCGGCAGGTCGGGGAGCGTGACGCAGTCCACGTCGCCCCAGTCGCCGAAGGGATCGAGCAGTATCGCGTGAATGCCAACGGACCGTGCGCCGACCACGTCCGCTGCGTACTGGTCGCCGACATGGAGTGTGCGGTTCGGCGGCGACCCGGCAAGTTCGAGCGCGTGGCGGAAGATCCGCGGGTCCGGCTTCTCGAAGCCGACCCGATAGGAATCGACGACGGCGTCTAGGTGTCCTCGGAGCCTGAGATCGCTGACGATCTCTTCCGCCGTACCGTCAGAGTTGCTGACGACGATGAGCCGCAGGCCGAGGGCGCGCATGGCGGCGAGGGCCTCGGGTACGCCGGGCAAGATGCTGGACCAGAGTCGCCGTGTACCTCCTGCTTCCTTCATGGCAAGCGTGAGGTCGCGGATCAGTTCGCGCATAGACGTGCTGTAATGCACTCCCATGGCCTCGAGGCGAAGGAGGATGCCTCGCAGGTAACCTTCGAAAACGCGCTGGGCCACGCGCTCGTCGTCGATGCCGGGCTCGGGTCGGAAATCAGGGCGAGCCGCGGCCTCGGCGCGGCGGAGGAGTTCGGCATCGCACTGGATACCGCGGCTGCGGAACTCATCAGCGATCCAGTCGAAGTCCATCGAGACGAGTGTGTTGCCGATGTCCAGGGTTACCGTCTCGATATCACCGTAGGGAATGGTTCGGGAGTCGGCCGAGCTTCTCACACCACCTCCAAGTTCAGGCAAGCTCTCGTCGCCGCATCCTTGCGAGGGTGCCACAAGGCACAACCCCGGCGGATGTCAGCGGGGGGACGTGAGCATCACCAGGTCCCGTCGCAGCACGAAGGGATCTTCCCCCTCCAGGCCCCGTGCCCGGCGGCTGAGCGCCTGGAAGAGGCGTTTCAGCAGCCGGTAGGCCGGCTGCCCCGCCGGGTCCGGCCGTTTGCGGTGCGGCTCGTCCAGTACCACGAAGGGCCGGGCCACTTCGGCGAGCGGCCACTCATCACCCGCCTCGCGATAGCAGACCCAGGCGGCATGGATTGCCGCTCCCAGGGCCGCCCCCTCGCCCTGTACCGGGACCGTCTCGGCCTCGAAGAGATCGGCGATCGTCTGGCACCATGATGGTGAGCTGGAGAGACCACCGGTCAGCCGGATCTCGCGTGGGACCACCGGCATGCGTGCGGAGCCCTCGTAGAGGTTGAGCACGTGCCCTTCTAACACGGCCCGGCAGAGCGTCTCCGGCACGAAATCCGCGAGGTGGAAGCCGAAGTAGAGCGGTGCCGCCAGCGGTAGGTCGGGCGTGCGTTCACCCTCGTACCAGGGCACCAGCACGCGGCCGCGGTTCCCCGGAGGTGTGCGTTGAACGAGATCATCGAACTCTTCGTGGGAGAGCCCGAATCGCTCCAGGACGGCGTTGTAGCCGTTGGCCATGTTGGAGACGCAAAGGAGCGGCAGGTAGCGCCCGGTGCTGTCGCAGTAGGCAGCGATCTCACCCGTAGGGTCGATGAACGGCTTCTCCAAAACGGTGCAGGCCGTTCCGCTCGTCCCCAGGCTCACCGTTATCATCCCCGGCTCGAAGTTCCCGGTGCCGAGAGCGCCGTACATGTTGTCGCCGCTGCCGGCGTCGATGCGGCAGTCAGGGGGGAGGCCGAAGCGGGCGGCCAGGGTCGCTCCGACGTTCCCAACGGTCCGATCCGCCGGCTGCACGGGCGGCAGCTTCTGGGGCAGCGCCGGGTCGATCGCACCGATCACCTTCTGTGACCAGCGGCCTGTGCCCGGGTGCCAGAGCGCCGTGCCCGAGGTGTCCCCCGGCTCCATGACCGCCACGCCGCCGTCGGGGCCGCCGGTCAGGTACCAGTTGATGTAGTTATGGACCACAAAGAGGGTTTGGGCGCGCTCGTAGTTCTGGGGCTCGCGGCGCCGCATGTGCAGGATCTTGGGGGCGGTGTAGCCGGTGCGCTGGCTGTTCCCCACCTCGGCGATCATCGACTCGGGCCCGCCCACAGCCTCGGTGAGCATGCGGCACTCCTCGGCGGTGGAGAAGTCGTTCCAGAGCTTGGCGCGTGGCCGGGCGAGGCTCCCGTCGGCGGCCAGCGCCACCAGCCCGTGCTGCTGGCCGGAGACCGAGATGCAGCGAATCCGATCCGCCGGAACGCCTGCCTCCCTCAGCCGGCCAAGCAGCAGCTCCACCGCCTCGGTCCACATCCGGGGTTCGGACTCGGAGACGCCTTCCCCGAGTCCGGCGACGGCACCTTCCTCGGTCCCGTAGTGCGGCAGATCGCGGTCGATGACGACGAGCTTGCAGCTCTGGGTCGAGACGTCCAGACCGGCGAAGAGCGGGTTCGCTTTCTTGTCTTCAGGCATGACGCTTCCCTCAGGCCCGTCTCCCAGGGATGGTCCGGCGCTCTCAGAGGTTGGCGATGAGTATCGCCTCCAGCTCGCGGACATCCATGAGACGCGCCACGCGGCCCGCGAGCTGGAGCCGAATGTGCAGACGGCCGAGCCCACTGTGGCTCGGCCGTCGGACTCCGGCTACTCCCCGGCTTCGCCGGGCACAGGTGGCGGATTGTCCGAGTTCCAGATCTCCACCGCGATCAGCCACGATCCATCCGGCTGCCTGCGCCAGATCTCGACGTACTTGCCGTTGTCTTCCCAGGGCTCGGGCGCTCCCTCCGGCATCGCCGCGAGCGAGTACGTGGCACTGAGGAAGGCGAGGTCACGACAGCCATCGATCTCCTCGACCGTAGGGCTGAACGCCGTGATGGTCGGCCAGCTTTCGGCCAGCTCGCGTATCGCCGCTCGGCCTTGCATCGCCGGCGCGTTCGGCGGCATGGCGACGGCGTCTTCCGCGTAGTGCGTGGCGAACGTCGGCCAGTCGTTCGCCATGAACGCCTGGCTGTACGACTCTATCGCGCCGTTGATCGCCGCTACGCCCTCGTCCGAGAGTTCTCCCACTCGCTCGGGGCCTATCCACAGCGCTCCGATGATGAGTCCGATGAGGGCACCGAGCACAAATAGAGCGAGTCCTTTCATGGTCACCTCCGGCGAAAGTTGATCCAGGCGCGTACACTCGGTATCCCGATGAGGGACCCGAGCGGTGCGCTATCCGTCTAACCGCATCCTCTCACCGACCACCTCGAAGCGGCCTGTCACGACGCCTGTCGTGGCAGCGTCGGCGATCCCGCTGAACCCGGGCTGCTTGCCGCCCACGCTTACCTCGAAAAGGCCGGGCTCGACGACCCGTTGCCACTCGGCGTCGATCAGCGAGATCTGCCGGGGCGTGAGCGTGAACGACACTGTCCTCTGCTCCCCAGGTCCCAGAAACACGCGCTGGAAACCCTGGAGCGATCGGATCGGCACAGGCACCGAGGCCTCCATGTCCGTCACATAAAGTTGGACCACCTCCTCACCGGCTACAGGGCCCGTGTTCTCGACATCGACGGAGACCACGATGTCCTCCTCTCCAGCGCGGACCTTGGACGGTAGCTCGAGGTTGCTGTAAGCGAACGTAGTGTAGCTCAGCCCGTGACCGAAGGGGAAGAGCGGCTCGCCCTCGAAGTAGCGATAGGTCCTGTCCTTCATGTCGTAGTCGGAGAACGGCGGGAGCTGATCCAGAGACTTATAGAACGTCACGGGAAGCCGGCCCGCCGGGTTGTAGTCACCGAACAGGACGTTTGCCAGCGCCGTGCCCGCCGCCTGGCCCGGGTACCAGGCCTCGAGGATCGCGGGGACGTGCTCGGCGGCCCAGTTCACGGCGACGGCGCTGCCGTTCAGCAGCACGAGCACGACGGGCTTTCCCGTCGCCGTGATCGTTTGTATGAGCTCTTCTTGCGGCGCGGGCAGCCCGATCTCAACGCGGTCTCCTCCAGCGAAGCCAGGCACGTCCACGGGCATCTCCTCGCCTTCCAATCTGGGGGAGAGACCCATCACCATGATGACGGCGTCGGCCTGCTCGGCGGCGCGCAAGGCCTCTTGCCTGAGATGCGGATTGGGTCTCGCCCAGACGAGCTGCACGATCGCGTCGGCACGGCGGTCCCAGTACTCGACACGGATGTCGTAGGCCTGGCCGGCCTCGAGCTCCACATACGCCCAGCGCGGCAGGACGACGTGCCGGTCCGAGAACTCGACCAACAGGGCATCATCCAGGAAGAGTCGGAACCCTCCGAAGACTCGCACGCCGAGCGCGTAGCGGCCCGATGCCGGCGGAGCGAGCGTTCCCGTCCAGCGCACGCTGAAGCTGTCCGCCCGCATCCCTTCGATGGGGGGCTCATCCCACCAGTTGAAGTCGACCGCGCGGTCGATGCGCGTGACGAACGGCTCGCCCTCGAAGTCGTGGTTGTTGAAGTACTCGGCCATCAAGCCGCTCACGTGTTCACCTTCCCGCTCGGTGAACAGCGCGAACGGCGGGACGACTTCGAAGGAGGGCGTGTTCTCGGCGACGTCAGTTCCTCTCGCGTACAGTACCGTCGTTGCCGGTGACACCTCGCGGCGGATGCCGTCCAGCGGGGTGATCGGTTCCGATGAGATGCCGTTGTAGTTCCCCAGCAGGACATCCACGTCGTCGGCGTTCGGCCCGACGACGGCGATGGTGCCGAGATCTTTGCGCAGCGGCAGGAGAGCACCCTCGTTCTTCAGCAGGACGACCGACTTGCGGGCCGCCTCCAAGGCGAGCTGGCGGTGTGGCTCGGAGTCGTTGACGCTGTAGGGGATGGAGGTGTAGGGGACGCGCTCCGGCGGATCGAACACGCCGAGCTTGAAGCGGGCGCGGAAGAGTCGCTCGAGTGAGATGTCGATCTGCTCCTCGCTGACGAAGCCCTGCTCTACCGCCACCAGGAGGCTATCGTACGTCACGCCGCAGTTCAGGTCGGTCCCCGTAGCAACACCCATCGCGGCGGCCTCGGCCGCGGTCTCTACGACCCTGTGTTGCCTGTAGATGTCCATGATCGCCCAGCAGTCGGAGACGACGTAGCCGTCGAAACCCCACTCCTCCCTCAGTATCTGCTGTAGCAGCTCGTTGCTCCCGCAGCAGGGCGCGCCACGGAAGCGGTTGTAGGCGCACATCACCGACTGCGCGTTCGCGTCGACGATGGTCGCGCGAAAGGCTGGCAGATAGGTCTCACGCAGGTCGCGCTCATCGACTACCGCGTCGAAGCTGTGACGGTCCGGCTCCGGCCCGCTGTGCACGGCGAAATGCTTAGGCGTCGCCACGGTCTTCAGGTAGCGCGGGTCATCCCCCTGCATCCCTCGGACGAAATCCACGGCCAGCTGTCCGGTCAGGTAAGGATCCTCGCCGAAGGTCTCCATTCCGCGGCCCCAGCGTGGGTCACGGAAGATGTTGATGTTGGGAGACCAGAAGGTGAGCCCCTCGTAGATGCCGCGTCGTCCCTGGCGGACCGACTCGTGGTGCTTGGCCCGGGCCTCGTCGGAGATGACGGCGGCCACGCGGAACATGAGATCCGAGTCCCAGGTAGCGGCGAGCCCGATCGCTTGGGGGAACACGGTGGCGCGGCCCGCCCGGGCGACACCGTGCAGCGCCTCGTTCCACCAGTTGTATTCGGGGATCCCCAATCGTTCCACGGCAGCCGCGCCGTACAACATCTGGCTGACCTTCTCCTCGAGGGTCATGCGTGAGACGAGATCGTCCACGCGCTCATCGAGTAGGAGGTCTGGGTTCAGATAGGGCGGCCGCGCCCTTGCTGGTGCCTCCTCGCGGGGCCCGACCGGGGCACACACAACACAGATCAGCGCAAGGCATACCATTGCGCCAGCTGTTCCGATCCGTCTGCTCACCGCAACCTCCATTCGCGCATCATCTCGTCTAAGACCGCAGAGATCGTATTGGATGACCACGGCGCCGACGCTGTAGTCGAGCGTAACTCGTGAGCCGTGATCTATCGGAGGTGACGCAGGCCCTCCGAGCGCAACTCGCGAGCGGGCTATAGGGCGCCACGCTCCCGCGTGGTGCACGCGAGCGGTGGAGCGAGAGGACCTGCGTCACCGACCCGCGAGCGGTGAAGCGAGACGATCCCGTCGGCGCGACACTCCACGAATCATGGTCAACCTGCAGGAGTACGATCCGAGAGGCGTCTTCGGCTAACTCTCGGCGGCCTGCCCGGGTATCCGGTCGGCGTTCCAGATCCAAATCGTGATCAGCCAGGCGCCGTCCGGCTGCTTGCGCAGAATCCAGAGGAACTTGCCCGTGTCGCTGATCGGGCCGGGCATCCCCTCGACCGTGAAGGTCTGTGAGTAGGCACCTTGCAGATAGGCCAGATCACCGCGACCGTCGATGTCGAGGATCTCGGTGGTCATCTCGATGATGTCGAAGCCCATCGCTTTGGCCCAGTCCACCCACGCGGCGCGGCCGTGGACGACTGGAAAGTTCGGGGGCATGTAGACGAGGTCCTCGGCGAAGAACGCGCCTACGGCGTCCCAGTCGCCTGCGAGTCCCGCCTCGATCTGTTCCTCATGGAGGGCACCGATCGCGGCCACGTCTTCGTCGGACAGCGGGCCGACGGTCTCGGCCGCTGGCTGGCAGGCCGCGGCAGCGAACATCAGAGTCAACGGAGCGAGAAACGCGCTGAGGGGCTTCATGATGATCTCCCGGTAGACGATCTGTCCAAGGAAACTCACTCTCTCAACAGACTGGCTTCAAGATAGCGTCTAGCAGACTTGGCCAGTAGGACCCGTAGGTCTCGCCGAGCGGCCTCAGAAGCTCAGCCAGTAGTTGGCTTTGACCAGGAAGGTGTTGTCGGCAGGCTCGTCGAACAGGTCGGCCAGGTCGTCGAACGCGCCGAAAGCGGCATCGCTCGTGAAGCTGCTACGTCCGTGCTGCCAGGCGAGGAAGAGGACGGAACCGGGCCGGTACTCCCAGCGCACGACCATCGTCGAGCGCAGGTACCGGGAGCTGAAGTCGGGATGGGAGAAGGTGAAGTCGGCCGCGCCGTCGAGATCGAGATCGACCTCGCAGACGCCATCGCTACCGCACGTCAGCTCCTCATGGTAGAGACGGTAGCGGTCGGCGAACTCGCGGGCGCGAGGTTCAGCGACCCCTTTGAAGTCGCTGTAGCGGCCAGAAAACGCGAACGGCTCACCGTAGAACTGAATAGACAGACTCGGGGTGAGGGTCCAATCGAGCCGCAACGTGAGGCTGAGCGTCTTTTGCTCGATCTCGGCGAGCACGTAATGAGTCGAATCCGCCACGCTGCGGCGGGTTACCCACTGGGTGGGATTACGCTCCCAACGGTAGAACAATCCGAGGCTACCGTTGAGCAGCGGGGTAGGCCGGAACCTGACGTTCGGGCCGAGAGCGAGCCACTCCCTACTGGTTCCGATCCAACGGCTCTTGTTCGCCCACACGGACAGTGAGATCGGCTTGCGCGCATCCGTTGCCACTTCGAGGTACGACCGCCACGAGGCATCCCCGCGCACGGCTGGGCCGCCGCGCAGGGCCGTCACCGACAGGTGGTCCCAACCCCACCTCGCCGGGAACAGATACACGCTCCAGTTGTTGCGGAGCCGCCCGTAGAAGTAGAACGGTAGAAGCCAGCTGGAGAGCCTTTCTCCCCCCGTCGTCCACTCACTTCCCGCGTTGGCCATGAACCGGAAATCCCGGAAGATCCAACGAGGCCGGGCCTGCAGGTAGTTTCCCCACGCGTACAGACCCTGCAGATCAGCGAACCACTGGAACCCCATGTCGCTGATGTCGAAGCCCGGCGTGACCCAGCTATACTCGGCACCGTATTGCCAGGTGCCGGCTTCCTTGCCGGCGCCGACGCTGAGGGCATAGCCGGACAAGCTCGTACGCGTGGTGTCCAGCTCGACATGTGGGGCGTCCGGCCGCTGATAGTAGCGGAAGGACGAGCGTTGGGCCGAGGTGATCGTGCTGCGACTGCCGCGGATGTAGCTTGCGGCGAGATTCCAGTAGACGCCCCACGTGTTGTCCTTCCAGCGGTGAGTTCCGTCGAGCTCGACGGCGTAGGCGGCCGAGCGCAAGAAATCGAGATTCTCATCGAGCTTGCGGTTCAGCGCGGTGACCATGGCCCCGACGGTGTGACTCCCCTCGCGGAAATCCTGCTCGATCCGGCCCGCGAGGTGGTGGGTCAACGGCGCCACATCCTGTTTGCCGGCCTCGGTCCCCAGGGAGTCTCGCAGGGTGGCCTTCTCCCGAGCCGTGACGGCACTCAGCAGCCCCAGGCCGAGACCGCCGGCCGTCTTGCCGGTCACCTTCGCCGCGCTGATGATGGTCGAGGCGTCGGGGATCTCCACCGTACCGCCGTCCGGCGGAGTGGCGAATCCCTGGGGCGGCCGGCCGATCCGCCGTGAGTAGAACAACTGCCCAGCCGGCACGTAACGGTCGAAGAGTCCCGAGCCTTCGATGAAGAACGGGCGCTTCTCGGGAAAATAGGTCTCGAACGCGGTCAGGTTCACCACGGCCGGATCGGCCTCCACCTGGCCGAAGTCCGGGTTGACCGTCAGGTCGAGCGTGAAGTCGGAGGTCAGACCGTACTGCAGATCGAGCCCGGCGTTGAACTGCGTCTCGCTGCCGGGCGCGTAGAGGATCCCTTCGGAACCCGGCCGCTGGCGGTTGTTGACCACCGTGTAAGGCCGGAGCTCGAGTCGCATCGGCTGCGAGAGGTTCTCCAGCCCCTCGAGCTCACCGAACAGGGAGACGTAGCCGCTGGCTTCCTTCGATACCGGCGACCAGTAGTCGACTTCCGCGTTCCTGTGTATGCGCCGGTACACCTGAAAACCCCACGTGGTCTTCTCATTGTCGAAGCGCAGCTGCGTCAGCGGAATCCGGAACTCTGCCGTCCAGCCCAGGCTGTCAACCGAGGTCTCGACCTGCCAGACCGCGTCCCAGGAAGCGTCCGCCCAGCCGTCGTTGTAATAGTAGATATCGCGGATCGAACCGCTGGGCGTCACCGTGAAGGCGAAAGCGGTCCGGCGGTCGTGGTAGGAGTCGAGGAAGAATCCGAGCACATCCGACTGCGGGCCCCCGTCGCGTCGCACGAGCTCTGAGCGGATCTCGTCCGGCTGCGAGTCGAAGGCGCGGATGCCGACGTAGATCGCACTCGAGCTATAGACGACCCGTGCCTCGGTGCGCTCCGTGGCCGGGCTGCCGTCCTCAGGGTCGCGCTGGATGAACCCGGTCGCGACACCGGCCAGCTGCCAGACGTCCTCGCTCAACCGACCGTCAAGCTCGACCTCTCCCTCGCGAACGGGCAGCGCCCTCACCCGGCGGACTTCGGTGCTGTCGTCCTGCTGGGCCGCCCAGCCCAGGCTGCTGAAGACGGCGAGGACGACCGGCAGGCTACAGAACGTGGCCCAGTTACGGGCACCTGCTCCTGCGTTGCGCGATGCGCTACGAGTTGCTCCGCAAGCGGGTTGATTGGACCGGGAGCCGCAGGCTCGTTCGCTCCCCGAGCGGGCTTGGGGGTTGGAAGAAATCTCTGTAGAACAGGGCACAGGTGAAGTGGTTTCCCGGTCGCACTTATGGTAAGGAACCGTACGTATCGTAGCAGTCCGTATCGATAATAAGGAACGTCAGCGCCGCGCGCAAGCCAGCTGGCTGCGTTTGTGTACGACAGCCGAAACGTTATCTTGCCGGTGCCCAACGATCTGTTGCGGAGAGAAACGGAAAGATTACGACCTCGGCCGAGAAGAGGGGGCTGGATACCGTGCGACTCAAAGTCGGAGGGCTGGCCGGCAGGTGTGCGCTCGCCGCATTGGCGGTTGTCGCGCTGGGCACATCAACCGAAGCCCGGGCACAGGATTACAGGTTCGAGGTTCCCGACGTCCGGGGGATGCGCTGGTACAAAGGGAATACCCACACGCACACGTTGGAGAGCGATGGCGACTCGCCGGCCGAGTACGTGGCTCGCTGGTACAAGGAGCACGGGTACAACTTCCTGGTCCTGTCCGACCACGACGTGCTCACGGATCCCGCGACAGTGGCTCATCTCGTGGACTCGACCTTCATACTCATCCCGGGTGAGGAGGTCTCGGCGAGCTTCCAGGGCGTCTCGGTTCACGTCAACGGGCTCAACATCCCTCGCGTGGTCGAGCCGCGGGAGGGCCCGACGCTCGTTGCCACGCTACAGAACAACATCGGTGCGGTTCGCGAGGTCGGGGGAGTGCCGCACGTCAATCACCCGAACTACCAGTGGGCGCTGAGGGCCGAGGATCTCGCGCAGGTCAGCGACTACAGGCTCGTCGAGATCTCTAACGGCCACCCCACCGTTCACAACTTCGGTGGCGGCGACTCGCCGGGTGCGGAAGCGATCTGGGACCAGCTTCTCAGCGGCGGGAAGCGGATCTACGGGATCGCTGCGGACGATGCCCATTATTTTCAGGGCGAGTTCGGGCCCCGTCGGGTGAATCCCGGCAGAGGTTGGGTGGTCGTGCGGGCTCGATCGCTCGACGCGGAAGAGATCATGCAGAGCCTGGAGGACGGGCTCTTCTACGCGAGCACCGGTGTCGAGCTCGCGGACGTCGTGGTCACGGCGACCCGTCTGTCCGTGCACATCAGGCAGCGCGGGAACTTCAAGTACACGACCACCTTCATCGGCAGCGCCGGGAAGGTCTTGAAGGAGACGGGCGGGAATCCCGCGGTCTTCGAGCTGGATGGGCCGACCGGCTACGTGCGCGCCAGGGTGAGGGACTCCGGCGGCTGGTTCGCATGGACCCAGCCCGTTTTCGTGACGCAGACCAGCCTCCCGATGGGTTGGAAGCCGATCGACTCGCTGAACGTGGGGTTGCCTTCCGGCGTTCGCGTCTATGCGGGAGCAAACGACGCGCTGCCGCTGCGGGCCTGGTACGTCCGCATCGATGAGCCGGATCCGACCATCATCACGCGTATCGTGGTGTCGGATGATACGACCGACAACCGTGAGACGACCTCCAGCTTCGCCCGCGATCTGGGCGCCTGTGTCGCCGTGAACGGTGGCTACTTCACCATGAACCGCACACCCGCCGGCCACGTCGGTCTGCTGCTATCAGATGGGGTCCTGTGGGAGCCGGCCACCCGCTCGGTCATGCGCGATACCCTGCGGTTCGAGATCGCGCGCGCGGCGATCGGATTCACCGCTGATGACGAGATCGAGTTCACCTGGGCCACGACACGGGATGGCACCATCTACGCCTGGGCTGATCCGCCGGCGCATCGTCCCGGCGAGCTGGCCGAGCCGCTCGACTACGAGCATGCGCGGGCCTGGGAGGTGCGTGATGCGATCGGCGCCGGACCCGCACTGGTCATGGACGGAAGGATCCGTGTCACCTCGGAGGAGGAGGTCTTCTTCGGCACGAGTATCCCTCAGGTGCACCCGCGCACTGCTGCCGGTCGCACGGCTGACGGGGCCCTCATCCTGATGGTCGTGGATGGTCGCCAGCCGGAGAGCCGAGGTGTCAGTCTGGACGAGCTCGCCACGCTGATGCTCGAGGTCGGCGCCGTCGAGGCCATCAACCTCGACGGTGGAGGGTCCTCGAGTCTGGTGGTCAACGGCGTGCTGGTGAACCGGCCGCAGGGCCGCACGGAAGAGCGCGAGGTGATGTCGGCGCTGGTCACATATTGCCAATAGGAAACTCCCCATGGACGACAAGCTGATCGCGGGTCGGCTCACCTCTCTCGACGCCTTCCGCGGAGCCACGATCGCCGGCATGATCCTGGTCAACAATCCGGGCAGCTGGCGCTATGTCTACGCGCCGCTGCGGCACGCCGAGTGGCACGGCTGGACGCCCACGGACCTCATCTTCCCGTTCTTCCTGTTCATCGTCGGCGTTGCGATCCCGATCGCCTTTGGCAGGCGCCTCGCACGTGGCGATTCCCGGCGCCAGCTAGTCCGCCACGTGATCAGGCGAAGCTTGATCCTGTTCGGGCTCGGCCTGTTCATGGCGGCTTTCCCGAGGTTCAGTAACTGGGACACGCTGCGCATCATGGGCGTCCTGCAGCGCATCGGCGTCGTCTATCTGATCGCCTCGGCGCTCTATCTGGCCTTGAACCAGCGCGGGAGAGGGGGGGCGTTGGGGCTGCTGCTGTTCGGCTACTGGGCTTTGATGACGCTGGTGCCGGTGCCGGGCTACGGCGCGGGCAACCTCTCAGCGGGAGCAGATCTCGGCGCTTACCTGGATCGCCTGATCCTCGGGCAGGCGCATCTGTACCGCCAGGCGCCCTGGGATCCTGAGGGCCTGTTGAGCACGATGCCCGCTGTGGGGACGACGCTGCTCGGCATCTTCACCGGCGAGTGGATCACCTCGAGTCGGGGCTGGCTGGAGAAGGTGAGAGGTCTGCTGGCAGCTTCCGTGGTCGCTCTCGCGGTTGGCCTGCTGTGGCATCAGCTGTTCCCGATCAACAAGAACCTGTGGACGAGCTCTTACGTGGTCTTCACTGCGGGGATGGCCGGGCTGATCCTCGGGCTGTTCTACTGGCTGATCGACGTTCAGGACTGGAGAGCCTGGAGCAAGCCGTTCGTGGTCTACGGGATGAACGCGATCGCCGTCTTCGTGGCATCGGGCCTCCTGACCAGGACGCTGGTGCGCTGGCAGGTACCTGCGGGCGGCGGTGAGACGACGTCCGCCTACAGTTGGATCTACACGCATGTGTTCGCGTCCTGGGCCGGACCGCTGAACGGCTCGCTCGCCTTCGCGATCGCTTACATCGTCTTCTGGCTGGCGATCATTTGGATCCTTTACTGGCGGAGGATCTTCATCAAGATCTGAAGACCCGGTGATCGGGTGAGCGGTTGGAGTCTGGTCGAACACGAGTGCCTCTGCACGTTCTCTCGCATGAAGGAGTGCCGATCATGAAGCGGATAGCTCTGGTCTTGCTGCTCGTCAGTGCCTCAGGCTTGCGAGCCCAGTCGGGGAAGATCGTCGATGATCCCGGTGTGGCTTCGAGCCTGCGGCTCTATGAGATCTGGGTGCAGGAGCAGATGGCGTATCACCACCAGCCGGGCATCTCGGTCGGGATCGTCTACGATCAGGATCTCGTCTGGGCCGAAGGTTTCGGGTACCGGGATGTCGAGCGGGAATTGCTGGCGACGCCGGGAACGATCTACCGGATCGCATCGATCACCAAGACGTTCACGGCGACGGCGATCCTGCAGCTGCGCGATGCCGGCAAGCTACAGTTGGACGACCCGGTGGTGAAGCATCTCCCCTGGTTCGAGTACGAGAACCGCTTCCCTGACGCACCCGTCGTCACCATCCGGCATCTGCTCACGCACACCTCGGGACTGCCGCGTGAGGCGGACTTCCCCTACTGGACCGACAGGCAGTTTCCGAGTCGTCAGGAGATGATCGAGGCGCTCGAATCGCAGCAGAGCGTCTTCGCGCCGGAGACACGCTACAAGTACTCGAACCTGGCGCTGGCCCTGGCGGGAGAGGTGGTGGCGGCCGTTTCGGGCGAGCCGTACGCCGAATACATCCAGCGACACATCCTCGACCCGCTGGCGATGACCAGCAGCAGCGTGCGCACGGGGGACATCGATCGGGCACGCCTGGCCACAGGGTATGGGATCCTGCTGCCCGACGGCACACAGCCGCTGGCGCCCGAGACCGACTCCAAAGGGCTGACGCCTGCGGCGAACATGTCGTCCACGGTAGAGGACCTGGCCCGCTTCATCTCGCTGCAGTTTCGTGACGGCCCGGCGGGCGGCGCCCAGATCCTCAAGGGCAGCACACTGCGTGAGATGCAGCGAGTCCACTGGCTGAGTAGCGATTGGTCGAGCGGTAGGGGCCTGGGCTTCGGTGTGTGGCGGCAGGGCGAGCGGACACTGGTGGGTCACGGCGGTTGGGTGGCGGGATACCGCACGCAGATCGCCTTCGACCCGGCGGCCAGGATCGGCGTCATCGTGCTGACGAATTCCGACGAAGGCGGCGCTGGCAGCTATGTGCGCCAGGCGTTCGAGATGGTGGTGCCCGCCATCGAGAAGGCCGTGGCCGAGGAGCCACCTGTGGCACCGATCGCCGACCTGGATCGCTACGTCGGCACCTATCACGACCCCGACGGCTGGCTTACCGACTTCATCGTGCTCGACGGCCGGCTCGTGAGGTACGGTCACAGCTACCCGCCGGCGTCCAACCCGAAATCCAGTCTGGTCGAGCTCACCCCCGAGGGCGAGCACACCTTCAGGATGACGGGTGAGAACGGCAACGGTGAGCTGGTGATCTTCGAGCTGCGCCCGGACGGCAAAGTGGCGCGCGTGAAGGTGGGCGCGAACTACATCTTTCCGGAGAATTGCGGGCGTATCGATGCGAGCCTGCAGTGCACGTGGAGATAGTACTGATTCGGTCCTTGGAGGCGCCGGTTGGTTGAGAAGGACTATCTGCTACGCCAGATCGAGAAGATGGGGGTGATCCTCGCCGGCATCCGGGAGCTGGTGTTTGGAGGAGAGCCGGTGCGCGCGATGGTGCAGTTGCGGCAGGAAGCGGCGCGGGCCGGCGTCGGGTTGGAGTTCTTGGATACCCTCGCCGCCGAGAGCCTACTCGAGATCCTGGGTGAGTCCAACCTGGAGAAGCTCATCCCCGCGGCTCAAGTGCTGTTGCTGAAGGCTGAGCTCGAGGCGCAGCTCGGAGAGACCGAAGCGAGCGCTCAAAGCATCGAGAAGGCCGCGCTAATAGCTCAACGAGTGCGGGCACTGGTCGGAGAAGGTGGTGACCCCGACCTGCGGGCCACAGTCGAGGCACTCTTTGAGCGGCTCGAAGGTTGGACGGATCCATCGGGATCGAGCGATCAGGGCGAACGATCCGGCGGTCCCTGACTTCGTGAGATGCCGCGCTCGTTGCCTTGCGTTTCGTGCGCGTGCAGGCGGGTCACGGGCCGGCCATGTTGAGCGAGAATCCGAGGTATCAAACAAGGAGGTACAAAGTGATTGCATGTTCGTGCGACCGCCGCCGGTTTTGCCAGGCCCTTCTCCCCTTGGGTGTGACCGCCTGCCTCGGGCTACGGGTAAGGGGGCTTCTGGCCGAGACTGTCCAGGAGGGCACACAGGAAGCTCCTGAACACAAATTCGATCAACCGATGCCGCGTCCGCTGACATATAGGGAGCGCTTTGAACTCGCGTACGCATCTCACTTCATCCCGTTCTTGAATATCCTGGAGGAACAGATTGGCCGGGAAGACGTGATCGAATCCCTGAAACAACTGGCTTTGCAGGAAGCCGAAGAGTACGCGCGGTACGTTGTGAGAGAGATGGGGAATGACATCTCCGTCTTCAAGAGGCTCTACCATCCGAGTGTTCCGCAGGCGAACAGCATTATGACCATCGAGGTGACGGAGGATAGCGAGAGCGCGTACGGGATCAAGATCTCGGAGTGTCTGTGGGCTGAGGTGTTCCAAGCAGCAGGTGCTGCGGATCTCGGGTATTATGCGGTTTGCTACGGGGATGTCCCCTTTGCCGGTTTTGTCAACCCGGATATCGATCTCGAGTTGAGCAGAACGATCATGGAGGGGAATTCCTGCTGCAACCTGCGCTATTACTACAAGTCATAGGAAACAACACCTCGCATCGAGACCCCCCTGTCCGGTCCTGCGTGCATTGTTCCCCAGTGCAGCGCCAGAGGTTGGAAGCGTGAACTCAGCCAGCGAGGCTAGAGGTGGCCTTTGGAATTAGCGAACAGGCAGGCCGTTCAGCCTGATTCCCGGAGCAGCGCAGCGCGATCGACGATCCTGCCTTCCTTCATCAGAACCCGGATCCCCTTGAGATTGTTGAGATCCAGCAGGGGGTCTTCGGACAGCACCAGGATGTCTGCAGTGTGCCCCGCTTCGACAGATCCCGTGTAGAACCATCCGAAAGCCTCGGCGATATTCGTGGTGGTGGCGGCGAGGGCCTCTCGCCGGGTGAGCCCGATTCGAGTCAGCAGGCCCAATTCAGTGTGCAGCGAGATGCCGGGCATGGTCCCGAACACGTCGGTGCCACTTCCCGCCAGGTAGACCGCCCCGTATCGTCGGTACGTCCGTTCCAACATCAGGATCTGCTCGGAGAACAGGGCTTGCTGATCCGCTTGCTCCTCTGGCATGGCAGGCCTGCCCGTGTCTCGATCGACGGGGCTCTGCAGGTCGGCCGGGTTCAGCAGAGCGGCAGCGGGCTCCTTCCACGGATTCGGGATATCCGACAGGAAGCCGGCGCGAAGGCTCAGCGTCGGCATCAGTGCCACATCACCGGAGCCCAGCAGGGTGGCGTGGTCCAGAAGACGGGGATCGTTCTGGGCAAGACTACCCAGGAGCCCGAGGTAGCGAAGAACGGGATCCGGATCACGCCGCCCGAACGGATCTGCAGCGACGGCTTCGGCCAGTTCCGGCGGGGCAATATCGAGCGAATAGCGTGTCGTGTGCACAAAGGCATCGATACCCGCCCTGGCGGCCTCGGAGTATCTCGTGCGCCCCAGTTCTCCCACCACGGCCAGCCCTCGAGCGTGGGCCCGTGCCGCCGCCTCTGAGATCTGCTCCGGCCCTATCCCATACATCAGCAGCACGGCCCGATAGCCACGATCCGCCAGGTCGTCGATTTGCCTCAGCAAGTCCTCGGTCGATAGCGGGAACCGGCCCACGCCCTCGATTCGGTAGATCGTAGGTCCGGGATCGGCATCCATGTACAGGAGGTCGCGTCGTCCTCCCTCCACGCCGATGATCGATGTGACGCCCATATACAAATAGGCATTGGCGAAGGACTGATTGTCGAGGGCGGCGAATCCGTCGAACAGGCCGGGGATCACGTAGGAACCGGTGACGTCGATCACGCGTGTGCCCTGGGGAATCGGCACGTCTCTGGAGGCGCCGACCGCAGTGATTCGTCCACGCTCAACCAGCACCGTCGCGTCATGCAGGTCGCTGTCCAGGTGCCCGCTGTCGGAGAGATTGAGCACGGTGCTGCCTGTGAGAGCGATCACGGGGCGATCCGACAGCGCTTCATCGGGAACAAGGCTGTGGAGAAAAGCGATGTTGCGGTCGATCTCGGAGGCGGAACACAACTTCCCGTGCCCCGGCACGACAACCTCGACATCCAGCCGCTTCAGGCGTTCCAGCTGAGAAATCCACGCCTCCCAGGCATCGACATCGCCGAAGCGCGTATTGAGATCCGTTCCCTCGTAAACGCCATCACCGGCGAAGAGAACTCGGGACGCGGGATGATAGACCGAGATCTCGTCAACCACGTGACCGGGCGTGACCAGCAGGTGTATCTCCTGACCGCCGACCCTCAGGATGTCATCCCAGATGATCACCTGGGAGGGTTCGGACAGGACCACATCTCCCAGGATCTCGTCAGCCTGCTCATCATCCCACCCGCTCATGCGGGCGATGAACCGCTTGTAGCGGCCATCGTCGTCACGGACCCATTCGGCGGAGATCCTGTGGCCGATGACGCGTGCCCCGTGCTCTTGGAACACCCGCATACCGAACACGTGATCGGCGTGATGGTGGGTGAGTATCAGGAATACCTGTTCGTTTCCCTCCAGCCGCTCGGCGGCCAGGCTCCAGAGATACTCGGCCGAGGCTATCGTCATCCCACTGTCGATGAAGATCACAGCGCCATCGGCGAAGATGATTCCCGCGTTGACCCCGAAATCGGAGCCGGCACTATGGTAGAGGCCGGTAACCGCGAGGACGTTTTCGGCCAGCCGGTGAACAGTCGGGCGGCCGAGCCCCGGGGGAGTCACGGGTTCCTGAACGGCTGACTGAGACACCGGGCTCGTCGTCACTCCTGCCCGGAGAGTCGCCTGGTCCCACATCGGATTCGAAGAAAGAAGGGAGACAACGAGCAGTAGCTTTGTCATCGCGTGCATCTCTCTTTGTGCCGCACGAGGTTATCGCGGCATCCAGATTTCATCACCCTGGTTGATTGCCGCGCCGCCAGAGAAACTTTCGTCGCGCGCTCGCTGGCGGCAAGGGAAGCGATCGTCGACGTGCGACCTGTGGTTTGTCGCGGAGGACCAGCCCTCGAGGCCTTTCACTAGAGGTGCGATAGTGAACTCGGGTCGTCGCCGCTTCTGGTCGCGGCTCCTCGGAGATGGCGAAACCCAAGGTAAGCAGCTCGGGTTTCGAGACCGCGCCCGGAGGCCCCCAACTCCCAACCTTCTGATCCGTACTCGGGAGCACCCGTGCCGCGGGTGAGCAAGTTGCCTGAGACGATTGGACTGTGAACCTGCACGGCATTGAGAGCAGGCCGCTGTTCCACTCGCCGCGTGATCCGAGCAGGCGGTGACCGCCGACCGGGCGGGCAAGCGGCTGAAGCGAGCGAAGGAGCTGGCGAAGGTGAACGTGCCCGGGCTCGGGTTCCACGGCCTTCGGCGCGCGGTCGCTACCGACCTCGCGGAGGCAGGCCTGTCCCCCGACGCGATGTCGCAGGCGCTGGCGTGGCCGGACGAGAGCATGGCGCTGCGATACCAGCAGGCTGAGAAGAAGGTAGACGAGGTGCTGAGGGAGCGCAGCGAGAGGTACCAGGTGTGATGGTCTTCGGTCCCGAGAGCCGTTATGTTGCAGATGCCCATCAACTCCAGTACCGGGAGGTCACTGTGAGTACGCGATCCGTACTGCTCGTGGCGCTTGCGCTCACCCTGGTGAGCACATCCTGCCAGCCATCGGCCCAGGAAGCGGGGCCGCTGTCCGAGGACGACGCGGCGGCTATCAGGGCTGTCGTGGATGGCGTGGTCGAGGCAGAGTTGGCGAACGACTGGGAAGGTGTGGCGGCGGCAATGACGGAGGATGTCGTATCCATGCCTGCCAACCAACCGTTGATGGAAGGCAAAGACGCGTGGCTGGCATGGGTCGCATCACAGGGCTTCAACGTTACGGAGCTGACCAGTGAGGTGGTCGAGCTCGATGGCCGCGATGGCCTCGCTTTTGTTCGCACGAGTTACTCGGAAACATTCACGGTGGCAGGTGTTTCTGAGCCGATCGAGGAGGTGGGCAAGTGCCTGTGGGTGTTCCACAAACAGGCCGACGACTCGTGGCTGCTGTCCACGTGGATCTGCAACTCGGACCTGGCGCTTGCCGAGTAGGGCTGGTGAACGCAGGCGATGCAGATAGAGCGCGCGGCTGAGCGGTCTTCTACCGGGTTGCCCCGGCGGTGACATAACACACCCCAGCATCGAACTGCCTATGGCACTCATCCGCTGTCCACACTGTAACTCGGAGGTTTCCGACGCGGCTCAGTTTTGCCCGAGTTGCGAGTGGCCGCTAAAGGCCGAGCGGTCTCGGCGCCGCTTTGTCAGAGTGTCCGCGGTGGTGTTCATCATAGCGGCGTTGTTCGTCTCCTACCATATCTGGCGGTCTGCGGAAGGTCGTATCGTTGACACCCTGTTCCAGGGGGAAACGCTGACGGCCGTGCTCGTTGGGCTCCTCGTTCTCGTATGGTTCGTCGGTCTAACGGCAGGGATCTGGGGCAATAGTATTTTACGCCGTGAGTATCCCGACGTCTGGAAGAAGCACTTTGTGTCGAAGCGCATCTTGTGGCCGAACGAGTATTGTGAACTCGGGAGTCGCCGCCTTGCTATCCTGGTCAGGGTCTACCGAGCTTCCATCCTGATTTTCGGCGGGTTGATGTTGATCGCCTCGTTTGCGTGGGCCTAAGGGAGGTCTATGTGCCGCTGAAGACTTGCCCCGACTGTAAGTCTCAGGTCTCCGATAGGGCGCCCCATTGCCCCAAGTGCGGCCGTCCGATCGCGGAGAGGGATAAGCAGCGTAAGCAGGCGATTATTTTGATCGCCGCGTTGGTGATGGCAGCGTTTTATGTGTTCAAGATGTACTACCTAGATCCTCGGGAGATGGAGAGGATGCATCAGGAGGCCTTCGAGACGCAAGATAGATACATAAGCAATTTGCTGAGCGGCCTGCAGAGGCAGCCCAGCAAATTCGAGTCCACACCTGACAGCGGGTGGCTGTTTCGAGGCAATCCAACCTTAATGAACCGCTTGGAGGACTACGGTGAGGCGGCTCTCACCCGCCTCATAGACTGCGTGGACAGCACCGAGCCGGCAAAAATCACTGCTGACAACCAGGCGGTGCCCTTCGGGGTGCTGTGCGCTACAGCGCTTCTACGTTTTGTCGATCTCGGCGAGTACGACCTACCGCCAGACTGGCCGGGGTACATTGAGCCTACAGCGACCGCTGTGGAGTTGCAGCAAGCGAAGGCTGCGTGGCAGGAAGTTGCGGCCGCAGGGTGGTACACACTGCGCGACAACTTTCCGTGATATCGGCCAGCGTTCCTTCCCCTTCTCGAAGGCACTCATAGACTGCAGGGCGCAGCCACAGGTTTGATCAGCATTAACTAATGCCGCGGCCACTGCCGCCAAGGCTGCAAAGAGTCAGCTGACGATGCGTTGACGGCGGCCCGCTACACTTGGCCTTGTGGATGCGATCCGGTGGCCGGGGCTGGCGGCGCGCCTCCGTGGCAGGCGGGTGCCAGGGCTGCGGTACGAGCCCGACGAGGGCTATGCCGTCGCGGAGCCCGAGGACAGGGGCGAGCCACAGGTCGCCGCCGAGCGGTAACGCGCCGGGACGGACTCGAACCGCCAACCTTCTGATCCGTAGACGGGTATCCCCAGGGCCGATTCTTGAACAGGGTATAAAGAGCCACGTTCATCGGGGAACTCCGTTTAATACCTCGTCCCCATTAGACCCCTCAGGATAATCTAAAGTCATCGGCAAAGTCACTGGCTCGACCGCGCCAGGTAGGTCGGAAGGCCAACGGGGACCTTCACCGCCCCGTCTAACGCGGGCGCTCGCGCGGCGTTATCTTTGCGGTGCCCATCAACCCCAATACCGGGAGGTCAACATGAGTACGCGATCCGTACTGCTCGCGGCGCTGGCGCTCGCCCTGGCGAGCACGGCATGTCAACCACCAGCCCAAGAGGCCGCCGGACTGTCCGAGGAGGACGTGGCGACGATCGCGGCGAGCCCAGATGCCTTCGCCGAAGCCATGTTGGCTGGTGACTGGGCGGCTGTGGCAGCGCTCTACACCGAGGATGCGGTTTTCATGCACCCGAACAGGCCGGCGGTGGAGGGCCGAGCGGCTATTCAGGCGCGGATGGAGCAGTTACGGCCCTTTGAGCAGTTCGAAGCCACCATCGTGGAGATCGACGGTCGCGGCGATCTGGCCTTTGTGCGCGCCACGTACTCCGAAACCTACACGGTTGAAGGCACGCCGGAGCCGATCCACGACACCGGCAAGTACGTCGAGATTTGGCGGAAGCAGCCCGACGGCTCTTGGCTCATCGCGGTCGAGATCTGGAACTCGGACCTGCCGCTCCCCGAGGGAGGCGCCGAGACCGAGAGTTAGCAAAGGCGCGGGTCGGGGGCGAGCCGGACGAGAGAGGTCGTCAGAGAAAGTCACCTGGCGTCGCCCTCCCACTCGACCCGGTTGTCCTTTACGTCCTGGCGCCGGGCCGGGTCCGCGTGCTGATGCGACTGGCGCATCGTGCCGGGGTCCCGCCACCCGCCGAGAGTAGCCACGTCCTCATCGGGGAGACGCCGACGTTCCGAGGCTCACTTCCGTCGGTACGCGTGCCAGAGCGACCCGTTCAACGGCTCCGGCTTCGCCAACCGTTCGACCTGCCGAAGCCACTCGATCGCTACGCTTGCGTACAACACGTTGTGACCTCCTTTGCCGCTCTCGCGCCGGTTCAAGGTTGAACCGCTCACGTTCGGAGGGCACCAAGAACAAAAGCGCGCCCGTCCAGGTGGACGTCACACGCTTTCTAGATGACATGATCTTGTTGCGGCGGGCCGATATGCCCGCTCGTTGGATTCGTATTATATGTAGGGCAGTTGCAAGGTCAGCGGCCATGAAAACGGGGCCGATCGCTCGGCCCCGAAAGTCACACGGCAAAGTCACTGGCTCGCTTACCGCGCCCGCGAAACCCCAATCATCTCAACGCGCCCGGAGAGACTCGAACTCCCAACCTCCTGATCCGTAGGCGGGGACCCCCAGGGGCGATTTTTGAACTGCGTATAAGAGTTCATACCCATCGGGGAACGCCGTTGCGAACCTCACCCCCATAGGGACCCCCAGAGGAATCGAAAGTCATCACCAAAGTCACCGGCACGGCCGCGTCTCGATCGCCGAGGACGGCGACGTCTAACGTGCTCGACGGCGCAGCGTTATCTTTCAGGTGTCCACCAACCCCAAATACCGGGAGGTCACCATGAGTACGCGATCGATAATGCTCGCCGCGCTGGCGTTTGCCCTGGCGAGCACGGCCTGCCAGCCGGCCGCGCAGGCGCCGGCTGGACTCTCGGATGAGGATGTCGTGGCGATCGGCGACCTCATCGGTTCCTTCCGCGACGCCATGCTGGCCGGCGATTGGGCCGGCGCATCGCAACTGTACACAGCCGACGGCATGCGGATGCCGCCGAACGTTCCCCTTATCGAGGGCCCGGACGCGATTCGAGCGGCTTTCGAGGCGGACGCGGCGACGTACACGGCGTTCACGAACACAGCAACCGAGATCGTCGGCAGGGGCGACGTCGCCTACGCACGGGGGACGTACACGCTCACCGTTGCTGGGATGGCCCAGCCGATCTCGGACAGCGGCAAGTACGTGGCGATCTTCCGCAAGCAGGCCGACGGCTCGTGGCTCGCGGCCCTGGACATCTGGAACT
>JBDHKG010000054.1:0-23941 GCA_039586495.1 Gemmatimonadota bacterium | reverse complement strand
CCGCTCCGAGCTGGCCATGGCGCCCTGCAGGATGTTGAACTTCTCTGAGAGGTCCTGGATCGGGCGATAGAAGCGGCGCACGTACTGGAGGAACGCCGCTACGACGCCGACGGTCAGGGTGCCCTCCAGCACGTTGAGGCCGCCGTACCAGAGGACGAGCGCCACAGCAACGGCGGCCACCAGCTCGATGAGCGGCCAGAAGAGCGCGTAATAGGTGATGGAGTGCAGGTGCGCCTGCAGGTGGTCCGCGTTGATCTCCTTGAACTTGCCGAGCTCGGAACCCTCGCGCCCGAACAGCTGGACCACGCTCATCCCGGTGATGCGCTCCTGCAGGAACGCGTTGATGCGGGCGAGCCGGACGCGGATGTCGCGGTAGGCACGGCGCACGTTCTTGCGGAACCAGTAGGCGGCGGCCCAGACCAGCGGGATGACGGTGAAGGAGACCAGGGCCAGCTTCCAGTTCATGGCGAGCATCACGGCGACGATGAAGGCCAAGGTGAAGACGTCGCCGAAGATCGCCACGACGCCGGAGGTGAACATCTCGTTCAGCACCTCGACGTCGCTGGTGAGTCGGGTCATGAGCCGGCCCACCGGGTTACGATCGAAGAAGCGCAGGCTGAGCCGCTGCAACTGTGCGAAGATTTCGGTGCGCAGGTCGTACATCACCCGCTGGCCGATCCAGGTGGTGACCAGCGTCTCGGCGTAGCTCAAGAACAGAGCGAGGACGAGGGCCAGCGCGTAGATTCCAGCCAGGGTGGCCAGCAGCGCGAGGTCCCGGGCGGGGATAGCCCGGTCGATGGCGACGGCGGTGAGGTAGGGCCCCACGAGCTCGAGGCCCGAGGCGGCGATGAGCATGATCACGGCCACGGCAACCCGCGCGCGGTACGGCCTCAGGTAGCGGAGCAGACGCCGCATCAGGCGGGCGTCGTAGGCCTTGCCGAGGGCCTCTTCCTCGTGGAAATCGACTTCGGGACCGGGTTGCATAGCTGCGAAGCTACGCGGAAGCCGTGGAGCTTGGAAGGGGCAACTGAAGAGATCGCCTGAAGCGGATCCTCGGGGGTCACGCGGCAGTACGAGGGAGCGCATGGAAGAGTTCATACGCGTCAGGGGCGCATCCCAGCACAACCTCAAGGGGATCGACCTCGACATCCCGCATCGTGCGTTCACGGTGGTGACCGGCCCCTCCGGCTCCGGGAAGTCGTCGCTCGTCTTCGACACGATCTTCGCCGAGTCGCAGCGGCGCTACGTGGAGTCGCTGTCCACCTACGCCAAGCAATTCCTGGAGCGGATGGAGCGGCCGCACGTCGAGTCGGTGGAGGGGGTGAGCCCGGCGGTCGCGATCCAGCAGAAGAACCCCACCAAGACCAGCCGCTCGACGGTGGGGACGGCCACCGAGGTCCACGATTACCTGAGGCTCCTCTGGGCGCGCGTCGGCCGCACGTACTGCCCCGACTGCGGGCGCCAGATCAAGCCCGACACCGTGGGAAGCGCCGTCGACCGGGTGCGCAAGCTGCCCAAGGGCACGCGCATCCAGGTGACCTTCCCGCTGCCTCTCTCCTCGGAGGTGACCGACGAGCTGATTGTCGAGAACTTGCGGGCGTTGGGCTTCATCCGGTTGCTGGCCGACGGCCGCCAGGTCTACTTGGGTGAGTCGGGAGGGGAGCCGGACGCCGCGCTGGGGCTCACGTCGGTTCGGGAACTGCTGGTGGCGGTGGACCGCTTGAAGGTGGGTGAGACCTCGCGCTCGCGGCTCGCCGATTCGCTGGGCACCGCGTTCGCCGAGGGCGAGGGCGAAGCGGTGGTGCTGGCGATGGATGGGGAGGGGAAGGAGGAGCGGCTGGCCTTCAGCGAACGGTTCCGCTGCCCGGACTGTTCGCGCACGTTCCCGGAGCCGGTACCCACGCTCTTCTCCTTTAATAGTCCGCTGGGCGCCTGCCCCACCTGTAACGGGTTCGGGGCGACGCTGGAGTTCGATCTCGACCTCATCATCCCCGACCCGGAGCGCTCGCTGGCCGATGGCGCCGTGGATCCCTGGACCAAGCCGCGTTACGAGAACCGGCGCTACTACCTGAAAGAGCTGGCGCGCAAGTACAAGGTGTCGATGCGCGTCCCCTGGAAGGATCTGCCGGAGCGCTTCAAGAGGACCGTGCTCTACGGCGACCGTGGCTTCGAGGGCGTGATCGAGCAGCTGGAGCGGCTGAAGCGCGAGAAGCGCTACAAGCAGTACATCCGCGTCTTCGTGCGCCAGTACCAGACGGCGCAGACCTGCCCAGCGTGCGGCGGCACGCGGCTCAAGCCGGAGGCGCTCAACGTGAAGGTGGGCGGCCGGACCATCGCGGAGGTCAGCGCGCTACCTGTCGAAGAGCTGCGCGGCTGGTTGGAGAGCCTGAAGCTCACGAAGCACGAGACCGCGGTCGCCGAGACGATCCTGCGCGAGCTGCGCTCCCGCGTCGCCTTCCTCGATGACGTAGGGCTCGGCTACCTGACCCTCGACCGGCAGGCGCGCACGCTGTCGGGCGGCGAGGCACAGCGCATCAGCCTGGCCAACTCGTTAGGCAGTGCGCTCGTCGATGTGACCTACGTGCTGGACGAGCCCTCCATCGGTCTGCACCCCCGGGACACGGAGCGGCTGTACGGTCTGTTGGAGCAGCTGCGCGACCTGGGCAACGCGGTGCTGGTGGTGGAGCACGACCCCGCAGCCATCGAGCGGGCCGATCACGTGATCGAGCTGGGCCCAGGAAGCGGTGAGGGCGGCGGCGAGCTGGTCTACGAAGGGAGCTATGAGGGGCTGTTGGCCGCTGACACGCTCACAGGCGCGTACCTGTCAGGCCGCGAGCGGATCCCGGCGCCGGCGCGGCGCCGGCCGCTGGACGGTCCCCTCCTGACGCTGGAAGGCGCGCGCCTCCACAACCTGGACGGTATCGACGTGGGCATCCCGTTGGGCGCGCTCACGCTGGTGACCGGCGTATCGGGGAGCGGCAAGTCGACGCTGGTGCACGACGTCCTCTACCGGGCGCTGGAGCGGAAGCTCGCGGGACAGACGAGCGCCAAGCAGCACCTGGGCGAGCCGGTTGGCAGCTTCGCGGCGCTGAAGGGGAGCGGCGCTTTGTCGGGTGTGGTGCTCGTCGACCAGAGCCCCATCGGTCGCACTCCGCGCTCCAACCCGGTGACTTACTTGAAGGCCTACGCCGAGATCCGCCGCATCTTCGCCGAGCTGCCGGATGCCCGGCGCCGTGGCCTAGGGCCCAGCCATTTTTCCTTCAACGTGCCGGGCGGCCGTTGCGAGGAGTGTGAGGGCGCCGGGCAGATCGAGGTGGAGATGCTGTTCCTCGCCGACGTCTTCGTCGCCTGCGAGATGTGCGGCGGCCGGCGCTTCAAGCCGGAGGTCCTCGAGGTGCGTTACCGGGGCCTCAACATCCACGACGTGCTGAACCTGACGGTCGATGAGGCGATCCGCTTCTTCATCAAAGAGGACAAGCTGGGCGAGATGCTCTGGCAGCTCCAGCGCGTGGGGCTCGGGTACCTGAGGCTGGGGCAGCCGGCGACGACGCTATCGGGCGGTGAGGCGCAGCGCCTGAAGCTGGCCCGGGAGCTGGCCGCGGCGACCCGCAGGGCGGGGCGCAAGCTCTACCTGCTGGACGAGCCCACCACCGGGCTGCACCTGCATGATATCCGCAAGCTCCTGGACGTGCTGGACCAACTCATCGAGGCGGGCAACACCGTGGTCGTGATCGAGCATAACCTCGAGGTCATCAAGCAGGCGGACTGGATCATCGATCTGGGACCCGGCGCAGGTGTGCACGGCGGCCGGGTGGTGGCCACGGGGCGGCCGGAAGAGATCCTGGGCGTGGAAGCGTCGCACACAGGGCGGTTCCTGCGCGAGGTGCTCGGCGAGGGCGCGGCACAGCCAGCCTAGGAGAGTGCCGCCCTGGCGGCGTTGACCGTCGGGCCTGCCCGAACCATTTTCAGCCGACCCCACATTGGACGGGACTCCCTATGCCGCATCTCGGTAATGCGCTCACCCCGGGATTGGCCACGTGAGTGAGCCGCGGCTCTCCGTGCTGCTGCCCTGCCGCGACGCCGCGGTGCACCTTCCCCAGGCGATTCGCAGCCTCAGCCTGCAGACCTACCGGGACTTCGAGGTGATCGCCGTAGACGATGGCTCCCGCGATGAGACCGCTGAGGTCCTCGAGCGCTGGGCGGCCCGGGATGACCGGGTTCGCGTGCTACACCAGGAGCGGATGGGGCTGGCGGAAGCGCTCCAGGCCGGGACAGCGCTTTGCCGGGGAGCGTTGCTGGCCCGCGCCGACGCCGATGACGTGGCGCACCCGCGCCGGTTCGCCGAGCAAGTCGCCCTTCTCTCGACGTGCCGCGAGCTCAGCGCCGTGGGCACCCACGTCCGCTACTTCCCCCACGATCATGTGGGCTGGGGCGCGCGCCGCTACCAGCAGTGGCTCAACCGTCTGGCCGAGCCCGAGAGCCTCGCCCGTGACATCTTCGTCGAGTGCCCGATCGCCCACCCCACGCTGATGATCCGGCGCTCGGCGCTGGGGGAGGTGGGCGGCTATCTCGCCAACGGCTGGCCGGAGGACTACGATCTCGTCCTTCGCCTCCATCTGGCCGGGGCACGGCTGGCCAACGTGCCGCGCGTTCTCCACTTCTGGCGCGAGGGCGACGACCGTGCCTCGCGCCGGGACCCGTGCTACGCGGCGGAGGCCTTCCATAAGTGTAAGATTCATTACCTTAAGAGCAGCTGGCTGAAGGGTCGCGAGGTGGTTGACCTCTGGGGAGCGGGCCGCGTGGGCAAGGGTTTCGCTCGGGCCCTCCTGGACGAGGGGCTTCAGGTCCGCGGCTTCTTCGACATCGACCCAGGCAAGATCGGCCAGGAGATCTACGGGTCCCCGGTGTGGGACGCCCGGGAGGTGAGAGCCCACCGGGGCACTTACCTGCTCGTGGTGGTGGGCGCTCTCGGCGCCCGGGAGCTCATCCGGGAGGAGCTGGCGGAAGCGGGTTTCCGCGAGCCGGAGGACTACCGCTGCGTGGCTTGAGGGCGCGCGCGCGTTCCCGGCTGGCCTGGAGGCGGTTCGCCGGAAAGCTTAGATTGTAAGAGGTAACCTAACCTCAAAACGGCCCAGGATGGTGACGATGAGATACCTAACGGCCCTCGTTGTGGCGGTGCTGGTCGCGGGCGCCGTGGGGTGCGGCGCTCGGGTTCAGCTGCCCCCTGTGGCTCCTGAGGATGTGCAGGTATTCATGCCGGGCTCGTATCCGGACGAGGAGTACAAGGTGCTGGCCCAGGTCAACACGCAGGTGCCCCTCAGCGTCTCGGACAGCGAGCTGATCGATCGGGCCAGGGCGCAGGCGGCTCAGTACGGTGCTGACGCCTTGGTGGTCAGCGGGATTCGCCGGACCACCGAGGGGGAGATCGAGCTGAACCTGCAGCAGGAGCAGGTGAAGATTCTGCAAGCGATAGCGGTGTACTACCCGAGTCGCCATCCCGAGCTCCAGCAGGAATAGGTCGTAGGCTGGGCGCGATGCAGTTTCGCGCGGGAGTGGGCCGGTCGGTCGGGGGCCTTCCGGTGTTGAGGGCATGCGTGCAGACGCAGCGTTCGGCTGCACAAAGCGAGAGACGGTGGTGAGGGCGTAGATGGCAGCGACGGAGTTCGAAGAAAAGGTTCTACCCCGGTATCTCGAAGATGAGATGCGGGAGTCGTTCATCGACTATTCGATGAGCGTGATCGTGCAGCGGGCCCTTCCAGATGTCCGCGACGGGCTGAAGCCCGTGCACCGCCGGGTGCTCTACGCGATGCACGAGTTGGGGCTGGCGCCCAACCGGCCGCACAAGAAGAGTGCCACGGTAGTCGGTGAGGTCTTGGGCAAGTATCACCCGCACGGTGACATGGCCGTCTACGACGCACTCGTGCGCATGGTCCAGGACTTCTCGTTGCGCTACCCTGTGATCAACGGTCAAGGGAACTTCGGCTCCGTCGATGGCGACAGTGCTGCGGCCTACAGGTATACTGAGGTGCGGCTCGGGCCGGTGGCGGTGGAGATGCTGGCGGACATCGAGAGGGACACAGTGCCGTTCGTGGCCAACTTCGATGATCGCCTGCAGGAGCCGACGGTCCTTCCCTCCAAGTTCCCGAATCTGCTGGTCAATGGTTCCTCGGGCATCGCCGTGGGGATGGCGACGAACATACCGCCGCACAACCTGCGTGAGGTGGTCGAGGCGGCCAAGCATCTGATCGATCACCCGAACGCCAGCCCGGCCCAGCTGATGAAGTTCGTGAAGGGCCCGGACTTCCCGACCGGCGCGATCGTGCAGGGGCGCAAGGGTGTCCAGGAGGCTTACAAGACCGGACGTGGCCGTATCGTTATCCGGGCGCGTGCCGAGATTGAGGAGCGCAAGGGCGGCGAGCGAATCGTCATCACCGAGATTCCCTTCATGGTCAACAAGACGCGCCTGATCGAGCAGATCGCCGAGCAGGCGCGTGAGCGCAAGATAGAGGGGATCAGCGACTTACGGGACGAGAGCGACCGCGAAGGTATGCGCATAGCGGTGGAGCTGAAGCGCGATGCGAATGCACAGATCGTGCTGAACCGCCTGTACAAGCACACGCAGATGCAGTCCACCTTCGGCTCGATCATGCTCGCGCTGGTGGACGGCGTACCGAAGGTCATGAATCTCGCGGAGATGATCCGCCATTTCGTGGATCATCGCCACGAGGTCGTGGTACGGCGTAGCGAGCATGATCTCAAGGTCGCGGAGGAGCGTGAGCACATCTTGGTCGGCCTCAAGAAGGCGGTCGATCACATCGACGCGGTCGTCGAGATCATCAAGAAAGCCAAGGACCCGGAACAGGCGAGCCAGCGGCTGCGGAAGCGCTACAAGCTGACGGCCGTGCAGGCGGACGCGATCCTGAACATGCGGCTGGCACGGCTCACCGGGCTCGAGGTCGAGAAGCTGAAGGCGGAGATCAAGGAGGTTCGCAAGACGATCCAGGAGCTCAAGGCGATCCTCGCCTCGAAGAGGCGGCGGATGACGATCATCAAGCGCGAGCTGGACGAGCTTGTTCAGAAGTACGCTGATGAGCGCCGCACCCAGATCGCTGGCGAAGTCGTGGACTTCTCGCTGGAGGACCTCATCGCCGAGGAGGAGGTGGTGGTCACCGTCTCCCACGAGGGCTACACGAAGCGGATGCCGGTGGATACTTACCGGCGGCAGCGGCGCGGCGGCCGTGGTGTGACGGGGATGGCGACTAAAGAGGAGGACTGGGTCGAGCACCTCTTCGTCGCGTCCACGCACGACTACATACTCTTCTTCACCGCACGTGGGCGCGTGCACTGGCTGAAGGTCCATCGGATCCCGCAGACCGGGCGGGCGGCGCGCGGCAGGCCGATCATCAACCTGATTCGCATCAACAAGGATGACCGCGTTACAGCCATGGTCCCCGTACGTGAATTCCGCGAGGACCAGTACCTGCTTTTCGCGACGCGCAGGGGTCTGGTGAAGAAGACCTCACTGGCAGCCTACGCGAATGTGCGCTCAAGCGGCATCAACGCGATCAGCGTCGTTGGCGACGACGAGCTCATCGATGTGCGGCTAACGGGTGGCGGTCACCAGGTTGTGCTGGCGACGCGGAGCGGCAAGGCGATCCGCTTCCATGAACGCGAGGTTCGGGAGATGGGCAGGGTAGCGCAGGGTGTGCGTGGGATCAGACTCGGCCGCGGCGACCAGGTGATCGGGCTCGTCGTGGTGCGCGACGAGGCCGCTCTGCTCGTGGTCAGCGAGAAGGGGATGGGCAAGCGGACGAAGATCTCGCACTATCGCATGCAGCGGCGCGGCGGTAAGGGCGTGATCAATGTGCGGCTCTCCCAGAAGACAGGGAAGGTCGTCTCGATCCGGGAGGTCAGGGACGAGGATGAGCTGGTGCTGATCACGCGGAAGGGGATCGTCAACCGCCAACGAGTGAAGGAGATCCGCGAGACAGGTCGGAACGCGCAGGGTGTCCGGTTGATCAACCTCGACCGCGGCGATCAGGTGGTGGACGTGACCCGGGTCGTATCGGAGAAGGAAGAGGAGGTGGTGGCTGCGACGTCATAGATGTCAAGAGGCTGACGGGATCAGGAGGGAAGGCGAGCGAGACGTTGACTTAATCCTTTCTTGGACCGAGATTTGAAATCCCCAATTCCCCCGCCGGCAGTAACCCTGCCTGTAGATGAGCGTGTGGGAGGCTAAACGGATCGAGCAGCTCGTCACTCTCGATGAGGTCCGTGCTGCAGCCCAGCGGATCGGCGGCGTGGTCCGCCGTACGCCGCTCGTGGCGGAGCGTTTCGGACCGGCCGCCCCGGCGGGCGAACTCGGGCTGAAGTGCGAGAATCTGCAGCGCGGCGGCGCCTTCAAGCTGCGTGGCGCGTACAACTTCGTCGCGCTCCTGCCGGAGGACGAGCGCTCCCGAGGCGTGATCACCTACTCCTCGGGCAACCACGGCCGCGCGTTGGCTCTGGCGGCGTCTGAGCTGGGTGTGCCAGCCGTGGTGGTCGTCCCGATGGACGCCCCCCAGGTGAAGGTCGAGGCCATCCGCCGCCTCGGGGCCGAGGTCTTCAGCGAGGGCACGACGTCGGTGGAGCGCCAGCGGCGCGCCGAGGAGATCGCCGCGGAGCGGAACATGGTGATCGTCCCGCCCTTCGATCACCGGCACATCATCGCTGGTCAGGGCACGGTGGGCCTGGAGATCGTGGAGGATTGGCCCGAGGTCCAGCGCGTGCTGGTCCCCGTTGGCGGCGGCGGACTGCTCGCGGGTGTGGCCGCGGCGGTGCGGGCGCTGGTGCCGCATACAGAGATCCTCGGCGTGGAACCGAGCGGGGCGGCGTCGATGCGACGCTCGCTGGGGGTGGGGCACCCCGTGCAGCTGGAGCGGGTCGCCAGCGTCGCCGACGGTCTGAAGCCGGTGCGGCCGGGCGACCTGACCTTCGCACACGCACGGGAGCTGGTGGACGACGTGCTGGTGGTGGAGGATGAGGACATCTTGAAGGCGCTGGCCTGGATCGCCGAGGAGTTCCGGCTCGTGGTTGAGCCGAGCGGCGCGGCGGCCGTTGCAGCGCACCTGACAGCGAGGCTGCCGGAGACACCGACGGTGGCGGTTCTCTCGGGAGGTAACGTCGAGCCAAGCCGTTGGGCGGTCTGGCTGAGCGAGTACGGCGAGCAGGCGACCGAGGTGGCATGAGCGACAGGGGATACATTCTCGTCGGACGTGACGGCGCTGAGGCGCTGGCCGGGCTGGACGAGGCACTGGTCCGGGAAGGCTATGCCGTCCGCTGTGTGAACGATGGGACCACACTGCTCAGCTACGTCGCCAGTCAGAGCCCGGATCTGGTGGTTGTCGACGAGTCGATCCAGGAGATGGCGCCGCTGGAGATCGTCCGGCACGTACGTCACCGGGTGGGCTCGCGTGACGTACCGGTCGTGCTCATGTCCTCGCAGAAGCAGGGCGACGATGCCGCGCTCGCCCTCCGTACTGGTGTCTCCGACTACATCCGCAAGCCGTTTGAGCTCAGCGAAGTGCTCGCCCGGGTAGCCTCGCACGTGGAACGGGGTCGGCTGATGCGCGAGGCGCGGCGCGAGGCCGATACCCGCGGTATCGTGCTCGACATCGTTCGTGACGTCACGGCCAGTCTCTCCAGCGAGGAGATCTTCGATATCCTCGTCCGCCGCGTCTCGCGGCTCTTCCAGATCCGCCGCTGCTCGATGATTCTGGTGGATGAGGGGGGTGAGCACGGCACTGTCGTGGCCGCACACGACGATCCGAGCATCAGCGCGCTGTCCCTCGATCTGGGACGTTATCCAGAGATCCGGCAGGCGGTGGAGACCGGCGCGCCCGTCTTGGTGAAGAACCTGAGAGGTTCGGCGCTGTTCGAGCAGATCCGGCCGCTCTGGGAGACGGAGAACATCAACGTCGACATCCAGTCGATCCTAGCCATTCCCTTTAACTTCGATAAGGGCCGCAACGGGGTGTTCTTCCTGCGCTCCAGCAGCGATGAGCGTGCGCTGAACGAGGAATCGGTGAGGCTGACCTCGGCGATCGCCCAGGGGGCCGTGCGCGCCCTCAACCGGGCAGCCATGTTCGAGAGCGTGCTCTCCCATCAGGAGCAGCTTGAGATCCTGGCGAAGACGGATGAGCTTACGGGTTGCCTCTCGCGCCGCTATCTGATGGAGCGGCTGGAGAACGAGCTGGAGCGTGCCGCGCGCTACAAGCGGTTGCTGGGACTCGTCATGTTCGACATCGACGACTTCAAGCGCCTTAACGACACTCACGGACACACCACCGGGGACGCCGCGCTGCGTTCGATCGGCGACGTGCTCCAGCGTTCGTTGCGTACGGCTGACTTCGTCGGCCGCTACGGCGGCGATGAGTTCTTGCTGGTGCTGCCGGAGACGAGTGCCCACGGCACCTTCCAGCTGGCGGAGCGTATCCGCAACGGCATCAGCCGCCGCGAGTTCGATCTGCGTGCCGGCACGATGCGGCTCACGGTGAGCGGCGGCGTGGTCGGCTACCCGGAGGCCGGCGTGGTGACACCCGAGGATCTCATCGACCGGGCGGACCAAGCGCTCTACCGGGCAAAGGCGGCTGGCCGTAATCGGGTGTTCTGCCACCAGCCAGAGGCGCACGGAATTCACGTTGAATGACGAGGCGCGCGCAGTGTCCCCGCGCACGTCGAGGTTGCCGACAGAGATTCCCTAGGACCCGCTCAGAGTGACTCCCCCGCAACCCGCCAACTCGACCCTCACGGCCGTTGCCGGTATCGCGGTGGGCCACGCCAGCGACGCGCAGGCGGCCACCGGCTGCACCGTGATCGTGGGACCGTTTCGAGCGGGCGTGGATGTGCGCGGACTGGCAAGCGGCACCCGCCAGCTCGATTCACTCTCGCCTCATCATCTGGTGCCCGGTGTGGATGCGCTGCTCCTGACCGGCGGTTCCGCCTACGGGTTGGCGGCGGCGGACGGCGTAGCGCGCTGGCTAGAGGAGCAGGGACGCGGTTTCCAGACCGCGGCTGGCCGCGTGGCCATCGTGCCGAGCGCCGTCATCTTCGACCTGGGGGCCGGCCGATCGGACCGGCGTCCCGATGCGGCGATGGGGTATGTCGCCTGTGAGGCGGCGAGTCGAGGACCGGTGCCCGAAGGCCGTGTGGGCGCGGGGGCCGGTGCCACGGTAGGCAAGCTCTTCAGCCCGGCCGGCGCCACGCCCGGCGGCCTGGGGAGCTTCGCCACGCAGCTTGAGGATTACAGGGTAGGAGCGCTGGTCGTGGTCAATGCGTTCGGGGATGTGCTGGATGCCCGTGGCAACATCATCGCGGGGGCCAGGGACGAGAACGGCGCGTTTGTCGATACGGCCGCCTACCTGCGGGAGTACGGGCCACCCCCGAGGTTCGCCGCTCAACCTGGCTCGAACACGACGCTCGCGGTGGTGGCCACGGACTACCCACTCAGCCGTGCCGACCTGGGAACAGTGGCCCGGCAGGCGATGAACGCCGTGGTTCGCCGCGTCTCCCCGGCCAATTCGGTGTTCGACGGTGACCTGGTCTTTGCCTGCTCGACGGGGCCGGACCTCGTAGAGGTGAGCCCGGCAGTGCTGCTGCGGATCGGACTGTGCGCGGAGTGGGCCCTGGCGCAGGCCATCGAGCGCGCCGTGCGGGGGCATCAAGCTGGCGATCGTCGGGATACGGCACCAGATTAGGGTTTTCGGGGTATCTGCGGAGACCGGAAGCAGGGGAGGGATTGAGTGTCGGCCAGCGGGCCTCGTGTTCGGGTTTTCTTCGACATCGACGGCACCCTTCTGTACACCGATGGGGCGGGCCGCGCGGCGCTGCAGAGCGCTCTGGAGGCGGTCTACGGGACGGCCGGGCCGATCGAGGGGTACTACTTCCATGGCAAGACCGATCCGCAGATCGTGGTGGAACTGATGAGCGGCGCCGGCATCGCTGCCGAGGAGATCGCCCGCCGTTTGCCGTCGATGTGGCCCGTGTATCTCGAGGCCTTGAGGCGGGAGCTTGAGGCACGACGGGCAGCGGGGAGGATCACGAGGCTGCCCGGCGTGACCGAGCTATTGGCGGCGTTGGGGGGGCGTGATGACATCGCGCTGGGGCTGCTGACCGGGAATATCGAGGAGGCGGCGCGGCTCAAGCTCGCGGCGGCCGGGATCACGTTGGCCTTTGACGTCGGCGGGTTCGGCTCAGACTCCGAGGATCGCTCCGAGATCGCGCGCATCGCGATCGAGCGGAGCCGACGGTCGGCCGAGCCGGAGGCGTTCGTCGTGGTGGGAGATACGCCGGAGGACGTCGCCTGCGCGCGTGCGGTGAACGCTCGAGCGGTGGCCGTGGCCACGGGCCGCCACGGGGTAGCGGAGCTGGAGGCGGCGGGCGCCGACGCCGTGTTTGAGGATCTTCGTGACACCGAGAGGGTGCTGCGCTGTATCCTATCGCTGGCTGCGGCGGCCAGCGCGTCGGCGGCTGAAGCTGGCAACGACGGGAGCCGATGAGCTACGAGGGCAATTTCGACGTTGTGATCGAGGGGCTAGGCTCGGAGCGGAACGCTCGGGTGATGGCGGCTCCCGAGGGGCTCTATGTCAACCAGCACCACTTCCCCTATTCGACGCTGCTGGGCGTGGCGCTGAGGGGTTCCATCTTGCTCGTTGTGGGCACGCAGGTGGCTATGGCTCTGCGGGGCAGCCACGAAGGTCTGGCCTCCTTGGCCGCCGAGCTGCGCGGCCGTGCGGATCTGGATCACATGGCGCTCGCGGATCGCCAGGTGTTGGAGGGGGAGCGGGTCGTCTTCGCGACGCCTGTGGCGATATCGGGTCTCGTGGAGATGGAGCGATTCAAGGGAATGGCGCTGGCAGTGGTCAGCGATTCGGGCTTCCATGTGTTCGAGCGTGGCGGCCGTCACTTCCGCCTCGCCTGGGACCGTATCACCAAGATCGAAGTCGCCCAGGCCAAGTTCGGGCGTCTGCTGCGCCTGGGGAGCGGCGCCACCCAGATCGAGATCCTCTATCTCACCGATGCGCAGATCCAGACGATCCGCGGGCTGGCCTCGGGCCAGGCCAGCGCGCTGCTCTCGGTCACGGGTCCCGGCTCTCAGCCGCGTGCCCGGCCAGCAGCCCCCGATGCGGCCGCGGCCGCGCCGGCGCCGGAGATGGTCGCGGATCTGAGGCGGCGCTTCAGCATCCCCGAGTTCGAGGCGTCGTTGGGCGCAGTCGGCGCAGGGGCGGATCGACCGCTTGGGGCCGCGATCGATCGGTTGCAGATGTCCTCGCTGCTCCCGGTCGGCTTTCTCGAGGAGCACCTTCGGGAACTGCGAGCGATCTACGACGGCGCACTGCTCAAGGCGAAGCGGGAGGCGGCCGCGGCGCGCGAGCTGGTGGCCGCGGCGCAGGCGCTGGACGGGGTGCGGGTCTGGAGTGACGTCCTGGACAGCGTCGGCGTCGTCTCGGATGCGACCGTCCGCGCCTTCGAGCGGCAGACCAGGCGCTTGGCGGCGAACCGCCGAATACCGTGGCGGAAAGCGCGGCGCAAGCACATGCCCTCGCAGAAGGAAATCTCGGGGCTCAAGCAGCGCTTGACCCGCGGGGTGGCCCCGATGGAGACTACGCTGGACGCCGTGTCGAAGGCGGCCCGCGAGCTCGCGACGGCGGAAGCCGACCCGTCCGAGCTGAGCGCGGCATACGAGGGCTGGCATGAGGCGCTGCGTGAGCTGGACCAGGCCTACGCGACCGGCTGGACCGGATTGAGCCGCGAGCTGGTGGCCGTTTGGCAGGATGCATTCCTGCCGAAGCTGACGCGCCTGGGCGGTGAGCGACGACGTCTCTTTCCGCGCTGGCTCAAGGTCGCGTTCTATTCTCTGCTGTTCGTCGTCGTGGCTGGCTTGGCGTACCTGTACCTCACGGGTCAGCTGAGCCAGGTCATCCGGTTCGAGTAGTGAGGCGATAGCTACAACGGAGGGTCGAGGAGGCTTACGGAATGGCAAGTTCACAATCGAAATTCTACGGCGCGCTGGCAGTCATCCTTGTCGCCGGCGCGGCGCTCATCGGATATGCTGCGATTCGCGAGCAGCCGGAGCCGAGCGTCGATGCATCGACGGTGCCGGCCCTGTCGGACGCCGAGCTGGTCTCGGAGGAGGTCGGTATCTCGAGGGGTAGCGCCGACGCGCCCGTGGTCATTGAAGAGTACGCCGATTTCTTGTGCGGGTATTGCGGCATGGTCGCTGCGCTGACGTTGCCTCAGATCATGGAGGAGTACGTCGAGACCGGGAAGGTCCGCTTCGTGTTCTTCGACTACCCGCTGCGCCCGGGTGCGTCGGTGTTGGGGGCGGAGGCGGCCCGCTGCGCCGGTGACCAGGGCGCCTACTGGCCGATGCAGAGGGTGCTCTTCACCCGCATGCGCGAATGGGGCAGCCAGCGTGACCCGCGGCGCACATTCGGCGAGTATGCCGACGCGCTGGGCCTTGATGGCCGGGCGCTGGAGGCGTGCGTTGAATCGCACAGCTACCGTGACATCGTGCTCGCGAGCCAGCAGCGGGCACGCCAGCTGGGTCTCAACAGCACACCCGTCTTCTTCATCAACGGGCGCCGCCACACCGGCGCGATGGGCTACGACCAGATGGCAGCGATAATCGAGGAGGAGCTGGCGAAGCAGTGAACCGACGCAGGGCGGTGGCCGCCCTGGCGTTGGTCGGGGCCCTCGATTCCACCTATCTGCTCCTGGCCAAGCTGGGCTACATCGGCGGCCTGTCGTGCGGGATCTCGCACGGCTGTGACACGGTCAATAGCTCCGTCTACTCCAGCTTCCTCGGCTTGCCCGTGGCAGGGATCGGCGTGGCAGGCTATCTGGCCCTGTTCGCGATCGCCCTAGCCGGTGTGCAGCCTCGCTGCGCAGCCGAACGCTGGCCCGACCAGCTGCTCAGCGTGCTTTCCGGCGGGGCCGTCGTGTTCACGCTCTACCTGACGTACGCTGAGCTGTTCCTACTGCGGGCTGTCTGCCAGTGGTGCGTGCTGTCGCAGGTCGTGATCGTCGCCATCTTCGCCCTGTCGCTCGCCGGGCTACTGACCGGGCGGCGGCCTGCCGTTCAGAGCGAGTAGAAAAGGAAAAGGGGCAAGGCCCGCGCCTTGCCCCCACCGATCCTGCGCGTCTCCGATATCTCAGGTCGGCGCCCAGAAACCCTCCAGCGCCTGTCCATCGGGCGACTGGCGGAGCTTCTCGAAGGCGCGGTTGCGAATCTGGCGGATCCGCTCTCGCGTCACGCCGAGCAGCGAGCCGATCTCTTCCAGCGTCATCTCCTCACCGTCATCCAGCCCGTAGTAGAGGACCAGGATCTTCCGCTCGCGCTCGGTGAGGTACTTCTTGAACATGTTCTGCAGGAACTGACGGCGTGCCTGGTACTCGATCTCGTCCTGGATGTCTTCGGTCTGCATCACTGAGAACCGCTCGCCGAACGAGGCGCTGTCACGGTCCGTCCGATCCAGCGGCGCATCCAGGCTGAGCTCGGCCGAGGCCACTCGCCGTAACGCCCGTATCGTCTGCACCGGCTCACCCATCCGGTCGGCGATCTCCCGATCGGTCGGCGTCCGGCCCAGCTGCTGCGTCAACGCGGTCTCCGTGCGCGACAGCTTAACCAAGTTCGAGTTCTGGTTCAGCGGGATGCGAACGGACCGCGTCTGTTCCGCCAAGGCCTGCAACACCGTCTGGCGGATCCACCAGACGGCGTAGGAGATGAACTTCACCCCTTTGTCGGGGTCGAACTTCTTGACGGCCTTGAGCAGACCCTCGTTGCCGATGCACACCAGCTCTGCCAAGTTCAGCCCGCGGCCCTGGTACTTCTTCACGTAGGAGATGACGAACCGCAGGTTGGCCGTCACCAGCCGTTCGCCTGCCCGCCGGTCACCGGTCCGCGCGCGACGGGCGATCTCACGCTCCGTCGCGGCGTCCTCGATAAGGGGGTACTTCTCGACGTCGTGGAGATACTGATCAAATGAGTCTAGGGGCTTGGAGCTAAAGAACATGCCCACTCCGCACGGACTCTGGGGTTAGTGACTTATGAACAAGAAAAGCGAGCGCCGCGAACGGGACTCGCCGGAGATGCACCTACGCGCCCGAGTGTCATGCTCCTCGCCAACTAGCCTGCCACTAGCGACACCAGTGGCGGAAACGGACGACATGAGGCCGTAGGTAAGCAAGATTTTCTAAGATAAACGACAGGCCCGATTCCGTAAAGACCCGAAGTGCGGCGAGGACCTGTGTTACACCCCTAACTCGTTATCCTACCGCTAGAACACTTGTTTCTACACCTCCTCGCTCGCCCCAGGTTCCATCCCCGCCTCGCGCTCCAGCGCTGCCAAAATGGCGGGCCCCGGCGGCCCACTCGGCCCCACGCATAGCGCGTACGGTATCTCCGCCTCGATTTCCACGGTCTCCACCAGCGGCCCGGCGTCTGCCACGCCCGGGCCCCTTCCAAGAGGCAGAACTCGCGCCCGCAGCCCGCGTCGGTGGGCGAAAACGGGGGGCTTTTCGGCTACGGCGACCAGCCGGCCCTGGAGGTAGAGCCAGCGCGGCCCCAGTCGCGCCAGCACCGCGCGGACCGAGCGCACCGAGCCGCCCAGCGGGCCGAGTTCCCGCTCCACCGCCCGCTGCAACGCCCTTCGCAGCTTCCCTGGCCCGACGTCCCAGTTGCGGGGGCGCCCGGGCCGGCTGAGGGCGGAGTGGATGGCCAGAAGCACGAGGCTGGCGGCGCCCCAGAGACGGGGTATCCAGGGTAGGGGAGCGAGGACCACGACGGCGCCTGCGGCGGCGGCGATAGGCGGTGCGATCCAGGCGAGTGTGCCGATAGCGGCCGCCGCCGACAGCTGGAGCGCCGTGAAACCGGGTGCCGCGGGCCTGGGACCGGCGGTGCGGGCCGCGGTATGCACCGCCAGCACGGCCATGTGAGCGAGCAGCGCTACGCCGAGTCCCGCAAGCCCGGCGGCCCACTGGGCGGCGTAGGGCCCGTCGGCCAGGGCGGCTGCAAGGAAAATCGTCGCGGCCAGCGGTCGCGCCAGGGTGTGCAGCGCGTTCCAGACGAGGTCGGTGAGGCGGCTTCGGGAGATCAGGAGCTCGAGGAGCGCCAGGCCGAGCAGCGTACCCCAGACGTAGGGCGCGGCGAGGCCAGCCAGCGGCTGGGGCAGTTCGAGCAGGCCCAGGTAGCTGGCGAGTCCGGGCAGCGCGATGGCGGCGTAGAGACTCAGACCGATCGCTGCGGCGACCGCCAGAAGGCTGAGCAGCAGGTCAACGGTGGCGGGACTCACGAGGATCCAACGTGGGTGCCGGAGCGCCGTGAGCGCAAGAGCGGAGCGGTGTCGGCCTTACCTCGCCCTGGCTCGGTAGAGGGCGCGAACCCGCTCTAGGTCGTGCTCCCGGACAATCTGTGGTGGCCAGCGACCGGCCTGCACCTCCGCGATTACGCGCTCGAGTTCGAGGCGCGCCCGACGAGCCGTGGCGACATCTATCCAGAGGCGGTCCACCGCCTCGTCGAACTCGTCTTGATCGAGGACCTGAAGCTCACCGCTCGCGTCGATCCAGAGGTCAAGGCAAAGATCGAACATCTTCCACGTGTGGCCCTGCAGCTCTGGCGGTGTGATGAGGTTGACGTAGTAGCCTGTGAAGGTTCCGTCCTTCAGGTGGAAGCGTCCGAGGTCATGCCATGCGTTGGGGAAGACGAACCAGATGATCGGCGCCCCCGGCTCGAAGATGACACGATCGCCGAGGCTCAACACGGTGTTCAGTGGCGGCCGCTCGTGTAGGGTCACCTTGCAGTCGGGACGGTCGAGCACTAGCTCCTGAACGAAGACGTCGAGCCGGTCGGGTGGGCGGCGGTAGTGGATCTCGACTTGTGCCATCGGCTCAGCGGGTACAGGAGCGTTGCCTCAAGCCGTCGCCCGCGAGCGGGTCACGGCCGCGGATCGCTAGGCGGCGTAGAACGTCGTGCTCTCCAGCAAGGCGGCTGCAGGCTCGAAGCGTGCGCCGACACTGTCCGCGTAGTGGCGCAGGCGATCCGCGACGCGGGACAGGCCGAGCGAGTCGGCGTAGCGGAGCAGGCCGCCTCGGAAGGGAGGAAACCCAGTGCCCATGATCATGGCCACGTCGACGGTCTCAGGCGAATCCATGACGCCGTCAGCGAGTGTCCGGGCCGCCTCGTTGATCATGCTGAACACTAAACGCTCTTCGACCTCGGCCGTACTCGGCGGCTTGCCCTGGCTCGATTCTCGCAGCAGTCGCGCGATCTCTTTGTTGACGCTCCGGGGACGCGAATCGACGTAGCGGTAGAAACCTCGCCCACCCTTGCGCCCGGTCACGCCGGTGGCGAGCACGGCCTCAAGGATGGGCGCGGAGGCGAAGCGCTGCCCGAAGGCGGCAGCCATGGTGCGGCTGACCTCCGCCACGACGTCAAGGCCGATCTCGTCTAGGAGTCGCAGCGGGCCAACCGGCATGCCGAAGCGCGACATGATTTGATCGAGCTGCTCCACGGAGATCCCGGTCTGGAGCAAGTGGCCCGCCTCGGTGAAGTAGGCGCTCAGGATTCGATTCACCACGAAGCCAGGCGAATCCTCGACCACGATCGGGGTTTTGCCCAGGCGGACAGCGATATCGAAAGCGGTAGCCAGCGTGTCGTCGGAGGTGTGGGATCCGCGCACGACTTCGATCAGCGGCATGCGATGGGGCGGGTTGAAGAAGTGCAGCCCGCATACGCGTTCGGGGTGTTCGAGGCCCTTCTGCAGTTCCGAGACCGAGAGCGCCGACGTGTTGGTGGCGATCAGGGCCGTGGGTTGCGCTCGCTCTTCGATGCGGCCGAACACTTCCTGTTTGACCTCGATGCGTTCCGGCACGGCCTCGACCACGAGGTCCACCACGTTGAGGCCGTCGTAGCTCGCGGCGCCACGCAGGCAGGCGTTGCGACTCTCGAGGTGATCACCGGACCAGCCGGCGCGCTCGGCGGCCAGCTCGAGCAGTTCGCGCGCTCGCCGCAGGCCAGCCTCGACCCGTGCCTCGTCAAGGTCCACCAGGTGAACCGGGATCGTCTGGTAGGCGAACAGCTCGGCGATGCCGGCTCCCATGACCCCCGCGCCGACCACTGCGGCGCGCTTCACGGTCTTGACCTCGCCGGCGGGCGCCCGCTTGCGGGCGCCCTCGGTGAGTCGGAACACGGCCATCAGGTTCTTGCATTCGGGAGTGACCGCCAGTCTCCCGAAGGCTTCGGCCTCCTGCTCCAGCGCGGCCTCTATCGACAGGCCGAGGCTGCGGACGGTGACCTTGAGGGCCGCAGGCAACGCCGGGTAGTGACCTTTGGTCCGGCTGAGCAGTGCCCTGCGGGCGATGCGCTCGATGAGCCAGCGGGCCGGCGGGCCGTCCTTCAGCAGACGGGACAGGGCGGAGCGGCGCTGCCGTGGGGGCGGAGCGGCGCGCAGCCGGGCGGATTCGGCGGCGAGCGCAGCGACCTCGACGTCGAAATCCTCATCGTCCAGCACGCGATCGATCAGTCCCAATCGCTTGGCGCGCCGGGCAGCCAGCTGTTGGCCGGTGAGGATCAGGTCGAGCGCGGGCTGCAGACCGATGAGGCGGGGCAGGCGCAGCGTGCCGCCCAGGCCCGGCAGGATTCCGAGGCGCGTCTCGGGAAGCCCCAGACGCGTGCTGGGATGGTTGCTTGCCACTCGGCAGTCACAGGCGAGGGCCAGCTCCAGACCGCCACCCACACAGGGCCCGCGGATGGCCGCCAGCGTCGGTACCGGCAGCCGATCCAGTCGCAATAAGATCTCCTGACCGCGTCGCGAGAGTTCTGCCGCTTCTGCGGCGCCCTTGAGCGCGGCGAGTTCCTCGATGTCGGCGCCGGCGATGAAGTTGCGCCGCTTACCGCTCTTCACCAGGAGGGCGCGAACCTCACCCCGTTGGGCGCCCTCCTCGACGGCCGTGAGCAGTTCGTCCAGCCGCAGCATCACGGCGCGGGTCAGCAAGTTAACCTTGGAGTCGGGGCGATCGAAGGTGAGCGTAGCGAGGCCGTCCCGAACTTCTAAGTGTAAGTCGGGTACCGCTTCGCTCATTGGCTGTCCTCCCTAACGGGGACGGGCAGTGCCCCGTCGGGGCACCGCCCGGCTGCTCCGGCTCGTCAGAAGATGGGGCGGAGCTGGGCAGGATGACCGTGTCCGCGCCACCTGTAGACCGGTAGGGGACGTTCCAGTACAGCTCCTCGAACGGGAGTTCGAAGCGCGTGTGGATCCACCAATGCCCACGGGGTGCCTGGAAGTAGACCCAACCCTCGGCGTCGGTCGTGTCGTACAGCTCCTCGCCCTGAGCCTCGAGCAGGCTGTCGGCGATCTCAGCGTAGCGCTCGAACGCGATGTCCTCCCAGGCTGCGAGCACCGCGCTGAACGAGTCCGCTCGCGTGGTGTAGGCGCTCTGCAGCTCGGTGAACCGGTCGAAATAGCGCTGCTTGTCCCGGTCCAGGCGTCGAAGCTGGCCGTCCAGGTCGTCGAACCGCCGGTAGGCCTGGGCGTACTCCGTGGTGGCGCGGTTCATCCTCTGCATCCGCTCGTAGAGGGACTGTAGCTCGGAGCGCAGATCGTTCCAGGAGGCCTCGGTCTCGCGCCAGCGCTCCTGGGCGGTGGACACCGAGTCACGGAGATCGAGGAGGTCCTGCGGCGGCTGGGGCTCAGGCTCAGGGGCTTGGCGAGCCAGCGTCTCGAAGATCGAATCCCGGTCGTACCGCACCAGCTTGATCTCCAGCTGCGCGCGGCCCATCATCTCCTCGCTCTCGCCATCCGATACGGCGCGCACGGCCAGCTGCGTTGATCTCTGGCAGGCGGTCAGCAGCACCAGCATGGCAAGACCCAAGACCCAATGCTTGTTCATTGAGCTCTCCCAGATTAGAGTGTGTTGCCGCTGAATCGAACAAAGCTAGGGAGGGCTTCGGCAGTTTTCAAGCGCGCGGCGGCGCGGACCGGCCTGAGGAACCGCCCGGCAGCGCGCTGGTAATTGGTGTGGCTACCTACATGTCTTCAGGGTTCCCACGGGCCGCTTCCCGGGCACCCGGCGTCGCCTCAGGCGCGGCGGGGCACCCGGCTGGCCGGACGTCGGTGGCGCTGCTGGCGGCGTCGCTGCTGACTGGGTGCGGCTACGGCCGCATCCAGGAACTGGGCGAGCAGGCGGCGGTCGCGCGCAACGAGATCGAGGTGCAGTTGCAGCGACGTGCCGAGCTCGTGCCCGTACTGGCAGAGACGGTCCAGGGCTACGCGGTGGTCGGTGATGATGTGATCGTGGCGCTTGCCGATGCACGGGCGCGACTCGTGCGAGCGGTCAGGTCGCGAGATCTAGCCGCGATCGAGAGGGTTAGCGCGGAACTGTCGAGCGTGCTGGAACAGCTACTTGCCGGTGCGGGCGGAGCCCCGGAACTGAGGACAGACCCGAGTTTCCAGGTGTTGCGCTCGCAGCTGGAGGGAACCGAGAAGCAGATCGTCCGGGCCGGCCGCAGCTACAACGAGGCCGTTCGCTGCTACAATGACTACATCGGCGGGTTCCCGCAGATGGTCACGGCCAGGGTGGTCGGAGCGCAGCGCCTCGAGCCGTTCGAGGCCTCGCGGAAGCCCGCCTCGCTGCCCTCGGCGGACGAGTAGGCGGTTAGGTCAGGAGTCTCTTCAGCAGCTCCAGGCCAATCAACACCACTAACGGGGAGAGATCGACGCCTCCCGTAGCGGGTAGCGCCCTGCGCGCCGGTTCGAGCAGCGGCTCCGTCAGCCGCTTCAAGAGATCGATCGCGGGGTGGGTGGAGTCGGGAGCGGCGAACCAGGAGGCGATCACACGTAGGATGATGACCCCTTCGTACAGGGTGATGACGGTTGCCAGCAGTTCAGTGATTCTCACGCTTGGATCCTGCCCGCTCAAGGGTAATTCGTCTGTGACCGGTCACTGGACACTACGGTAGTCGGGAGCTGACGGTTTCAGCCGAGCCGAGTTCGAGGAAAGGAGAGAAGATTGACGCGAGGCGACGAGAGACGGCAGCTCGTCCGCCACCTCTTCTTCGAGCTGGATCCGATGTGGCGGCGGCTGAGCACGGACAAGCAGGTCAGCCAGAAGGTGGAACTCGCCGATACGATCCGTGGATTCCAGGCCAGGTCGCTGCTCCGCTCGTATAGCCTGATGGGCACGCGTGGTGACGTTGACTTCATGCTGTGGCAGGCGACCGAGGACCTAGAGACGCTGCAAGCGCTGGAGACGGCGATCTTCTCGGCGCGTATGGGGGCATATCTGACGACCCCGTACAAGCTACCTCGCGATGACCAGGCGCTCGGTCTATGAGTTCTTGAACGATCCTGAGCTGGATGACCGCAACAGGGTAAGCCCGCAGGATTCGCGGTACCTCTTCCTCTATCCGTTCGTCAAGACGCGTGCTTGGTACAAGCTGCCGCTTGCGGAACGGCAGGAGATGATGAGCGAGCACATGCGCATCGGCCGCGAGTATCCCGACATCCGCATCAACACCGCGTATTCCTTCGGACTCGATGACTAGGAGTTCATGGTGGGGTTCGAGGGCGACGACCCCGGAGAATTCCTCGATCTCGTGATGGAGCTTCGGGAGAGCGATGCGTCAGCGTATACGCTGAAAGACACCCCGATCTTCACCTGCATCCAGATGTCGCTGCGGGATGTGCTCGACTCACTGGGTGGCGCATCTGTGTCCGAGATGGCGACAACGGTCGAGCGTGATGCCGAGGGCTTCAGCGCTGTCGCGACGGTCGACGAGGTGCCACCGGGCGCGTCGAAGCGGGTCTACAAGGGAGCGGATGCCATCGCCCTCTTCAACGTGGGGGGCAGGTTCCATGCGGTCAGCGATCGCTGTACGCATGGCGGGCGTCGCTGAGCGAGGGCTCGGTGGACGGCGACGGCTGCACCCTCGATTGCCCCTGGCATGGCGGCGAGTTCAACGTCGGGACCGGTGAAGCGACTGGAGGTCCCGTGCGAGTGCCGCTCAAGACCTACCGCGCGAAGGTGGAGGGAGATCGAATTCTGGTGGGATGAAAAAAGAGCGGGTCGCAGCCCGCTCTGATGAGGGTCGCGCAGCGAAGCCGCCGCGCTACTCCACGATGACCCTGTGCAGTCGGTAGTTCTCCGGATTGACCGCCCGGCCGTTCACCAGAACCTCGTAGTGCACGTGCGGCCCCTTCGCCAGCCCGCTGCTCCCGACCAGCGCGATCACGTCGCCGCGGCGTACGCTGTCGCCCACCTTCACCTTCAGGTTCTTCTCGTTGTGGGCGTAACGCGTCTTGACGCCGTTCCCGTGGTCGATCTCGACCGTCCACCCGAAGCCGGGTCGCCAGCCAGCGTAGGTCACCTGGCCGTCGGCGGTGGAGACAACCGGGGTACCCCGCCGGGCGGAGATGTCGATACCCTCATGCGGGCGGCGCACGTTGAGCAGCGGGTGCCAGCGGCTGCGGCTGAAGGTCGAGCTCAACCAGCCTGTGGTGGGGTCGATCGAGGGGTAGGCCGCCAGCTCGTCTCGCCGCGCCTCCATCGTTCGCGCCGCCTCCTCAAGGCTGACCTGCAGCAGATTCGACTGCCGGAGCAGCCGGTTCAGGTCGGCCGTGGTGGTGTAGACCTCGGCGCCCAGAGCCGTATCGAGCTCGAGCAGCGGCTCGTTCTCGATCGAGCCGGTGCCGGGACCACCGATACCCACCTGCCGGACCTCAGGGTCGATCTCCGGCAGGCCGGCCAGCAACCGAAAGCGGCGATCGCGTTCCGATATCGCCGTCAGCGACTGAGTCAACTGATCCACCGTCTCCTGCATGCGCTGGACGTCCGCCACCAACAGCGCGTTCTGCTGTTCGAGCCGAGAGGCCCTGGCGAGGTCACCCAGCTTGAGGATCAGCCCGGC
>JBDHKG010000053.1:0-27436 GCA_039586495.1 Gemmatimonadota bacterium | reverse complement strand
GCCGGGCGCGGCGCCTGGGAGGCCGTGGAGCGTCGACTTCAGGGAGTGGCCTGGCTCGACTCGATCGGCTATGGCGAGGGGCGCTCGCTACTGGCCCGAGCCTGGCTCGAGACCGGCGAGCACGAGCGTGCGGCCGAGAGCTACCGCACCTTCCTCAGGTACTCGATCGAGCGCGTACCGCGGACCCTGGCCGAGATCGGCCTAGCCCGCGCGCTCGAGAACCTCGGCCAGGCGGCGGACGCGGCAGCGGCGTGGACCCGTGCGGCCGAGTACGCCCCGGAACTGAAACCCTGGTCGGCGATCCGCGCCGCTGAGGCCCTGGCCCCGCACGGCGACACCGCCGCGGTGCGCCGACTGCTGGATCCGGCCACCGACGTGCCCCTCTATCGCCGCACACTGGCCAGCGTGACGGCATACGAAGCGGTGGGGGACCGCCAGGCTGCTCTGCAAATCCTGCTGGATGCCGCCGTCGCGCCAGAGGTCGGAAACGGCGCAGCTGACCTGCGGGTACGGGCCGCGCGCCTTAAGCTGGAGCAGGCGGACACCGCAGGCGCGCGGCAGACTCTACGGGCAGCGGTTCGCCTCACGCCGCGCTCAGCCCTTGCGGCAGCGGAGCTGCTGTCGCAGCTGCCGGGCCTGGGGTCCGACGATCACCTCAGGCTGGCTCAGAGCTTCGAGAGGTCAGGGGGGCCATCGCGGGCGGCACAGGAGTACCAACTCTACCTGCAGGCGGTCACGGTTCCGAAGAGCGAGCGAGAGAGTCTGCAGCTCAAGATCGGCGAGCTACTTTACAGTGGCGGTTCCTACTTCGCCGCCATTGACGAGCTCGAGCGTCTCCTTGCTGCTCGGCCGTCGCCGTCCATCGAAGCTCAGGCCGAATACCTGATCGCGCGGGCGACGCACCGCCGCGGCTGGCGACGGGAGGGTCGGGCGCGCTTGCGAGAGATCGCCGATCGCTATCCGGGCACGTCGTCGGCTCTGAGAGCGCTCTCGCTCCTGGGCGACCTGTACGAGAGTGCGGGGAACGTGGCTCAAGCCCAAGCGATCTACGAGGAACTCACCAGCCGCTACGCCGGGTCGCAGGCCGCAGGCAGCGCAGGCTTCCGGTTGGGCATTCTGGACTTCATGGCCGGCGAATACGCTGCTGCCCGCGTTCACTTCGACCGGTTGCGTCGGAGCGAGCGGCGCGGGGAGCGCCAGGCCAGAGCCGCGTACTGGGCGGCGCGGGCACGTGTAGCCGAGGGTGGCCCGCAGCGAGCGGCGGAGGCCGAGCGGCTGTTCCAGGACGCGCACGGCCACGATCCCTTCGGCTATTATGGCCTCCTCGCCGCAGAGCGGGCCGGCATCGACGCCTGGGCCACCCTACCGGCTGGACCGCAGCCACAGCCCATCGATGCCGAGACCGCCCGCAGGTTCGATCTCATCAACCTGTTGCGGCAGGCCGGGTTGGCTGAGGAGGCCGCGACGATCCTGGAGAGCATCCTCACATCACGCCCGCGCCGTCCCGAGGAGCTGCTCGGCCTCTCAATGGCCCTGGCCGAGCGCGGGTTCGGCGAGGAGGCGGTTCGCCTCGGGTGGAGCGCCCATGCGGAGCTGGACGGCCGTTGGAGCGCCAGCGTTCTGCGGGCCATCTACCCGCTCGCCTATCGCGAGATCATCGTCGCCGAGTCACAAGCCCGGCGGCTCGACCCCAGCCTCATGGCAGCGATCGTCCGCCAGGAATCCCTGTTCGCAGCCGACGCGACCTCGCGTGCCGGGGCCCGCGGCCTGCTCCAGCTCATGCCCGAGACCGGCCGCTGGTGGGCGGGGCGCCTAGGTGTCAGGGACTACAGCCTGGAGCTCCTCTATCACCCGGAGATCAACGTCCATCTAGGCACCGCTTACTTCGCCGACCTGCAGCGACGGTACGGGGAGCTCCAACTCGCCCTGATCGCGTATAACGCCGGCCCAACTCGAGCGCGGCGCTGGCAGCGGCGGCCCGAGTACAAGATCGACCCTGAGCTGTTCGCCGAGCGCATACCTTTCGCCGAGACGCGTGGCTACGTGAGGGGGGTGCAGACGCAGCTTCGCATCTACCGGCAGCTCTACGACGAGATCTGGCCAGGCGAGCTGGCAGAGTGAGGGTCCGTAGGGTAGCCGACGAGCTGCTGTTGACAGTGAACCAGCTCTCAAGTATCATGGGCGCGTCTTAACCGCATCATTACTCATGCAGGAGGTAGGTTGATGGCCAGAGGGCGCGTGAAGTGGTTCAATGACGCCAAGGGTTACGGCTTCATTGAGCAACCTGATGGTGGCGAGGACGTGTTCGTCCACTTTTCGGCAATCACTATGGAGGGGTTTAAAACGCTCTCTGAGGGCCAGGAAGTGGAGTTCGAGATTCGCCAGGGTGACAAGGGCTTGCAGGCTGCGAACGTGACCCGCGTCTAGTTCGAGTTCCGCATAACGACCGGGGCCGATCGCTCGCCCGGACTCTTGAGTCCGGGCGAGCGTTTTTCAGGCCTCGCTGACGGCCCGGTCAAAGGCGCCCGCCACTAGGCGCACCTCTCTCGAGGCCGCATATTCCCCAAACATGGCCAAGCGCAGAACTGAGACGGTCTTTCTGGTTGACGGGCACGCCCTGGTCTACCGGGCGTTCTACGCCATGATCAGCCGGCCGCTGCGAACCTCCAGAGGCGAGAACACCTCGGCGCCCTGGGGGATCACACAGTTCATCCGCAAGATCTTGGCGGACCATAAGCCCGACTTTCTCGGCTTCGTGTTCGACGCCGGCGGTGAAGAGACTTTTCGGCACGAGATCTACGAGGACTACAAGGCCACCCGTGAGAAGCTCGACGAAACTCTGCAACAGGATTTCGACACCGCCATGCGGCGGATTCGTCAGATCCTGGCGGGCTTCAACATCCCGGTGCTTGAGCTCGAAGGCTGCGAGGCCGACGACGTCATCGGCACCCTGGCCCGACAGGCAAGCGACTCCGGTATGCAGGCGATCATCGTCTCCGGCGACAAGGATTTCTACCAGCTGATCGGCCCAGGCATCGCACTCCTCAACCCGGGCCGCGGCGGGCCCGCGGCTGTGGAGGCGGAGCTCGTCGACGGTGAGAACGCTGCCGCGAGGCTCGGCGTGCCCCCGGAGCGCGTCACCGACTACCTGGCTCTGGTCGGCGACTCGTCCGACAACATCCCAGGCGTCCACGGGATCGGGCCCAAGACAGCGGTGCAGCTCATCCAACGGTTCGGGCCGATCGAAGACATCCTCGCCCACGCGGATGATGTGGCACAGAAGCGCGCGCGCGAGGCGCTCAAGCGGCACGCTGACGATGCTCGCCTGTCCAAAGAGCTCGTCTCCATCCGCACCGATCTCCCCATCACGCTGGACCTCGAGCAGCTGAAGGCCGGCGAGCCGGACCGTGAGCGGCTCCGCACTCTCTTTCTGGAACTCGAGTTCCACTCCCTGGTCCGCGACTTCGCCGCGCCGGAGCGGCCAGCACCCGCGGTCCAGCGGACGTCTCGCTACGAGCTCGTCACGGACGTGGAGCGGGTGCGCGCGGTCGTGGAAGAGGTGCGGCGCCACGGCGTGATGGCCCTCGAGGTACGCCCCGAAGGCACCGGGCCAACCCCCGAAGCTCTCGTGGGGCTCGCGATCGCCAGCGAGCCGGGCCGCGCTTTCTACTTCCCCCTGGCGCACGTCGCACCCAGCCGGCCCGGTGAGCTGCCGCTGGAGTCTGGGCCGGAAACCTCAGGGCGCGCTCCGCCGGCCGTGACCTCGGAGGCGATGCAGCCCCTCACAGCTCTGCTGGCCGACCCGGACGTCGCGGTGATCGGCCATGACCTGAAACGCGCCCTGCTGGTCCTCGATCGGGCGGGCCTCAGCTTAGAGGGGGCGCTGCGCGACGTGATGATCGCCTCCTACTGCCTCGACCCCGGCCGCCGGCAACACGACCTCGAGACACTTGTGGTGGAGGAGTTCGGGCACAAGCTGACCGAGTACGCGGAACTGTGCGGGAAAGGAAAAGCGGAGATCTGCTTCTCACAACTCGATCCCGCGGTAGCAGGCCGCTATGCCGCGGAACGCGCCGAACTGGTGCTGCGCATCTATCAGCGGCTCAGCCGCCAGCTCGATGACTACGATCTGAGAAGACTGTTCGATGAGATCGAGATGCCGCTGATGCCGGTCCTGACCGACATGGAACGAGCGGGCGTCGCGATCGATCTGGATTTCTTCGCGCGGATGAGCGAGCGGCTCCAAGAGGAACTGAACCTGGTCGAGGAGGAGATCTACAAGGTCGCAGGCCGCGAGCTGAACATCAATTCGCCGCTACAGCTGCGCGAGGTGCTCTTCGATCAGCTCGGGCTTCCGGCCAAGAAACGGACCAAGACAGGCCCGTCCACCGATGCCGAAGTGCTCGAAGAGCTAGCCGGCGAGGGTCACCAGCTGCCGCGGCTCATCATCGAGTTCCGCGAGCTGGCAAAGCTCAAGTCGACATACGTGGACGCGCTGCCGGCCCTGGTGAATCCCGAGACGCAGCGGATCCACACGTCCTTCAACCAGACCGTTACCTCGACCGGGCGTCTCTCCAGCTCCGACCCCAACCTGCAGAACATCCCCATCCGCACCCCGCTCGGTGCCGAGATCCGCAAGGGCTTCGTGCCGGCGGAGGATGTGATGTTCCTGGGCGCTGACTACTCCCAGATCGAGCTGCGCATCCTCGCCCATCTCTCCGGCGACCCCGCGTTCGTCGAGGCTTTCCAGAGAGGACGCGACATACATCGCGAGACAGCGGCTCTCATCTTCGCTGTGGCTCCAAAGGCCGTCTCGGCCGGCATGCGGGCTCAGGCGAAGACCGTGAACTTCGCGACGATCTACGGCCAGGGACCCATGGCGCTCGCGCGGCAGCTCGGCATAAGCGTGGCGGATGCCCGCCGCTTCATCGACAACTACTTCAAGCGATTCCCAGCCATCCGCGAGTACCTCGACCGTCAGATCGCGCTCGCCCGCGAGCAGGGCTACGTCGAGACGCTGTTCGGGCGCCGACGCTACATCCCCGAGCTCAACTCGAAGAACCCCAACATCCGGGGCTTCGGCGAGCGGGTCGCGACCAACTCACCGATCCAGGGCACAGCGGCGGACCTCATCAAGCTGGCGATGATCAACATCCATCGTGCCTTGATAGAGCAGCGCAGCGGCGCTCGGATGATCTTGCAGGTGCACGACGAACTCCTCTTCGAAGTTCCACCGGCCGAACTCGATGTTGTGCGTGCCCTCGTGAGATCGAAGATGGAAGGAGCTCTCGAACTGGACGTCCCCATCGACGTCGATATGGGTGTGGGATCCAACTGGTATCAGACGAAGGCCGGGTGAGGCCTCACAGCCAGTCCCAGAAATCCGGCCTCACCCGCACCACCAGTTCCCAGATCCCTCCCTGTCGCAGCCCGCGCGCTAGTCCCACGCGCAAGATATCGAAGACAAGGCCCACACCGGCACCGACCCCGATCAGCGGTCCGTGCGTCGCTCTGGCTGGATCGCCCGCCCGATTCCACACGTCCAAGGCGCGCTCGGCGCTGCTGCCCTGGCTGCCGACCCACCCGACATCCGCGAATAGGGAGAGGGACACCCACGGGTGGCGGATCTTGCGGCTCAGCTCGATCCCCCCTGAAGCGTAGAGGTTGCCCGCGTAGCCGTGGAACCCGTAGCCCCGGACGCTGCCACGGCCGCCGGCAGGAAAGAGACGCTGGGCCGGGATCCGACCGCCGCCCACAGCGCCGGCCGCTGCCGAGAGACGGAGATCCAGCCCGAGCGCCACGGCCGGCCAGAACTGCTCCGCCCGCAACGTCGCCCGCACGTACTCGAAGTCGCCGACCAGCGAACGGCTTGCAGCCTCGAGCCGCCCCTCCCAAGACAGGCCGCCGACCGCCTCCACAGCGACCAGCGGCGGCCGCTTCAGCTCGGCCGCGAGCCAGGCGACCTCGCCATCATCGACCGCGCGAACGCCGCGATAGCTGCGATCAATGAGATCGTCCGCGCCCAAGGTCGCCGGCTCCCAACTCTCCCAAGCCAGGGAGACGCGCGCACGCGCCGCGCCCCAGGGACGCACCAGTGCCAGCCCGGCGCCGCTCGCCCAAAACGGCGCGCGGTAGTCTTCCCCGTCGAGCAGCGCGGCGAGCGTTGCGATCGCGCCCGAGCTGGCGGTCCAAGGCGTGACATCCGCCGCACGGTTCCAGTAGCCCTCCAGCTCGAGATCGAGCGACCCAACCAGGGGCACCTGCAACCTACCCTCCAGACCCCAGCGATCTGCCCCGAACGCGTAGCCGGCCAGGAGGATGCCCCTCGCACTGTTTGGCAAGCCGCGGCTCAAGCCGGGACCGGCGTAGAGCCCTTCCGAGCGGCGAAAGCGAAGGACCGACGAGACGCCGGGTACCGCGAGTCGCAGCCCCCCGAGCCGCTGCAGGTACGACTCGGTGACGATTTGGGTCGCCGACTCGCGAATCCCCTCCAGCGAGGGCGGTGCAACAGCCACGTCCGGATCGAGGGCGGCGTAGAGTCCCTCGTCGAACTCGAACGCCTCACGCAAGGATGCTGGGAGCGCGGTGACTTGCGGCCCTCGGAAGAAACTCTCCAGGGTGCCTATGTTGAACTGGTAGTCGCTGATCCTGAATTCGGCGCGGATGATCCCGCCAGCGGGAAACTTCAGCGCCTTGATATCGCGGCGGAGCTCGATCCCCTGACGGTGCGGCAGCCAGTAGCGTCCCTGCCAGAGAGCGTTCTCGAGACGGATGCTGAAGTAGTCCAGAGTATCATCGAGATAGGAAGCGGCAGTGAAGGTGAACTCCATCTGCACGATATCCGCCGATAGCCGGTCCAGATAGATCGCGCCGACCAGACCAGCGCCGTCCGGATCTTGGGGGCGCACCTCGATCTTATAGACCCGCACCTCGCGGTCCGGCATCACCAAGGTCAGCGAGTCAGCCAGACGATATTCGTAGAACTCCAGTGCCTCCGGCGCCGCCGGGTGCAGCGCGTCCCTGACCTCCGAGCCCTCGCCCAGGCTCACGCGGTCGCCGAGGTTGTCCATCACGACGGTCAGGTGATCCAGGTGATATCGGATGTTGGTCGGCAGGACCTTCCTCTCACGCCGCCCCACGATCAGCTGGCGGGTCCGGCCGGGGGCTCGCCAATACAGATCCAGCGCCATCTGATCGGCCTTGACCAGGTGACGCTCCGTTCCCCGCCCGAGATCGTAGAGAAAGTAGATGTGGCCACGCGCGTGCGCTCGGTAGTCCTGCAGCACCTCCTCACCCGCCCAGGTCGCGCGCCGCACGATGGCTCGACGGACGAACTCCCGCACGCGAGGCGCATTCCAGGCACCCTCCACCCGCTGCAGCGAGTCTGCCTGAGCGTCATTCTGCAGCTGAATCGCGGCGCGCGCGCTGGCAGCGGAGGCCAGCGTGATGGAAACAGCCAAGCCGACCAGTCCGACCGCCGCGCGCCCGTTCACTGACCGGCAGCGGCAATCGCCTGATCGTTCAGAGTCCAATCGAAGCTCAGGAATCGAACCTGATACTCTCCGCTCTCCAGAAACTCGACGACACGATCCAGAAGGTAGCGGGACACGAAACTGAGCACGCCGTTGATTCGCTCGTCGCCTTGATAGCCCGATTCGCGGGCGAACTGAAGGAAATCTTCTCCGCACCAATCGAAGATCTTCGACAGGTACACCTGTGCGCGCTCGATCTCGAAGCGGTTCAACCGCGGATCGCTCAGGAACCTCCCGCCCTGATCGTCCAGCTGCGCGTCCAGACGACCCCCGCGATACGCCTCCTCGCGCAGCGGTGGGCAACTCACCGCTGCGCAGGCAAGGGCGAAGTGGACGCGCGGCTCCGTGTACCTGGCCCGCAGAGTCTCGTGCTCGATCCCGTCCAAAGTGGTCTCTTGTCCAGCCACCTTGTGCAAGATACCGTCGAAGGCGCCGTCCACGTGACGAATCGAGGCCGCCGGGAGGGCGAACCGCGTGGGCGCGGTCAGCTTCTTCAAGAAGCTGCTGCCTCTTATCGGGTAACGGTCGACGACCGTCTCGAGTACGTAGGCGTTGTAGGCGTTGAGCAAGTAGGCAACCTGCTCCTGCGACGGCCAGCTGGCGAACTCCTCAGCCGTCACCGCAGCCACTCGATCCAGATAGCTGTCCAGAGAAGCTCGACCCAGCTTGAGAGCAGCGTAGTCCACCCGGCCGTCCTGGACATAGCGGGCGAGCACGGAGTCGAAGCCGGCGTGATCGAAGCTCTGGGCCACCGACGGCGCGGCCGTCGCAGCCAGGCCGAGCAGCGTCCAGGTCAACGGGCCTGCAGAGTACCTCATGATGCGCATCCTTGATCGGAAGGGTATGCGGCGCCCGATGGCCCCCTACACCCACTAGGAAGCTTGGCCACCGGCGCCGGTTCCCGCAATCACCGACCTGCTCGTTGTGTTGTCTTGGAGAGCCTGGCTTGCCGGCTTACTTCAGGTTTGCCGCAGCAGAACCGAGTGCGAAGTCGCGGCTGCGACCCAACTGGCGGTCGATCGGATCCCTCTCCAGCCGCAGCACGCGTTCGATGCGAAACGAGACGACGACATCGCCGAGATCCGTACGAGCATCGATCGGCGCGCCCACGTCGAGACGGTAGGTCATGCGCGCGCCGGCCGGCATGGCCAGCCGCACACTGGCGCCGACCGAGCCACGGATGCCGGAGTTGACCCCATAGAGCGTCTCGTTGGCCCACATGCGCCCGCCGTCCACGAACAGCGCGGTGCCCAGGTCGAAGAGCCTCCCCACCGTCGCCAACAGGTAGCGGTCCTCCAGGCGCACCACAACGCGGGCACCGCCGGGGTAGCGGTGCGCCGCAAGGCCCGCCAGCCCCCACGGAGCGCCCAAGGTCAGCTGGAATGGAATCGTCGCCCTCCACCCCCCACCCCCCTGGGCCGTCAGCAAAACCGAGTGCCGCCGACTGAGTCGCCAATAGTTGGTCCACTGGAACGCGGCGAATACGTCCTGCCAGCGGCGCGCCTTGTAGTCGCGCCGCACCTCCACGTTCGCCCGAACCAGCCAGAACCAGTCACCCCAGACCCGGGAGCCCCCGTAGAGGTCAAGCGCTGCAAGCACGTGTCTGTCACGGGAGCCGAAGGCGCGAGCCGCCAGTCCCAGGACCAGGTCGGCCGCCATACCAAGCGCGATGTCCTCCTCGCCGCGCAACGTGCTCAGACCACTCCGCTGGACGAACTCGAGTCCTCGCACGCCGACCACCAGGTTCAACCGCAGGCTCTCTCGCTCGCGCAGCGTCAGCGAGGTGAGCGCGTCCGCTTCCGCACCGGAAAAGCCGCAGCCGTTCGTCCCCGACCCATCCTCACAGAAGCTGTTGCCGTAGGTGAGCCGCTCGTAGGATAGGATCAGGCCATACGTGCCCAACTTGGTGGCCTCACCGCGCGGTGCTGCCAGTAGCCGCACAGCTCCTCCCAACTGCAGAGCCCACTGCCTGTAGGGCAGGATCAGTGCACTGAGCGACTCCGCATCCCCGACGATATAGCGAAACCAGCGCTCGCCGTAGAGGGCATCCTGAAAGGCCGCCCGTCGCCCGACCAGGCCCAGGAACGGGTACCCAATCGTCCCACGAAGCAGCCAGCCGGGCTCGGTGCGGGCCCCACTCAGCAGTAGGTCCCAGCGCGTGCCGAAAAACCTCGGATCGAAGTAGACGGCGCCCACCTCGTCACGCCCAGGCCGGTCCACGTACTGGAGCTCGATTCCCCGCCCCGTACCCCAGAGATTCCGCTCGGCCAGGCCGATCCCAGTCACATCGAAGCCGCCGCCGAACTGGAACTGCGGCTCCAGTCGCAGCGACCAGTCGTCCCGGGTGACTACGGCCACATCCCAGTCGCCGTCCCACCGTTGCCGTGCCTCCACGCTCGCTGACTGCAAGAAAGCGAACTCACGCAGCAAGCGCTCACTCTCGCTCATTCGCAACGGGTCGAAACAGTCACCCGTGCGAAACAGCAGCTCCTGCCGGATCACACGTTCCCGGGTCTCGATGTGTAGCCAATTCGCCACGGCGTAGAGCTTGGAGAGCATCGCGCCCGCGCTGTCCGCGAACACCGGCTGGCTCTCAATAGCGATCCGAGCGACCCGCCCGTTCTCGCAACGACCCCGGCCCTGGGCTGCGAGATCAGGCGCGAGGACAAGCAGGGCGAGGAACGCCGCAGTAAGGATGGACTTGCTGGTGGATGCGAAGAGCAACCGCTGCAACGAGATCACCTGTCGATGCGCTGGCTCGCAACGCGGCCAACGAATCCGCTTGGAGGTCAGGGTCGATGACGAACGATTGGCGCTTGTCGGCAGGTCAACCTCACAGCTAGCCCGTCGACCCGAAGAGATCCTCCTGGCCGGAGCGACCCTCCGCCGGGCCAGCGACAGCCCGGAGGCGGTCCTCCCAGCGACGCACATCAAAGCTGCCCTCATTGAGCAGCATGCGCTTGAGGACGGGGGAGAGAGCGGACAGATCCTCAAGCAGATCGGCGACAGCGGCCCGCAGCTCCCCGACCTGAAACTCCTCCTCGGTCGTCGCTGCCATCTCGCGCCGAATCGCATCCTCGGAGCGGGAAGCAACGATCGGCTGAGAGAGCGTAGCCACATGCACATCGGTGCGGCGGCCAGGGCCGCGCTCGTCTTCAATCGGAACGAGACCCACGATCTGATCGGATCGCCAGTACTTCCCGTACCCCAGATACACGAGCCGGTTCGGCTTGATCTCCACGGTCGCCTCCGTCTCCAGCGAGCGGTTGGGGTCAGCTGAAACTTCGATCCGCGGCGCCGGCCGGTCAAGCAAGCGGCGGACATCGGCGCGTCAGGCCAGCTGAAGTGGGGGTTGACGAGGAGTCCTGGATATAGATATATTGCTATGTTATAATGCAGGAGACGCCCGGAGGACTATCGCTGTGACCCTAGAACGCCAGAAGTTAGCCGCTGAGGCCATCGAAACGGCCGCGACCATGCTCAAGTGCATCGGGCACCCGGTCCGCCTCCAGATCATCGAGCTGCTCGACCGTGAGGGCGAGCAGAACGTGACAGCGATCTACGAGGCGCTGAGAATCGAACAGGCGGTTGCCTCCCAGCACCTCAACCTCATGCGCGACAAGGGGATCCTCGCCAGTCGCCGGGACGGCGTGAACGTCTACTATCGGATCGACGATCCCCGGGTCACGCGCGTCATCGACTGCATTCATCACTGTGAGCTCTAGCGATTCTGAAGGCCGTGAACAGCGCAATCACGGCCAACACATAGGGACATATGGATAAGTTGATCAAAGCCACCTCCATCGCCGCGCTCCTAGTCAGCGCCTGGCCTGGCTCTGGCTTCTCCCAGGGCGGTCCAGCCGTGCCCGGCCCGGTTCTGCGCCGGACATCCCTAGAGGAGGCCATTGAGGCGGCGCTGGCCGGGAACACCGCTCTGGCCGTCGCAGAGGCCCGGCGCGATATCGCCGCCAGCCAGGGCCGGAGCGCCTCGGCACCTCTTTGGCCACAGCTGGCCGCTGAGGCCGGATACACGCGCTCGGTAGATCCGGTCTTCGCCTTCGGCACCAAGCTTCGTCAGGGCCGGTTCGGTTCTGAGGACTTCGACATCGCAGCCCTGAACAGACCGGGCCCGATCGGCGACTGGTCAGCCAACGTCGGTCTGCGCTGGAGTGTGCTCGACCCGACCGCCTGGGCGGGGCGCTCAGCCGCTCGAAGGCAGGCGGAGGCGGCAGCGTGGTCAGCGGTTCGCACGCGTGAGGCGACGGTTCTGGTCACGCGCGTGTTGTACTACCAGGCGCTGGCGGCGGTGGCCCGACTGGAAGCGGCGGCCGCCGCAGACGAGGCGGCAGGGGCCACCGTGGAATCGTTCCGCCGGCGGCGCGAGCGAGGCCTGCTCACCGAGGCAGACCTGCTTCAGGCCGAGGCGGAGTTCGCAGCGGCGCGGGCCCAGCGGGCTGAGGCGGAGCGTGCCAGGCTGGATGCGCTGCACGAGCTGGGGCGAGAGCTGGGCTGGAGTCCGGATACGCTGCCGGAGCCGACGGACTCGCTCGCGCTGCCGTCACCGCTGCCGGAGCAGGAGTTCGAGCCTGAGGCCCGAGCCGACCTGCGGGCCCTGGCCGCTGCAGCAGAGGCTGTAGGCGCCGCGCGGCGGCGTGCGTTCCTCAGCCATCTCCCGGCGCTCGACGCGTTCGCCCTGTACGCGACGCACAGCAGCGACGCCTTCGGCTTCGACGAAGACGACTGGACAGTCGGTGTCACATTGCGCTGGACCCTGTTCGCGGGATTGGCCCGCTCTGCAGACCTGCAGCGGACCGAGCTGGGACGGCGGGTTGCCCGCATCGAGTACAATCAGGCACTTCGCGACGCCCGGAACGAACTCGATCAGGCGGAGCGCGCCGTGAGCAGCGGTCGTCAGCAGGTTGAGGCAACGCGAGCGGCGTGGGCGGCTGCAGAGTCAGGGCGCCAGCTGATGCGTCGCCGCTTCGACGAGGGGCTGGCGACGGCTGCCGACCTGCTGCAGGCCGAGGCGCGTGCGACGGCGATGCGGGAGCATACCATCACAGCCTTGGCGAACTATCACATCGCGGTCGCGCGACTCGATTTCGTGCGATCACAGTCCAACCTTGAGAATCAGCGATAGAGAGTCAGCGATGAAGTCGAGTAGGCTAGTCCTAGCCTTGAGTCTGGCTGCTGCCGCCGCGGCGTGCGGTGGCGAGCCCGGCGAGCTGCCCATCAGCTCGGAACCGGTCAACGTAGAGGTTTCAAGGGCGGCCGCATCCTACAGCATGATCACGCTGCCTGGGACGATCGTCGCGACGGAAGAAGCGGAGATCGCGACGCGAATCAGCGGCACGATTCGCCAGGTCCTGGTCGACATCGGTGCACGCGTGTCCGCGGGCGCGCCGCTAGTCACCCTCGACAGTAAAGAGATCGACGCGCGCATCAGGAGCGCGGAGGCGGCCGCGCAGCTGGCGCGGCAGTGGCACCAGCGGATCGCTGCGCTCGCCGCTGATGGTGCAGCGACGGCGCAGGAGCTGGATGACGCGAACGCGCGCCTGCAGATGGCAGAGGCGGCGCTGCGCGATGTTTGGGCCCAGCGCGACTACGTTGTGCTGCGCGCTCCTTTCGACGGCGTGATCACGGCCCGCATGGCGGACCCCGGCGACCTGGCCGTGCCGGGTGTGCCGATCCTCAAGATGATCGGAACCACTTCTACGAAGATCGAGGCCGATCTGCCCGCCGAGATGGCAGGGCGTTTGGCCGTCGGCCACCCGGTCATGGTGTATCGGCCGGAAACGGCGCGGCGCTATCCCGCGACGGTGACACGTGTCGTCCCGGCGCTAGAGCGGGCAAGCAGGCGTTTCCGCGTCGAGGCCCGCTTCCAGCCAGACTCAACTGGGTTGCCCGGCATTCCGCCCGGCGCGTTCGTCCGGATCGAGCTCAGCGAGCCGACGACCACGACCCGCTGGATTCCCGCCGATGTGGTGGTAACCCGCGGGCAGCTGGAAGGCGTGTTCGTGGTGGAGGGCGACGAACTGCGGCTGCGCTGGGTGCGGTTGGGCCAGCGACTCGGTGAGACCGTGGAATTGCTCGCCGGGCCCGGGACCGACGCGCTCTTGGTGCGGGCACCCGCCGCGCAGCTCGTTGACGGGCAGCCCATCGCTGGCCTGCGGCAGCTCGATTGGCTGCCGCCCTTTGTCGACCAGCAGACCGCGGGTGTGGAGGGAATTCGATGAGGAGTGAGTTTGCGGGCAAGCTGGCCGATGCGTTCATCAACTCCAAGCTGACGCCCCTGCTGCTGGCGGGCGCACTGGCCCTCGGAGTCTACACCGTCATCACGCTGCCCAGCGAAGAGGAACCGCAGATCATAGTCCCGCTAGCCGACATCCACCTGCCGATGCCGGGGGCAGCACCCGCGGAGATCGAGAACCGGCTGCTCATCCCGTTGGAGAACGTGCTCTCCGGGATCGAGGGCGTCGAGTATGTCTACAGCCACGCTCGGCCGGGTTATGGTTTGGTCACGGTGCGCTATGCGGTCGGGCGAGACATGGAAGAGAGCCTGGTGAGGCTCTACTTCACGCTGCTGAAATATGCCGACCGCATGCCCCCGGGCTTGAGCATGCCGTTGATCAAGACCGTGACGATCGACGACGTGCCGTTCTTCAACCTGACGCTTGCCGGTGAGAATTACGGTCACGCCGCGCTACGGGCCATGGCGGACGAGCTCCGGGTAGCGCTAGAGGCCGTCCCCGAGGTCCGTGATGTCTCGGTGATCGGCGGCTATCCGAGAGAGATTCGCGTCGAGCTCTCACCCGACCGGATGGCCGCCTACGGCGTTGACCCAACGATGATCGCCGAGCGTCTGCGCGCGACCAACCTGAACGTCGATGCCGGCGAGTACACCAAAGGGGGCGAGGTCGTGCGGGTCACCGCCGGGCCGTTTCTCAGCTCGGCCCGGGACGTGGGCGCCGTAGTGCTCGACGTGCGTGACGGTGCCCTGGTGCAGTTATCGGACGTCGCGGATGTCATCGATGGGCCCGAGGAGGTCTCCACCTACACCTTCCATGGTGTGCCGGGCGAGCCCCTCGATCCCATGGTGACCATTGCGGTCTCCAAGCGGGCGGGCGCCGACGCCACAGAGCTTGGCCGGGTTCTGGAGGCGAAGATCGAGCCGCTGCACGGCCGTCTGCTGCCTGACGACGTGGAGACGCACATCACGCGTAACTACGGCGAGACGGCTCGGGAGAAGACCAACACGCTGAAGGCGCATCTGCTGCTGGCGATCATCGCGGTAGGCGTGGTGGTGGCTCTGGCGATGGGCTGGCGAAGCGCGGTGATCGTCATGCTCTCGGTGCCGATCACCTTCGCGCTCACCCTCTTCGTCTACCAGTTCTTCGGTTACACGCTAAACCGGGTGACGCTGTTCGCGCTGATCTTCGTCACCGGTATCGTGATCGACGACTCGATCATCGTGGCTGAGAACATGGAACGGCACTTCGCGATGCGGGACCGGCCACTGCGTGCTGCCGCGCGCGCCGCCGTGGACGAGGTTGGCAACCCGACCATCTTGGCCACGCTCACGGTGATCGCTGCCGTGCTGCCGATGCTGTTCGTATCCGGGCTGATGGGCCCGTACATGAGCCCGATGCCGATCGGCGCGACGGTGGCCATGCTCTTCTCGCTGGCGGTGGCACTCATCGGTACGCCGTGGCTGGCCTCTCGGTTGCTCCGCGGCGCGCATGCCGAGAAGGAAGAACCCGCCTACGTGCTGGAGAAGACCCGCATCTACCAGCTCTACCGACGCATCATGAGTCCCCTGCTGCGGCAGCCGAAGTGGATGTGGGCGATGCTGGCCTCAGTGGTGATCCTGCTGCTTGCCGCTACCACGATGTTCTTCACCCGCGGCGTCGCGGTGAAGATGCTGCCGTTCGACGACAAGAACGAGATGCAGATCATCGTCGATCTGCCGGAGCACACGCCACTAGAGGTGACCGCCGCCTTGGCAGAGGATATGGGCCGGGCGCTGGCCGAGGTGCCGGAGGTATCCGACATCCAGCTGTACGTCGGGACGGCCGCCCCCTTCAACTTCAACGGCATGATCCGCCACTACTACCTGCGGCGCGGTCCCCACGTTGCCGATATTCAGGTCAACCTGATCGACAAGTCCGAGCGCGGCGATCAGAGCCACGACATCGCCAAGCGGATCCGCCCGCTCGTGGAGCGCGCGGCCCGCGAGTCTGGAAGCGGTGCGCGTGTCAAGGTTGTGGAAGTGCCGCCGGGCCCACCGGTGCTATCGACCCTGGTCGCCGAGGTCTACGGCCCCGATCCCGAGAGACAGACGGAGGTCGCGCGTCAGGTTCGTAGCCTCTTCGAGGGACACCCGAGTGTCGTTGACGTGGACTGGTCACTCACTGAGCCCCAGCGTGAGGTCCGCCTTCAGGTCGACGAGGAGAAAGCCGCCCTCAGCGGCGTGGCCAAGGCCTCGGTCGTTCACGCTCTGCGTATCGCCCTCGGGGGGGCAGTCGTTACCCACCTCTCCCAGCCGCAAGCGCGCACGCCGGTGCCGGTGAGGATGCGGGTCGGCGAGGGCGCGCGTTCCGGGATCGATCGCCTCGGCGCCATTCATGTAGCGTCGCTCACAGGGCGCCTGGTGCCGTTGAGCGAGCTGGTGCGGCCCGAGGTGGCGGCAACGCCGCAGGTCCTCGATCGCAAGAACGGCCAGCGGGTCGTCTACGTGACCGCCGAGGTGGCAGGCGAGGCGGAGAGCCCCGTCTATGCCATCCTTGACCTGAAGCGCCAGATCAGCGAGATCGAGCTGCCCTCAGGCACCCGGCTGGGACAGCTGTACACGCGGCAGCCGAGCTTGGTCGAGCAGACGGTCATGAAGTGGGACGGCGAATGGCAGGTCACCTACGATGTCTTCCGTGACCTGGGGATCGCCTTCGCCGGAGCACTCTTGCTGATCTACGCGCTGATCGTCGCCTGGTTCGGCTCGCTCGTTGCCCCCTTAGTCATGATGACGGCGATCCCGCTGACGCTGATCGGCATCGCGCCCGGGCACTGGCTATTCGGAGCGTTCTTCACGGCGACATCGATGATCGGCATGATCGCGCTTGCCGGCATCATGGTCCGCAACGGCATCCTGCTGATCGACTACCTTGAGGCGCGCCGTTCGGCCGGCGTCGTCCTTGAGCAGGCGGTGATCGAGGCCGGAGCGGTCCGCACCCGTCCCATCGCGCTAACGGCAGGCACCGTCGTGATCGGCGCGATCGTCATCCTCTTCGACCCCATCTTCGAAGGGCTGGCCGTCTCGCTGATCACCGGCGCGCTGGCGTCGACGCTCCTCACCCTGATCGTCGTGCCGAGCATCTACTATCTGGTACACCGACCGCATGGACCACGCCGGTCGGAGGCCGCTGCAACCCCCGAGCCGGAGACGACGTAGCATGAAACTCGTGTTGATGATGTACCTGAAGGATGACGAGAAGTGTGTCGCGCGACTGCTCAAGCAGCAGGGGATCCAGAGCTACAGCCGGCTGCCCCTCGAAGGGCATGGGCCGGGCAGCGCGTCGGGCTGGTCCGGCGAGATCCGACCCTACGAGTCACAGCTCATCATCAGCATCCTGCAGGACGAGCAGGCCGCGGCCCTGGTCGACGCCGTTGCGCAGTGCACCGGCGTGGAAGACCCGCGTCATCCCATCCGCGCGGCCCTTGTTGATGTGGAGCGGTTCACCTGCTGTGAGATCGGACAACCGTAACCTTGTGAGGCAAAATGACACTGGAGAACGAGATTCGACTGATCGCTGGTACCTTCATCTTGGCGAGCCTCGCCCTGGGCTGGTGGGTCAGCCCATACTGGTTCCTCTTCACCGCCTTCGTCGGCGTGAACTTGATCCAGTCCTCCTTCACCTGTTGGTGTCTGATGGAGGACATTTTGCGCTGGACCGGTATCCACAAGGAGCCGAAGCCGTCCGCCACCTGTTAGCCACAGCACGCTGGTCGGCCACCGCGCTCGCGCGCCGCCGGGACGCCCATCTCGGGCCGGCGTCCCCGGGGCCGTCGAGCCTTGAGATATGGCCCCAGTTTTGCAAATTGATCTTCTTTAGCCCCACACTCAGGAGATAGGAACAATGGCTATTCGACGCGAAGAGGCTCTGGCCTACCACGCCGAGGGTCGGCCCGGAAAGATCGCCACGCTCGTCACCAAGCCATGCAACACCCAGCGTGACCTGTCGCTGGCGTATACGCCCGGGGTCGCGGAGCCCTGCCGAGAGATCCACAAGGACGAGGATGAGGTCTTCAAGTACACAGGACGGGGCAACCTAGTCGCGGTCGTCTCCAACGGGACTGCGGTGCTCGGCCTGGGACGGATCGGCGCCCTGGCGTCCAAGCCCGTCATGGAAGGCAAGGGCGTGCTCTTCAAGCGGTTCGCCGACGTCGACGTCTTCGACCTCGAGATCAGCAGCACGGACCCGGAGGACACGATCCGCTTCTGCGAACTCTTGGAGCCGACGGTGGGCGGGATCAACCTGGAAGACATCGCCGCACCCGACTGTTTCTACATCGAGGAAACGTTGATCGAGCGGCTGAGCATCCCGGTCTTCCACGACGACCAGCACGGCACCGCGATCATCAGCGGCGCTGGCCTGGTCAACGCCCTCGAGATCGCCGAGAAGGACATCGGCGAGGTCAAGATCGTGATCAGCGGGGCGGGCGCGGCGGGGATCGCCTGCGGCAAGCACTACATCTCGCTGGGGGCAAAGCGCGAGAACATCTTCATGGTGGACAGCAAGGGCATCATCCACTCCGAGCGCGACAACCTCAACCCCTACAAAGCCCGCTTCGCCCACAAGACGCCGTACCGCACGCTGTCCGACGCGTTGAAGGGCGCTGATGTCTTCATCGGCGTCTCGCAGCCGGGCGTGATCACCGGGGAAGACCTCAAGAAGATGGCGGACAACCCCATCGTCTTCGCCATGGCTAACCCCGACCCGGAGATCCTGCCGGAAGAGGCATTCAAGGCCCGCAAGGACGTGATCATGGCCACGGGTCGCTCCGACTACCCAAACCAGGTGAACAACGTCCTTGGCTTCCCCTTCATATTCCGCGGCGCCCTGGACGCGCGCGCCACGGCCACCAACGAGCCGATGAAGATGGCCGCGACCCACGCGCTCGCCGCCCTGGCCAGGGAGCCGGTGCCCGAGGACGTGGCCCGCGCCTACGGCGTACAGAAGCTCAGCTTCGGGCGCGACTACGTGATCCCGAAGCCCATCGACTCCCGCGTCCTCCTCTGGGAGGCGCCGGCCGTTGCGAAGGCGGCGATGGAGTCCGGAGTCGCCCGGATCCAGATCGACCTTGAGGAATACCGCAACCAACTGGAGTCCAGGCTGGGCCGAGCCCGGGCGGTGACCCGCGACATCGTCACCAAGGCGCAGCACGCGCCGAGGCTCCAGCGGATCGTCTTCCCGGAGGCGACAGACGACCGGATCCTCCACGCGGCGCGGACCTGCCTAGAGGAGCGCATCGCCCAGCCCATCCTTTTGGGTAACCCGAAACGCATCACTGCGGCCGTCGAACAGAGTCACATCGAACTCGACCTCAGCCAGATCGAGATCGTCGACCCGTTGGAGCACCCGCGCCGGGAGGAGTACGTCAACTACATGTTCGAGTCGCGCAAGCGGAAGGGGATCACCCGGGCCGAGGCGGCGGAGCGCCTCGAGAAGCCCATCTATTACGCCGCGATGATGCTGCACATGGGTGACGCGGATGGCCTGATCGCCGGTGAGGAGATGCACTATCCCGAGGCCCTGCGGCCCTGCCTCGAGATCGTCGGCGTCGGCCCGACCGCTCATCGCATCGCCGGCCTCTACATGATCATCCTCGAGAAGGACATCATGTTCTTCGCCGACACGACGGTGAACATCACGACCGACGCAGAGACGCTGGCGGAAACCGCGATTCTCGCCGCACGCTTCGCCCAGCGGCTGGGCATCGAGCCGCGTGTCGCCATGATCTCGTTCTCCAACTTCGGCTCGGCGCGCCATCCGGAGTCGCTCAAGGTCGCGCGGGCGGTCGAGATGGTTAAGACGCGCTGCGCCGACCTGGTGATCGACGGCGAGATGCAGGCGGACACAGCGGTCGTGCCCGAGATCCTGCGAAGCCGCTATCCCTTCAGCCGGCTGCAGGACCGGGCCAACGTGCTGGTCTTCCCGGACCTCGACGCCGCCAACGCCGCCTACAAGCTCATGGCCCGCATCGGCGGCGCCACGGCCATCGGACCCATCCTGCTTGGCATGCCGAAGCCCGTGCACATCCTGCAGCGAGGCGCTGACGTGCAGGAGATCGTCAACCTGACGGCGATTGCCGTGGTAGACGCACTGGAGCGGCAGGCCGAGAAGGCGCCGTTGCTCGCGTAGACCGCAGCGCCTGAACCGCGACGACCGAAACGGGCTCACGCCCGGCGCCGACCCGCCCAGCCCGCCGCGCCGGGGTCGGCTCGCCTCAGTCCGGCAACCCTGAGTGGGATGATTTGCCCCTGCCCGGTCAGACGACCAGGCAGCGGACCGGCCTGGAGCGAAGCGTACAGTACGTTGAATGACGGAAGATTAGGCCCGGTGTGCCGGCCACGGCACCGTTTTCGCAGCTGGCCGCGCGAGTCAACAACGCGAGTCTCCCATGCTCGAGCGGAGGTCGAGAGCCATGGCGATGATGATCAACAACGATTGCATCGATTGCGGGGCGATCAACGAGGGCGCGGCCACTGATGTGCCCGTCTACTGGATCGACGCGGAGCGCTGCACGGAGTGCGTGGGCGCGCACGAGGAGCGGCAGTGCATAGAAGTCTGCCCCGTGGACTGCATCCTGCCGAATCCCGACTACCAGGAGACGCAGGAGGAGCTCCTTGCCAAGTACCAGCGGCTGCACTAGTAACCGCTGAGGCTGACCGGCTCTCCCCCCGCTCCTATTGACCCACGGCCGCCCTCCCGCAGCGCCACGCCTACGGGAAGCGGCCGTCTGCTGTTGCGGCCTCCACCGCTCGCGCTTGCGGAGCACACCCGGGCGCTCAGCTTAGAGGGTGGGGAACCCGCAGGGTCCGCCAGGGAGCACCGCCTGCACTGGAGGCTTGCCCGATCATGACCGTCATTCGCGACGCCATCTGGCAGAACATCTGGATAGAGCCGATCGCGCTGCGGCTCATCGACACGGCGCCATTCCAGCGGCTACGCCGAGTCAAACAGCTCGGCCTGGCCTACCTCGTCTATCCAGGTGCCGTCCACACGCGATTTGATCATGCGCTGGGCGTTTACCACCTGGCCGGCCGTGCCCTGCGCCTGCTGGAGCGATCAGGTGAGCTGGCCGCCACAGGAGAAGGTGAGCGGGCGATCCTGCCCCTGGCCGGGCTCCTCCACGATATCGGCCATTATCCGTTCAGCCACACCTTGGAGGAGCTGGAGACCGGGTTGGTGCCCGGCGACCACGAGCAACTCGCCGGGCAGTTCCTGGCGGACCCGGAAGTCGCGGCGGCACTGAAGCCGCTGGGGCCAGACACGGCGCGGGAGATCCACAATCTCATCCTGGGGCGATCGAGAAGCGCCTTACAGGGTCTGGTCTCGGGGTCCCTCGATCTGGACAAGATCGAGTATCTGAAGCGGGATGCCGTGTACTGCGGTGTCCCCTACGGAGAGATCGATGTGGATCGGCTGCTCGACTCCCTGCGGCTGCTCCAAGATCCGGAGAGCGGACACCTCGAGGTCGGGGTCGCCGTACAAGGGATCGCCGCCCTCGAGTCGCTGCTCTTCGCCAAGTACCAGATGTTCCGGAACGTCTACTGGCATCACGCCGTCCGCGCAGCCTCCGTGACCTTCCAGAGGCTCATCCGCGAGGCGCTCACGGGGGGGTGGGCGGCACGGGAGCACATTCTGGGAAGCGGAGACGAGGAGCTGCTCAGCGCGCTGGAGGCGCTGGCTGCCAGCAGCGAGTCGGAGAGCGCCCGTCGGGCACACGGATGGCTGATTCCGGCGCTCAGGCATCGCCGTCTGCCGAAACGTGCCGCAGAGTGGCGGGGCGACGCACTCACCGACGCCCTGACCCGATTACAGCGCGAGGTCGCGCCCTGGTTCCATGCGCGCCCGGAACTGCGCGCGGCCCTGGAGGATCACCTGGCCCGTGAACTCGGCCTCGAGCCGAACCACCTGCTCCTCGACTACCCAGCCAAGCCCGGTATGCTGGAGCTCGACATCCTGATGCTCGGGCGCGACGGCTCGGTCCAGCGGCTCACGGGCGCCGGGCGTGCCGGCCTCATCGACCTGCCGCGCCTCGGCCGCGACCTCTACCACGCCGCACGCGTGCTGCGGGTCTTCACGTGGCCGCGGGTCGAGCTCAGGCAGCCAGAGCGGATCCTGGAACTGGTGACCGCGCCAGAGTCCGAGATCGTCGAGCTTGTCGGTCAGCCCGCGCCAGAGTCGACCGGTTGACCCCACGCTCCGACGCTCGCTGCAGCTCAGCGTGCAGCCCTCGCCCCTGGGCCGCCAGGCACCAGCGCCAGGAGCAGCACGAGCGCCAGGCCAGCGACCCCGGCGCCTGCCAGGAACGCGCCGCTCGGCCCGATCCACTCCCAGAGAAGCCCGAAGACCAGGCTCGCCGGTAAGGCACCGATCCCCACAGCTAACTGGTAGCCGCCCATCGCCTCACCCAGTCGAGAGCGCTCTGCGAGGCCAGCGATCAGGGCGCGCTCCGGGCCCTCGGCGAGCCCGAAGTGTAGGCCGTAGACCAAGAAGAGCGCCCAGACCTGCCATTGGCTGGACGCCAGCGCGAAGCCCGCGTAGACCGCCGCGTACACCAGCCAGCCTGCTGCGATGGTGCGCCGGGGCCCGAAACGGTCCGCCCAATCACCGCCCGGGAACGACCATAGCGTCTTGCTGGCGTGAAAGGCGGCCCACAGAAAGGGCAACATCGCCGTCGCCACGCCCAACTGGCCGGCCCGCAGCAACAGGAACGCGTCAGTGGAGTTCGCGAGGGTGAACACGAAGAAGACGAGGAGTGCGCGTCGCAGAGGCGGCGAGCGGAGTCCCGCCAAGGGAGCAGCGGCGCTGGTCTCGACCGCCGGGACGGGAAGCTCCCGGACGGCCCGCCAAAGGAGCAGGAGCGTCACAACCGCGGGCACAGCGGCCAGCGCGAAGATCAGGCGCAGATCACGGGTCACCCCCAGGAGCAGGGCTCCGGCGATGATCGGCCCGAGCAGCGCGCCCGCGTGATCCAGCGCCCGCTGGGTCGCAAATGCCAGCCCCAACGCCTCCGGCGGCACCGATTGGGCGAGGAGCGCGTCACGCGGTGCCGAGCGGATGCCCTTCCCCAGCCGGTCCGCTGCCCGCAGACTGAGCACCTGCCACACCGTTCCGGTCGCGCCGATCAACGGTCGCGCCAGCGAGGCGAGGCTGTAGCCGAGGGCCACGAGGGGCTTGCGCCGACCCAACCGGTCTGACAAGCCGCCGGCGAAGAGCTTCACGAGACTGTTGATCGACTCAGCAAGACCCTCGATGAGTCCGAGCGACGGCAGGCTGGCACCGAGCACCCGGACGAGGAAAGTGGGCAGCAGCGGATAGATCATCTCGCTCGAGAGGTCGTTGAAGAACGAGACGCCTCCGAGGCCGAGTACGTTTCGCGGGAGGCTCAACACCTTCCGCCACAACCTCACCGGCACGTCCACTGCATTTTCGCCGCGCGCTTCAGTAACGCCGGGGTCCGGAGTGTTGCTTGAAGTAATGGAGTGAAAGGGGCTTTGCCTACGGCAGGACCTTCACCACGAGCGCGGTGACGTTGTCCAGGCCGCCTGCCTCATTGGCGGCATCGATCAAGCTATCAGCGACCTCTTGAAGGTCGTCGCTCGGGGAGGAGAGGATTCTCATGATCTCCTCATCTGGCAGCATACCGCTGAGCCCGTCGGAGCACAGCAGGAAAATGTCACCCGCCTTCACGTCATCAGTGTAACTGTCTGTCTCCACGTTGAACTCGGTGCCCAGCGCCCGCGTGAGTATGTGTGACAGCGGGTGATCACGCGCCTGCTCGGGCGAGAGTGCGCCCCGGTCCACCTGCTGTTGCACGACCGTATGATCCCGTGTGATCTGGGTGAGCGCGCCATCCCGCAATAGGTAGCCGCGGCTATCACCAACCTGCTGGAAGAGATAGCGGGGGCCCGGGATCAGGGCGAGCAGCGTGACGGTCGTCCCCATACCGCGCTTCTCGGGCTCGTTGTCCGCTCGCTCCATGATCGCGCGGTTCGCATCCTCGATCAGCTTGAGGGCCTCTTGCTCAAGTTCCTCGCCGCTGAGACCCTCTTCGACAGCGCGACTCACACCCGGACCCACCATCTCGGTGACAATCTGGCTGGCGACCTCGCCGGCGACGTGACCTCCCATGCCGTCGGCCACGTTGCCACTTCATCGAACCTCCCCGTATTCACGCCGGGGGTCACAAACTAGTCACAAAGGCGCCAGATTGTCCATGCGATGGGTCCAGCGAGGGCCCGCCTCACCGCCGCCCTGGGCCAGCGACCCGCACGAGGACAATCGGGGCGACCAACAGCCGATCGCAGCCCCGCGTAAGGTCGGCTACATACGGCCGCGAGGCAAGATCCTCGAGTGGTCGACCTGCATGGATAACCCCACAACGATAGCGGCCAACTGGCCGGCATAAAGAGTGATCGGTTGCGGACACCACCCCTCGACTGTAGTCTCCGCACCATCGTTGCTCGAAGCACCCATGCAGATGCCGGCCGTCCACGGCTGCGTGCCCGCCTGATCCGCGGCCGGTCAAGTTCGATAGGAGCGACTATGGCCACCAGATTCGGAATCATGCTTGCGGCCCTCATCTTCGCCCTGGGCTGCTCCTCCCGTTCCGAAACCGATCGGCAAACGGCCGAAACATCAACGCCCAGAACGGAGGCCGGCAGGATGAGCGAGATGGCCGGACCACCGCCGGTCAGCGGTGATACCATCACCACGGCCAGCGGACTCAAGTACATCCTCACTCAGTCGGGCAGCGGCCCAACGCCAGAGCGGGGCCGCCAGGTACAGGTCCACTACACGGGTTGGCTGACCGACGGGAGGAAATTCGACAGCTCGGTTGACCGCGGTCAGCCGTTCAGCTTCCCGCTCGGGCAGGGGCAAGTGATCCGCGGCTGGGACGAGGGCGTGGCAGGGATGCAGGTGGGCGAGAAGCGACGGCTGATCATCCCACCGGAGCTTGGCTACGGCCCGGGCGGGTTCCCGGGCGCTGTCCCGCCCAACGCCACGCTCATCTTTGACGTCGAGCTTCTGGACGTCGACGGGTAGCCGCCACAGAGCAGAGACCCGCCGACCCGACAGCGCGGTGCCGCAGGTCAGCATGGAGGCGGACGCCGAGATCGCGCTCCGTTGCCAGGGGCTGAAGAAGCGCTACGGCGACGTCGTGGCCGTAGACGGCTTGGATCTCGAAGTGCACGTCGGCGAGTGCTTCGGATTGCTGGGCCCAAACGGCGCTGGCAAGACGACGACCGTCGAGATCCTGGAGGGTCTGCTAGAGGCCGACGCCGGCGACGTAGAGATCCTGGGAGGGCGCTGGGGGAAGGACGACCGCGTCCTCAGGCAAAGACTCGGCGTCCAGCTCCAGGAGACGCAGCTGGCCGAGAAGCTGACAGTCGAGGAGACGCTCGGTCTGTTCCGCAGCTTCTTCGAGCGGGGCCGAAGTGTGGACGAAGTCCTGCAGCTTGTCCAGCTCCAGGAGAAGCGGAAGGCGTGGGTCTCACGGCTGTCCGGCGGCCAGCAACAACGGCTGGCGGTGGCCTGCGCCTTGGTCAGCCATCCCGATCTCCTCTTCCTAGATGAACCCACCACGGGTCTCGACCCTCAGTCGCGCCGCCAGCTGTGGGACCTGGTGCTCGATTTCAAGGCGTCGGGCCGCACCGTCCTGCTGACAACTCACTACATGGAAGAGGCCCAGCGCCTCTGTGACCGTGTAGCGATCGTGGATCGCGGAAAGATCATCGCGCTAGGCACACCCGCTGAGCTCATCGCCAGCTTGGGCGCCGAGCACGTGGTGGAATTCGCCCTGGAGCACGGCGACTCGGCGCCTGACGAGTGGTTGCGCCAGGTCCCCGGCGTCAAAGACGTCCGGCGCGAGCGAGACGGCATCTTCCTCACCGTCGGCGAGGTTCACCGGTCGGTCCCCGCGCTGCTCGCCGCCCTGAAGGACCGCCGGCTGGCGCTTTCCCGGCTGACCACCCACCACGCCACGCTCGAGGATGTGTTCGTCGCGCTCACGGGTAGGCACCTCAGGGATGGATAGGGCGTCTCACCCCCTCCTGGAGCTGACGCGCGCCCGGCTGATGGAGTTCATCCGTGAGCCTGAGGCGATATTCTGGGTGTTCGTCTTTCCGGTGCTGCTGGCTCTCGGCCTGGGCATCGCCTTCCGCAGCCGTCCAGCTCAGCCACTGCGCATCGCCGTGCAGCAGGGATCCGGTGCCGCAGCACTGGCCCAGGCTCTGGACCGCGCGCCCGAGCTCACGGCCAGGCTCCTGGCGCCCGAGACGGCCCGTAACGACCTCCGGACGGGCAAACTGGCTCTGGTCGTGGTACCCGGTGACTCCGTTACCTACATCTACGACCCCACCCGAAACGACAGCCGCCTGGCCCGCCGGCTCGTCGACGACGCCGTCCAGCGCGCTGCTGGGCGGGCGGACCCTCTGGCCGTCGGCGAGCGCCACCTCACCGAGCCAGGCTCCCGCTACATCGATTTCCTGATCCCCGGCTTGCTGGGGCTGAACCTCATGGGGAGCGGGATGTGGGGGATCGGCTTCAACATCGTGCAGGCCCGACGCAAGCGCTTGCTCAAGCGGTTGCTCGCCACACCCATGCGCAGGAGCCATTACCTGCTCTCCTTCATCCTCTCTCGCTTCGTCTTCATGATCCTCGAGGTCGCGGCTTTGGTGGGATTCGGCTGGCTCGTGTTCGACGTCCGCGTGCACGGCTCGATCGCCGACCTGCTGATTGTCGCCATCGTCGGCGCCCTGGCCTTCGCGGGTCTCGGACTGCTCGCCGCCAGCCGCGCGCAGACCATCGAGGGCGTCTCCGGGATCATGAACCTGGTGATGCTGCCCATGTGGATCCTCTCCGGCGTCTTCTTCTCGTACGCGAACTTCCCTGATGCCCTGCAGCCCTTCATCCAGGCCCTGCCGCTCACACCCCTCAACGACGCGCTGCGCGCGGTGATGACCGACGGGGCTCCGCTCACAGGGAACCTGGCCCGCTTGGCCGTGATCGGCGGCTGGGGGGTGGTAAGCTTTGCTACAGCTCTGAGGATCTTCCGCTGGCAGTAGATCGGGTGAGCGGGCTGCCGGCGCGGCAGCGGCAGCCGTGGAAGTGCGGTCTTGACAACAAAATAGGGGCGCCATACCTTGCATCGCTCTTCCGTAGCCCGGGTCCCCTGAAACTTTTTGGCCGAAACGGTGTCTTAACCTGCCGCCGAGGCCAGGCCGGCGCAGGGCATCTGTGTGCTTGGGGGTGGTGACTTCAACCGACTAGATGCCATTTTGGAAGGAGTGACGATAGAGCAGAGATGATAATGGATCGGGACTTGGCGAAGGCGAAGCGTTTGGCCAGCCAGGCTCTGAAGAGCCGGGTGGCGGGGGAGGATTCCGCCCTCGATCAGTACCTGCAGGACGTCAGCCAGCACGGGCTGATCACCCCGGAGGAGGAGATCCGGCTGGCGCGGCGCGCGCAGAAGGGTGAGGTCGGGGCGATCCAGGCCCTCTGTAGGGCCAACCTGCGCTTCGTGATCTCCGTGGCCAAGAAGTACCAGGGCCGCGGGCTGCCGCTGGCTGACCTGATCCAGCAGGGCAACCTCGGGCTGGTGACCGCCGCCATCAAGTT
>JBDHKG010000052.1:0-20866 GCA_039586495.1 Gemmatimonadota bacterium | reverse complement strand
CAACCTGCGCTTCGTGATCTCCGTGGCCAAGAAGTACCAGGGCCGCGGGCTGCCGCTGGCTGACCTGATCCAGCAGGGCAACCTCGGGCTGGTGACCGCCGCCATCAAGTTCGATCCGGACCAGGGCGTCAAGTTCATCAGCTACGCCGTCTGGTGGATCCGCCAGGCCATCCTTTCGGCGCTGGCCCACCACGGCCGCTCGGTCCGTGTACCGCTCAACCGTGCGGCGGAGCTATCCAAGATCCTGAAGGCGCGCCAGACGCTGAAGGTGACCCTGGATCGCGAGCCGACCAGCGAGGAGATCGCCCGGCATCTCGGCATGAACCCGGCGACGGTGGAGATGCTGGAGGCCCTGAACGCCGGCGAGGTGCGGCTGGACGCGCCCATCGGCGACAGCGAGGACTCGAGCCTGGTCGAGCGTTTCGTGGCCGAGGAGGCGACCACCGCGGTCACGGAGGTCGAGGACCGGCTGTTGCAGGAACAGATCGAGGAAGCGCTCAAGACACTCAGGGAGCGCGATGCCCTGGTGCTGAGGCTGTACTACGGCCTCGGTGACGGGCGCGAGCACACCCTGGAGGAGATCGGTCAGAAGCTCGGCATCACCCGGGAGCGGGTGCGCCAGCTCCGGGATCGGGCCCTCAAGGAGCTGCGTGAAGGCGAGAAGGGTGCAGCTCTAGCCAGCTTCGCGGTCGCCTGAGCGACACGCCCGTCAACGACCGGCTCAGACAGGCACGATTAGAGGGGCGCCACACGGCGCCCCTCTTTTCTTGGGCTTCAGCATTCAGCAACCTTGTCAGCTCCAGCCGCATCTAACGGATGTCAGACCTCAGGATGGCACGCCGACCGATTCCGACAGGCCGGGAGCCCGCCACGTGGCCGGCCCGGTGTTGAAGGAGATCACCATGACCCCAGGCAAGCTCGCACGTCTACTGCTGGTCTCAGTAGCCCCGGTCTTCGCCGCGGCGTCCGTGGCTGCCGCCGTCCAACAGGCCCGGCCAGCCGTCAGCTACACCGTGATGGTCTCGCAGCCTCACACCCACGTGTTCGAGGTGCAGATGAAGATCGCCGGCGTGGAGCAGCCGGAACTCGACGTATCGATGCCGGTGTGGACCCCGGGATCGTATCTCGTGCGCGAGTACGAGCGGCACGTCATCAGCTTCGCCCCAAAGGACGAGGCGGGCAGGGCGCTGGCCTGGCTTAAGGTCGACAAGAACACGTGGCGCATAGAGACGAGCGGGACAGAGCAAGTCCTGGTGGATTACCGTGTCTACGCTCGCGAGCCTGGGATTCGCTGGTCGTTCGTCAACGATCAAGGAGGCCACGTCATCGGACCGAGCCTGCTCATGTACGTCGTCGGCGCCGCCGACGCCCCGGTATCCGCTGCCTTCCGTTTGCCGGAGGGCTGGGAGCTGAACGGCGCCAGCGCGCCGATGGGCGACAACCCGTACCTGATCTCTGCTGAGTCGTATCACGAGCTGATCGATGCGCCGATGCTGATCGGGGACTTCACGGGGATCGAGTTCGAGGTGGAGGGGATCCCTCACCTCATCGCCATCCTCGGGCCACACAACGCTGACCTGGAGCGCCTGCGTGACGATTTCACGAAGATCGTCGAGACCTGCTCGAAGCTGTTTGGCGGCCTGCCCTACGAGAGATACGCCTTCGTGTTCACGATGCTCACGGGTGACGGGGGAATCGAGCACGCCAACGGCACGTCGATCGGCCTAAGCGGCCTCGATTTCCAGAGTCAGCAGGGCCACAGGGACGTACTCGGCGTTACAGCCCACGAGTTCTTCCACGCCTGGAATGTGAAGAGAATCCAGCCTCCCGCCTTCAGACCATACGACTATGAGGAGGAGAACTACACCGACGCGCTCTGGTTCTACGAGGGTTTCACCTCGTACTACGGCGAACGAATCCTGCATCGCGCCGGACTGATCGGCGAACTTGGAGATCCAGCCAGCTTCGTGGCCGAGTACCGGTCGATCCCAGGCCACACTAACCAGAGCGCTGCCGACGCGAGCTTCAACGCCTGGATTCACCTGTACCGCAGCGATGAGAGCTTCAACAACTACCGCACCGACTACTACCTCAAGGGCAGGGTCATCGCCAACCTGCTCGAGCTGGAGATCGCACACCGAACGCGCGGCGCGAAGGGCGTCGACGATGTCCTGCGCCTGATGTGGCAGCGGTCCCGCGCTGACGGCGCAGCCTTCGACTCGGAGGGGATCCGCGCCGTTTGCGAGGAGATAGCCGGAGGCTCGTTCCGTGAGTTCTTCGACAAGTACGTCTACGGCAGCGACGAGATCCCGTTCGAGGACTTCTTCAGGCTCGCCGGCTACGAGCTGATCGTCGATGAGCAGGCGACGCGACTCAGAGACAGGATCGGTTACCTCGGGGTGTATCTCGGGGAGTCTAATGGCCGGGCTCGACTTGACGGCATCGTACATGGTGGCCCGGCCTGGCGCAGCGGTCTCGACTACGCCGATGAGATCATCAGCGTCGACGGCGTCGAAGTCGACGGTCTGTCGTCGTTCGTTCAGCTCCTCACACAGTACCGCCCGGGCCAGCAAGTCGAATTCGTCGTATCACGCTTCGGTCAAGACCGGACGATCAACGTGACGCTCGGGCAACGAGAAGTACCCGTGTACCGGATGGTGGAGGTCGAGGAGCCGACAGACCTCCAGCTCGCCGTGCGCCGCCGCTGGCGTCAAACCTTCGTGTCCGGAAGCTAGTCAGCGGCCTCACGATATCGCGACCAAGCGGGGGGCGTCGCTTCGGCGCCCCTTTCGCATACGGTGCGCACCTTGCTCGGACCTTGGCCGCTCATCAGTTTGCTTCCCCGGAGATCGCAGTCGTTCAACCACACAACCGGTTGGCTACCCATGTCGCATACCCGTCGCTTGTTCGTCGTGCTGGCCGCGGCTGTCCTGTTGGCACAGGCCAGCTGGCTGGCCGGCCAGGAAACATCGCGCCCGGCATCCCCGGTTATCGCACCCGAGGTGTATTTGGGTCACCCGGTGGGCGCCGACTTCAGGCTGGTCGGCTGGGACAGTATAACGGGCTACTTCAACCTCCTGGCTGATGCGTCGTCGGCCCTGCGCGTGGACACCATAGGTCGAACGACCCAGGGACGACCCTTCGTCGTCGCCACGGTGACGTCGCCGGACAATATGCAGCGGCTGGAGGAGATCCGCCTGAGCCAGGCGAAGCTCGCCGATCCGAGAAAGCTCGAAGATGGGGAGCTGGAGGCGCTGCTCCAGAGCCAGCCGGCGGTCGTGCTCATAGCCAATAACATCCACTCCACCGAGATCGCTTCCAGCCAGGAAGTGATCGAGCTCGGCCACGCCTTGATCACTGACCCCGAACTCCTGGAGGCGCTGGAGAGCGTCGTCGTGCTGCTCATCCCTTCCGCGAACCCCGACGGCCAGCAGATGGTCGTGGACTGGTACGCGCGCACGCTCGGCACTCCCTACGAGGGGAGCGGGATACCCTGGCTCTACCACTCGTACGTCGGGCACGATAACAACCGCGACTTCTTCATGCTGACTCAGGTCGAGTCGCGTCTGGTGAACGACTTGCTGTACGGCCGATGGTACCCCGAGGTCGTCTACGACGTCCACCAGATGGGCAACAGAGGCGCGCGTTTATTTGTGCCACCCTTCGACGATCCGGCAAACCCGAACATCGATCCTCTGTTGGTGCGGATGATCTCGCTGTTCGGCCAGCAGATGTCCGCCGACCTGGAGGCGGCGGGCAAGCCGGGCGTGGTAACCGGCGAGCGGTTCGACCTCTGGTGGCCCGGTGGGCTACGCACCGTGCCGGCCCGGCACAACATGGTGGGGATCCTTTCCGAGGCCGCCAGCGCACGGCTCGCGTCCCCCATCTTCCAGGAGCCGGGCGCAGCTGACCGTCAGCCGGAGCACGGCATCAGCTACCCGAACCCCTGGCCAGGCGGCTGGTGGCGGATCCGCGATATCATCGACTACGAGCTGATCGCCGCCCGCTCCGTGATCGGGCTTGCCGCGCGCCAGCGGCGCCAGCTCATCCGCAACTACGTGGAGCTGGGCCGCCGTGCCATCAAGGCCGGCCACAACGAGCCGCCCTTCGCCTTCGTCGTCCCCGCAAGCCAACGTGACCCGGGAAGCGCGGCCACCATGCTGGAGCTTCTGCGCCGTGCCGGCGTCGAGGTCCACCGAGCGGAGAGTCCCTTCCAGGCCGACGGGGTCGAGTACGAAGCAGGCGACTGGGTCGTGCTGATGGCGCAGCCCTACAGAGCCCACGCGAAGGACCTGCTCGAACGCCAGAGCTACCCGGACCGCCGCCTCTATCCTGACGGGCCGCCGGACACGCCCTACGACGCCGCAGGCTGGACGTTGCCGCTGCAAATGGGCGTAGAGGCGGTGGAGGTGCGGACACCCTTCCAGGCCGACCTGCGCCTGGAAGCCGGCACGATACAGCCGCCGGCCGGTCGGGTGATCGGCTCGGGTCCCGCCTTCCTGCTGACGAACACCACGAACGCTGCCAACTTAGCGATCCACCGCGCTCTCAGCAGCGGGGGCCAGGTGGCCTTACTCTCACAACCGCTCGAGGCCAGCGGGCGCCTCTGGCCGATTGGCAGCGCCGTGCTCAGCGGTCCGAGGGTCCGCGACCAGCTGGCCGCGCTGGCGGAGAGCCAGGGGCTCTCGGCGGTGTCGTTCTCCGGCAGCGTCACCGGATACCGCCTGGCCGAGCTGCGCGTAGCCCTCTACCAACCGTGGACGGCTTCAATGGACGAGGGCTGGACGCGCTGGGTGTTCGAGAGCTGGGATATGCCCTACAGCACACTCCACGACGCCGAGGTCCGGGTCGGGGACCTGCGTTCCCGGTACGATGTCATCGTGCTACCCGACCTCTCGGCAGAGTCGATCATCCAGGGCCGAACGCCCGGAACCGTGCCTCCCGAATACGCCGGCGGCATCGGTGACGCGGGCGCCGCGGCCGTCCGCGCCTTCGTCCGAGGGGGTGGCACGCTCGTGTGTATCGACGAGTCCTCTGACTTCGCCATCGAGCAGCTCCGCCTGCCGGTAGCAAACGTGCGGCCGTCCTTCGCCGAGCAACGAACCGGCAATACGTTCTACGCGCCCGGCTCGATCCTCGCTGTGATTATGGATTCCACACACCCGCTCGGGTTCGGGATGCCGGACGAGACAGCGGTCTTCTACTCCAACAGTGCGATCCTCCAGGTGGAGGCAGGTGCCACGAACGTACCGGTCGTCGCTCGCTACCCAGAGACCGGGCAGCTGCTGAGCGGCTATGCGCTCCATAGCGAGTTCCTTGACGGCAAGGCTGCACTCGTCGAGGTGCGTTCCGGGGCCGGCCGGGCCATCCTCTTCGGCTTCGGCCCGCAGCGCCGGGGGCAGTCGCACGAAACGTTCAAGGTCCTCTTCAACGCCGTCTATCGGGCCGCCATGAGTGGCCCGCAGCGGTTGGAGTTCTAATTGGAGGGTGAGAGCGCACTCGTCCTGCGCGCCACGACACGGGCGGTCGCGCTCGAGACCGCCTTCCTGACCACTGGCCTGCCCCGCGAGCTACGCATGGAGGCCGCGGAGCGCATCCGCGCCGTGATTCGCGCCCAGCAAGCGGAGCCTGCCTTTGTGGGTGTGCTCGGTGGTAAGCCGATCGTCGGCCTGACCAGCGATGAGCTGGAGGTCCTCGCCCGCCAGGAGAGGAAGCTCAGTACACGGGATTTGCCTACCGCCATGGCACGGGGGGAGCACGGCGGCACCACGGTGGCCGCCACCCTCTTCCTCGCCCAGCGGGCCGGCCTGGCCGTCGCCGCCACCGGCGGCATCGGCGGCGTTCACCCGACCGCAGGTCCACCCGACGTCTCCGCCGATCTCTACGAGCTGGCTCGTACGCCCATCATCCTCGTCTGCTCCGGTGCCAAGGCGATCATGGACCTTCCCAACACCCTCGAACGCCTCGAGACGCTCGGCGTAGCTCTTGCCGGCTTCGGGACGGACGAGTTCCCGGCCTTCTGGTCAGCGGAGAGCGGACTGCCTCTCGAGCTCACCGTGGACAGCGCGGCCGCGGTCGTCGAGATCTGGCGGGCGGCGCGGGCGCTGGGGACCCCCGGCGCACTCCTCGTCGCCGTGCCACCGCCGAGCGAGGCGGCCCTCGATAGGGAAGAGGCGGAAGCTGCCGTTACCCGGGCGCTGGCCGACTTGGAGGCCGAGGGGATCTCCGGGCCCGCTGTAACCCCCTTCCTCCTGAACCGAGTCGCCCACTACACCGAAGGGCGATCAGTGCGCGCGAACCTGGGAACCCTGGAGAACAACGCGGCGGTCGCCGCGTCCATCGCCCGCGCTATGGCCGCCCGTGAGGCTGTCGGTTGAGGCCGAGAGACAGGCGTGGATAGCAGGCTCCCGCGATTCTCTTGACAGGTGGCCGAGGTGCTCGTATCGTGGTTCGAACATTCCGATATTGGTTGACTAGGGCACGAGACCGGGAGCGTGCGCACTATTGCTGCACTTCCCGGTGTCGTTGTGCTGTCGACCAGCGCTGAGCGGTCGAAGGATCGCTGGAAGAATCAACTGCCATGCGCCTCAGCGCTTCGCTGTCCGATCCGCGCCGCTACGGGACCTCTCGTCCGACCGGGAGGTGCGTGTGGTGTGCGCTGGTGATGCTGCTGGGCCTAGCCGGGCCTCTCTCCCCGTCGGCCCAAGCCCAGGAGGCAGTTGCCCGGAAGCCGCCCATCTCTGCCGTGAAGTGCGTGGTGATCAGCGAGGCCGAGGTGCTCCGGCACGCTTCTGGCGGAAGCGTCATCGACATCCTCCGCATACGCGTTCCAGGGCTGCAGATCGCGACGGCCGACTGGCAGTCACGCACGACCTCGTCTATGGGCTTGCGTGGCACCAACAGCTTCGTCGGCCCCAGGGAGCCGCTCGTCTTCGTTGATGGCCTCCGGCTCTCTCAGCCTGGAGGGATCGACTACCTCGACGTCATCGACCCGCTGGACGTCGAGCTCATCGAGATCTTACCCGGCCCTGCGGCAACCACCCTTTACGGGACGGGTGCCAGCAGTGGCGTGATTCTCATATACACGAAGAGGGGAGCGAGCAGCGCGTCAGGTAGCGGAGGCGCAAGGGGGGTGTGTCACCGCTAGTGCCCGACGTGTTGCCCGCGCGACGGAGCTGTCAACAACGGAAGACGCAATAGGCTCTCTGCACGCGCAGCATCGCTCGAGGCGAAACAGAGTCCCTGCGTGCTCTGACAGCGCGCGTGGCGTGGAGCCCCAAACAAGGAGACCGTCTATGAACGAGAGACTCTTGTTCAGGCTCGCACGACGGCGTTGCAGGGCGCTGCTGCCCGCGGCGATCGCGCTAGGCTTCCTGGTGACCGCGGCCGCTCCGGTCTGGGCGCAGCCCGGAAACATCAGCGGCCGGGTCAGCAACACCGTCACCGGCGCGCCGCTGGCGGCGGCCCAGGTGTTCATCGTGGGCACCGAGATCGGCACGCTGACACGCGAGAACGGTGAGTACGCCCTGATCAACGTGCCAGCGGGCACTCACCGGATCCGCGCCGTACTCATCGGCTACGGCAGCGTCACTGAGGACATCACGGTCCCGGCGGGTGGCGCGGTCACGATGAACTTGGAACTCAGGGAACGGCCCATCGAGATGGAAGCGATCGTCGTGACCGGCACCCCGGGTCAGGCCCGGCGGCGCGAGATCGGGCACGATGTCTCGCAGATCACACTGGCGGACATCGAGAACATGCCGGTTGCCAGCATCCACGACGTGCTGCAGGGCCGCGCCACCGGGTCCCTTGTCATGCCCTCGTCGGGGATGGCGGGCGCCGGCTCCAAGATTCGCTTGCGCGGCATCAACTCGTTCGCCATGGGGAACCAGCCGCTGGTCTACGTGGACGGGGTCCGCATCCACGCCGCGGCCCCTACGGAGGCCGACGAGGCGGGCCAGACGACCTCGGGGCTCAACGACATCAACCCGGCGGACATCGAGCGGGTGGAGATCGTCAAAGGGCCGGCGGCCAGCACGCTGTACGGAACAGAGGCGAGCGCCGGCGTCATCCAGATCTTCACCAAGCGAGGCACCCCTGGCCGGCCGATCTGGACCCTGAACGTCGAGCAGGGCGTGACTTGGCTGGGCCACGTCGGGCCCGACAAGGACATCAATCCCACGGGCCTAGGCCTCAACGACTGCACTGCCGACACGCTGGGCTGTCCGGCGAGCGGCAGCTGGCTGCGGAACGCGCACCAGCAGAAGTACGACCTGTCGGTACGCGGCGGCACGGAGGCTATGAACTACTTCGTGTCGGGCAAGTGGGCTCGCGAGAACGGCGTGATCGCGCCCCAGGGTAGCGAGGACTGGTCCGTGCGGGGGAACTTCTCGTTCAACCCGAGCGACGATCTGAACATCCAGTTCAACAACTCCTACGCCCACCGCAACGTCATCTGGATCCCGGACGGCGACAACGCCGAGGGGTTCCTGCTGAACGTATGGCGCGGGACAGGCGACTACACCCCCGGCCACGACGACAGCAAAGTCCTGGAGATGAAGATCAACAGTCTCGTGGACCACTACATCACCGGACTCAACGCCAGGTGGACGCCCTCGCCGAACTTCTTCCACCGGGTGGCCGGCGGTCTCGATTACGCCCGCACGGAGTACACCGAGGAACGGGAGTTCGGGTTCTTCCGCGTGCCGCTCGGCAACCGTGAGAACGACACCTATCAAACGACGACCCTCACCTTGGACTACGCCGGGACCTGGCAGACGCCGATCGGCGAGTCGTTGAGTTCCAGCTTCTCGTTCGGAGGCCAGCTCTTCGACGAGAAGATTCGCAGGATCAACGGGTTTGGCGACGACTTCGGCGGCCCGGGAGATAAGGACATCGACTCCGGCGCCATAACGAGTGCTAGTGAGACCCGTCGCGACGTCACCAGCGGCGGATTCTTCCTGCAGGAGCGGCTCGGCTGGATGGACCGGGCCTTCCTGACGTTTGGCATCCGCTGGGACGGCTTCAGCACCTTCGGCGAGGACTTCGGCTGGGCTGCCTACCCGAAGCTAAACGCCTCCTACCTGATCTCGGAGGAGGGTTTCTGGCCCGAGTGGTGGGAGACGTTCAAGTTGCGCGGGGCGCTGGGCTACTCGGGTAAGGCGCCCGGGGTGTTCGACGCCCAGCGAGTCTGGCAGGAGATCGGCGGAGACGAAGCCGAGCCTGGGGTCACCACGGCCAACCCGGGCAACCCGGCACTGGGCCCGGAGAAGACCAGAGAGTGGGAGGTCGGCTTCGAGGGCTCGATCTTCAACGGCCGGGTGAGCTTCGACTTCAACAGCTACTGGCAGACGACCAACGATGCCCTCGTCCCGACCCAGCAGATACCGTCCCTCGGGTTCATCGGCACCCAGCTGATCAACGTCGGTGAGGTGAAGAACTGGGGCACCGAGACCTTCGTGAACGTCGGCGTCCTCCGCTATCCGAACCTCGACTGGGAGGTCGGGTTCCGCTATTCGACCCACAACAGCGAGGCCACCGATATCGGCGAGTTGGACCTTATCAACTTTGGGGGCAGTGCGGGTTACAACCCGGAGGTCCGCCGCTGCGGCTACGAGCACGACCTCATCGATACGACGCTCGTTAGCCGGTGCTACGCGATGCCGGGCTTCTGGGGCGAAACGGTGGTGAATCCGAACGAGGTCGGCGTGCCCCCGGTGACAAGAGATGGGTACCTCGGCCCCGCCTACCCGACCTGGAGCTACGGGATCAACACGTCCGTCACTTTCATGAAGCGCCTCACCCTGGACGTCCTGGGCGAGGGCCAGGGCGGTCACTACCTAGTGGCCGGCACGGTGCGGCAGCAGGTTCGGCGGGACGCATGGCCGGAGTGCGAGGTCGATCTCGAGGGCCGCCTCCCAGACGATCCGGGTTTCACCAAGTCGATCCGTGAAAGCGTCGAGGACGGTGAGATCGAGGGTATCACGGCGCTGCAGCAGTTCCAATGCAACAACCCGCGTTACGATGCCTGGACGCTCGCGGCGGACTTCTTCCGGCTGCGCCAGGCCTCGCTGAGCTACCGGATCCCGGAGAGATTTCTGCCGCCGCGCGTCAGCGCGGCGACGCTCCGACTCGCGGCGCGCAATCTGTTCCTCATCACGGACTATCCGGGCATCGACCCGGAGTCCATCGAGGACGGGAGCTACGGCGGCCCCGCACAGGGCATCAATGATGAGTTCTCGAGAATCGATTACTACACCCTGCCGCCGACGAAGACGTTCCTGGTCAGCCTGACGTTGACTTTCTGACGGAGGAATACCTCTATGGCTAAGAGAGCATCGTTTTCAGCGCCGGCCAGGGCGACAGGGACTCTCCTCTTGGGAGCGCTACTGGTGGCGGCCTGTGATTTCGAGACCACCAACCCTGGCCGCGTACTGGAAGAGGATCTGAGCGCAGAGCGCGCGGTCAAGCCGCTGGTCGTCGGTATGTCGTCGGACTTCTCCACCGCGTACGACGATATGACGTTCCTGATCGCCCGGGCGTCCGACGAGATGGCGGGCAGCGGAAGTTACAGCAGCACAACGGAGTTCAGGGTCGGTTTGATCCCCAATGATTATGTGGACTGGGAATGGGAGAGCATCTCGCGCGCCCGCTGGGTGGCGGAGGACGGGCTCCGGCGGATGGCCGCGATCGAGGACTACGAGTTCGAGGGCAACCTGTTAACGGCCCGGGCTTACCTCTTCGCCGGCCTCTCCAACCGGGTCCTGGGCGAGTCCTTCTGCCGGCCCCTCTTCGACGGGGGCCCGGCCCAGGCGCCCGACTCGGCGTTCCGGCGGGCCATCAACCACTTCACCGAGGCCATCGACCACGCCCAGCAGGCGGGTGTTACCGACATCGAGGCCGCGGCGTACGGAGGTCGCGCGCAGGCGTACGTCGGCCTGGAGGACTGGACTAACGCGGTGGCCGACGCCGGCCAGGTGCCGACCGACTTCGTCTACAACGCGATGTACGACGTCGCCTCGGACCGTGAGAACAACGTAAACTACATCGAGACCCACCGGCGACCGGAGATGTCCGCGTACCTCACGTACGCGGACTCCGTGGATCCGACAGATCCGCGGACGCCGTTCATCGACTGCACCCAGCCGGGAGCCGATTGCGGCCACGCGCAGGGCGCAGACGGGTCGACCCCCCACTACCAACAGATGAAGTACCCAGAGTACGGAGCCGAAATCCCGGTGGTGAAGGGGACGGAGATGCGGCTGATCGAGGCGGAGGCGCAACTGGTGCAGGCCAGCAACGTGCCGAATGCCATCGCCAGCATCAACGAGGTGCGGACGTTCTGGGGCCTTGCCGAGATCGACTCGGTCGGGATGACGCTGCAGGACGCCTGGATCACCCTGGACCACGAGCGCCACCTGACGCTCTGGCTCGAGGGTCGCCGCTTCTTCGACATGCAGCGCTGGGAGGCGGCCGGGCTCGACTACCTGCCGGCCGTCATGTTCATCCACGGCGGAACGCTCGTCTATCCTGGTGAGGACCCACGGGCTATTTGTATCCCGATCTCCGAGAGCGAGTGCCTCACGAACCTAAACGTCCGAGACGACCCAACGGCCTGTCCGTGATCTTGGTCTACCGGAAACGGTAGCCGGCCGACAACAGCTGTCCCCACCGGGCGTCGCCCGGTGGGGACAGTCTTATCTGCGAACCGAAACCGGACCGCTTATCCGACCTCTACGTCCTCCTCCAGCGCCACGTAGGCCGCGTGTCCGGTGAGCACGTGGAGAACCCTGAGCTGGTAGAGGCCACTGCTGAGGTTGCCGAGCACCGCCTCGTAGACGAAGGTATCGACCCCCGGTATGCAGTCGCCCGCAGGCACCCAGCCCACCCGCAGCTCCAGCTCGGATCCGCTGCGGTCCGCCTCAGCGATTACCTCGGACGGCGAGGCCAGGCAGGGCGTGCTCAGGCTCCCCTGGACGGTGACCCTACCCTCGCCCCCCTCGGCGGTCGTCGGTGGCGACGGCCCCGGATCGTCAAACCGATCGGCGGTGAAGCTCAGCAGCAGGTCCGGCCCCGTGGAGTCGGAGCACGAGCTGAAGACGAGGACCAGTGCCGCCACGAGAATCCTCGCGCCAGCGCAACTCGCGCAGGCCCACGAACGCATAACGCCGCTCCAGGTAAGCGAGCCAAACGAGGGTAGCGAAAGGCCATCAACAGCTGTGGCCGATTTCTGTCAAGATAACCCGCAGGCGGGGTCAGGCTCAACACGGCTTCACGGCGCCCCGGCTGGTCACGGGCCGTGCGGTGGCTCTAGTTTACCGCCCGACCTAAAGGCTTCATCACCACAACGCGACGTCGCAATCGATCGAGCAGAGCGGCACACAAGACAGGAGCAGAACCATGCTGAGGACGCGTCTTGGACAGCTCCTTCCACTGGCAGGGCTGATCTCCATCTGCGGGGTGGGTCCCTTGGCCGCCCAGCAACCCCGAGACATCGCCATCGTCGGCGGCCGGGTCGTGGACCCGGCCAGTGGGACCGACCGGGTGCAGAACGTGCTCATCCGCGAGGAGCGCATCGTTGCTATCACCGACGAGCCGGTGACGGCGAGTCGGGTGATCGATGCGTCGGGCCTGGTGGTGGCGCCGGGTTTCGTGGACATCCTGGCCCGGATCCGGCCTAGCCACGAGCCCCAGCGGTACAAGATCAAGGACGGGGTCACCACGGTGGTCAGCATGCACGGCGGGCCCGTGGACATCGCGGGCTGGTACGCGGCCTTCGAGGCCGAGGGCTCGCTCGTGAACTACGGCACCACAGTGGGACATCCCGACGTCCGCGAGGCGGCGGGCGTGACCGATCTCTATGCGCCGGCCAACAAGGCCCAGCTCGCGCGGATGCGCGAGATCGCCGCAGGGGCCATCAAGACCGGCGCAGTGGGCATCGGCTTCGGGATCAACTACACGCCGGGCGCCTCCTACGAGGAGATCATCGCCATGTTCGACGTGGCCGCCCAACACGGCGTGCCGGCCCACGTGCACTCGCGCTACAAGGGCTCGGTCTTCCCCGAGACCATCGTGCAATCCGTGCAGGAAGTCATCGCTGCGGCCGCGATCACCGGGGCCAGCGCGCAGGTCGTTCACCTCGCCTCGTCGGCGATCGGCTCGATGGATGTGTCGCTGGAGATGATCGAGGGCGCCCGCCGGCACGGGATCGACGTCATGGCCGACATCCATCCCTATCTGGCGAACAGCACGCGATTAGAGTCGGCGCTCTATGACCCGGGCTGGGAAGAGCGGTTCGGCGGCGTCACCTACGACTCGATCATGCTCGTGGATACGGGGGAGAGGCTGAACGAGGAAACGTTCAAGTACTGGCGTGAGAAAGGCGCCACGATCATCACCTTCTTCATCCCGAAGGACGAGATGCTGATGGCGCTCAGGCATCCACATGTGATGGTGGCGAGCGACGGTATCATCGTCGGCGGGGTGGGGCACCCGCGCGGCGCCGGTACATTCACCCACCTGCTGGGTCGACTGACGCGTGACGAAGGCCATCTCACCCTCATGGAAGCACTGCGCAAGATCACGATCATGCCCGCACAGCGGCTAGAACACGCGGCACCCTCCATGCGCTACAGGGGCCGGCTGAGCGTCGGCGCGTACGCCGACATCACGGTGTTCGATCCCAACACGATCATCGACCGCGCCACCTACCTCGACTCGGCGCAGTACTCCGAGGGTGTGCACTACGTCCTGGTCAACGGCACCGTCGTGCTCGACCGAGCTGAATTCGTAAGAGGCGCGGCACCGGGCCAGCCGGTTCGGCATCCTCAGACGGGAGCGCAGCCATGAGGCCAAACCGGGCGCCACGCCTGCTGCTCCTACTCAGCCTCGCGCTCCTGGGCTGTGAGCCGCAGGCGCCAGAACATCCTGCCTACGGCCCCGAGCAGCTCAGCCGCTCACCCCACGGCATGGTGGTCAGCGCTTCCCCCCACGCCGCGAACGTTGGCGTGCAGGTGCTGGAGTCGGGGGGTAACGCGGTAGACGCCGCTGTCGCCGCGGCGTTCGCGCTCTCGGTGGTCGAACCCACCAAGTCGGGCCTCGGCGGCCGTACCCAGATCCTCTTGCGCACTCCGGACGGTGAGTTCGCCGGGATTGACGGGACCACCCAGGTGCCGGCAGGCGCACCGGCCGAGGCGAGCGGGGAAGAGGACCTCTATGGCTACCCGACCATCGGGGTTCCCGGCACGGTTGCGGCCCTGGCGATGGCGCATGCTCAGTACGGGACGCGGCCCTGGGCCGAGCTCATCGCGCCGGCTATCGCCCTCGCCGATGGCGGCTTCGCGCTGTCGCCGCAGACGGCCAGCCGGATCGCCGGCGCGGCGGACCAGTTGCGCGAGTTCGAAGGTTCCTCGCGCTACTTCCTCAAGCCTGACGGGACGACCTACGCAGGCAACGAACGATTCGTCCAGCCCGATCTCGCCGGCACTCTCCGGGTGATCGCCGAGGGTGGCGCGGACGCGTTCTACCGGGGCTGGATCGCAGACAGTATGGCCGCCGGCATACAGCGCCACGGCGGTTTCGTCCGCGCTGAGGACCTCGCCAGCTACGAGGCGCGCCGCTCGCAGGTGGTGCGCGGCAGCTATCGGGGCTACGACCTCGTGGGTACCTACCTCCCGGCTTCGGGGGCAACCACGATCGAGGCTTTGCACATCCTCGAACGATTTGACCTCAGCGATCGGGCAGGGACGCCCGAGTGGGTAGCCCTCACTGCCCAGGCCTTGCTCCTGAGCTTCGAGGATCGCGCCAAGGACTTGGGCACGGCCGCGGAGCAGGCTCAGATCCTGGTGTCCAAGGACTGGGCGGCCAGGCGCGCAACGGAGGTGGACGATCCGGGCGCGGCCGCGCCGGTGGCCGTCCGTCCAGGCGGACAGGGGGCGCCGCGGGTGCACGAGCCGGCCCATACGACGCACCTGTCGGTCGCTGACCGGGAGGGTGGGCTGGTGGCGCTCACACAGTCGCTCGGACCTTCGATGGGCTCCAAGGTGGCGGCCCCGGGCCTCGGATTCGTGTACGCGGCAACGATGGGCTACTTGGGAGCGCTGCCACCCGGCGCGCGCCCCTTCTCGTCGCAGTCACCACTCATCGTGCTCAACGACGGGCAGCCGGCGTGCGTGCTGGGCGGCGCGGGGGGCCGGCGGATCATCTCTGCGATTGTGGAGGTGGTAAGCCGAGTCGTGGACGAGGAACTGTCGCTGGCGGACGCAGTGGCGCTGCCCCGGTTCCACCCCACGCTTACGAAGATCTACATGGAGGGCCGACGCGCGGCCACATGGTCGGCCGCGGACCTAGCCGAGCTGGCGAGCTTCGGGTTCGCCCCCGAGACCCGCGACTCGGCTACGTACTTCGCAACGATCCACGGGATCGAGTTCGCAGTCGCGACTCGTGACTACATCGGCGTGGCCGACCCGCGCTGGCACGGGGGTGCCCGCGGCCCGCGCCGCTGAGACGAGCCGCCACCGTTGGCACAGACACGACTCTGGTATACAGATCAATCGACTACTCGCCGAAATCAACCACGGAATCGCAACCGATGGGAAGTGGAGGTCACGATGAGCACGAGCTCGTCCCCAGGGCTGACCTCGATGCCGGTTGTGCTGAGCTCGCCGCCTCCGATGAAATCGATACGGAATCGTACCTGCTGGGGCACCGAGCGGAAACGGAATACTCGGGTAGTGTTACCCGGCACGCTTCCCAACCGCGTACGCCTGCCGAACTCTACCAGGTAGATGCGTGCGTCGTTAAAGTTCTGGTTCTCTACCTCGATGGTCACCTCGCGAGCGGGCCCGGCCTCGGCCGGTCCTTCGCCCCCTGCCTGGGGAGCACCGCAGGCGGCGTTCATGAGGGCCAGTGCACTAACGGCGAGGAGCTTTGCTGCTGTCTTCATGGGGTCCAACCTGCTCAGCAAGAAAGTCAACAACGGGCGGCAACTCCTGTACTTCCAAGATCGACATTCGAGATCAGGAGCGCTACCCCGTCAAAGGGTGCGCAGTTCCGTGGCTACTTGTCGAAAACGACTCAGCGTGTCGCCCATCACCTTGCCGACATCAGTGCACGCCCGCCGTCGATGGAGTGGATGCCGCCGGTGATCCAGCCCGCCTCGTCCGAGCAGAGGAACCCGCACAACGCCGCGATCTCCTCGGGCTGGCCGACCCGGCCTAAGGGGTGCGTCGTCTTCGAGTGCTCCAAGAAGGCCTCGTAGTCGGGCACGGCGCCGCTCACCGTGTGCAGCTCCGTCACGACGACGCCCGGATTCACCGCGTTCACGCGCACCCGATACGGTGCCAGCTCGAGGGCCACGCACTGCGTGAACATGTCCACCGCCGCCTTGGAGGCGCAGTAGGCCAGCAGGTTGCCATAGGGACGCAGGCTAGTGACCGAGGAGACGTTGACGATCGCCCCACCGTTCTCGATCAGGTGGGGCGCGACCTTGCGGGTGACGACAAAGACACCATCGACATTGATCGAGAAGAGCCGCTCCCACTCCTCCGGCGGCGTGTCGAGGATCCCGCCCGTCCCGATCACGCCCGCGGCGTTGATCAGGTAATCGATCCGGCCCAGCGTGCCCACGCAGCTCGCCACAGCGGCACTGACCTGACCCTCCGAGCGCACATCGGCGATGACATAGTGCTCAAACGCGCCACGCAGGCGCTCCTCGCGTCGGGCGACGGCAAAGACCGCAGCGCCCTCCTCCTGGAAGCGCACGGCGCAGGCACGCCCGATGCCGCTCGAGGCACCAGTCACGAACGCGACCCTGTCTCGAAAGCGCATTGCTCCTCCCCTGTCTGTGTCGGCGTGCGGAGCTTACTACAGGCTGGTCAACGTCACAAGCTGGCCAAAGACGCCAGCGCCGTGACTCTGTCCGCCAGGGCCACGGCGCCGGAAGCTGTACCCGCCCGCTGTGCAGGGTAGCAGCAGCTAAGGGTTGAGGTAGTAGTTGACCTTCACGCTGAAGATGTTATCGCCCTCGATAGTGCGGAGAGCGTCGAAGTCACCCAGCGGATCGAAGTGGCTGGTGTACTCGAACGCCGACTTGTTCATTGACCAGACGAAGAACAGCGTCGAGCCCGACATGTACTCCCAGCGAAGCACGAGCGTCGAGCGGAACTCCTTGACACTGAAGTCCGGGTCATCGAACGACAGGTCGCTCTCGCCGTCACGGTCCAGATCCACGAAGTAGGTGCCGGGCTCGTCCGCATCGTTGCTCGCCTCGTAGCTCAGACGGTCCGACTCGAACGGAGCGAAACCATCGTCGTACGCCGCCGCCCTCGGCGCCACCACCTCCCTGAACCCGCTATACTTGCCTGCCGAGACAAACGGCTGCGCGTAGAGCTGCAGGCTGAGGTTCGGCGTGAACGTCCAATCTAGCCGTGTCGTCAGCCAGAGGGTCTTCTGATCCAGCACGCCGAGGATGAAGTGCTCCGAGCCCAGAGCCTCGCAGCTGGTCACATACTGCCAGTCGTCATGATTCCAGTCGTACTCGGGACCCAGGCTCAAGCGAAGGCTGCTGGCCGGGCGCCACGCGAGCCAGGCGTAGTAGCCAGCGGAGTAGGAGCGCTCCTCATCCTGCCACCTGAACGTGCCGGCTTCGAAGCTGATCGGTTTGCGGCTGTCGCTGAACAATCCCGCCCACCAGTTCCAGGAGGCGGGATATTCCATAGCGGGACCGCCACGCAGCACGCGCGTGCTCAGCGCCTGGAACTCGCGATTGATGCCGCCAAACCCGCCCCAGTAGTTGAGCAGTGTGAAGCTGCCGTTGATGTTGCCGCCCGTCGCGACGCGCTCGCCGCCAAAGGTGCTAAAGTTCCAGGCGTTGAAGTTGATGTTGTAGCGCCGGAAGATCTTCCCGGAGTCGAACTCCCGGTAGCCGACCCAGACAACGTTCCGCCAGATGTCGGCCTGCCGCTGGAAGCCGAGATCGTTGACCTCGAAGCCTGGTGAGACCCACTCGCTGCGAACGATGCCGCGCCAGTGCCCGCCGCCGATCTTGGCGATACCGATCCCGCCGCTGGTGCCGGCGAGGTGTGTCCGCTCCACATCGAAACCCAGGTGGTCGGCGTCGGGACGCTGGAAGTAGCGGGCCGAGCTCTCCTGCGTGGCGCTGATCGCCTCCGTCGAACCGGTCACATAGGAGCCCAGCAACTGGCCGGTGATCTCCCAATCCCCGCCCCTGAAACGGTGACGCGCGTCGATGCCGCCTGCGTAGGCGGCGCTGCGCAGGTCAGCGAGCGACGCGGGGGTTCGCCGGTTCACGGCGGTCACGATCCCGCCGAGAGCGCTCCGCCCTTCGTTGAAGTCCTTCTGCACGCGGGCCACGCCGTAGTTGGTGAGTGGCTCGACCACGTCGCGATACCGGACCCCTTCGGCGTCGATTACCGTTGCCCTTTCCTCTGCCGTGACCGCGTCGAGCACACCGATCGACCAGCCGTTCGCTGTCTTACCCGAGAGCTTGCTGGCGCCGATGATCGTCGTGTTATGCGGGTGGTCCACGTAGCCGTCACGTGAGTCCGCCTCACCCTGAGGCCGGCGACCGATGCGCCGCGAGTAGAAGAGCTGCTCGAACCCCCCGTTGATCGTGCTCACCGAGAACCTGAAGATGTTCGATCCCTCCAAGAAGAACGGGCGCTTCTCCTGGAAGAACGTCTCGAACGCCGACAGGTTGACTACGGACGGGTCGGCTTCGACCTGACCGAAATCGGGATTGAGCGTCAGGTTGAGCGTGAGGCTGTTGCTCAGCCCGTAGCGGACGTCAGCGCCCATGCTGCCGGTGGACTCACTGCCGGTCTGGAAGGGGTTACCCGGCTCCTTGGGCGTGAGCGCCTGCTGGCCCACCACGTAGGGAAGCACCTCCAGCCGGCGCGGCGGCTCGATTCCCTCGATCCCGACCAGATCCCCATATTCGCTCACCCACCCCGAAGCATCTTTAGAGATCGGCTTCCACTGATCGATCTCGTTCCTCCGCTGGATGACGCGCTCGATGTTGAAGCCCCAGACCTGCTCGGGCGCCTCCGAGAACCGCAGCTGCGAGAAGGGGATACGGAACTCCGCCGTCCAGCCCTCTTCATCGATGCGCGTAGCGACATCCCAGACCGCGTCCCAGGAATCGTCGTGATTCGTGTCGTCGAACAGGTACCTGTCCCGTTCGACCCCTGCCGGGTTGACCGCGAACTCGAACGCCGTGCGCCGGTCGCAGTACGAGTCGATGCTGATCACCAGCCAATCGGACTCGGAGTGCTGGTCACGCCGGGTCAGCTGACTGACGATCTGGTCCGGCTCGCTGTCGTAGGCACGGATCCCCACGTATAGCGCGCCGTCATCGTAGAGCACCCGGACCTCGGTACGCTCTGTTGCCGGCTCCCCCTCGTCAGGGTCGCGCTGCATGAAATCGGTGATGATCTCCGCCAGCGCCCATACGGCTTCGTCCAGGCGCCCGTCGATCTCGGGCGTACCCGGGTTGGCGCGGGTCGCTAGCGCCCGGTAGGGCTTCGGGTCTGGGTTGGCTTTCGGACCATCACTTTCGCTCGTTCTGGCGGGCGAAACTCCCACCAGCACGAGAAGCGCCACAAAGGACGCTGTCCGTGTCCAATCGAGCATGATGTATATTCCCAATTACTCCCGGTTTTCATCGCCTGGCACCCGATTTTGTCCCTCACTACGCATTAGACGCCGGAACTGATTCGATGGTTGGCATCATCTGATCAGCGGCCCCCTCTCACCGCCGGCGGTATCCCCGCTGACCGGCACGGCCTATCTTCTCCAGCGTTCCAGCCACTCCGCGCCCAGTGATCGACCCAGCAAGGAGGGGCGCACCATGGCCGCTCCCGTGTCGAGCCCGCTGACCAGTCAGCGCCGGTTTCGCGCCGTCGTCTCCACGCTGGTCCCGGAGACCGCGGTACTGGAGGAGGCGGGCTGGCGCGAGTTGGAGGCCCTGGTCGAGTCGTCCCTGACCAGCCGGCCCCGCACCTTGCGGCAGCAGCTACGCCTGTTCCTGCACCTGGTCCAGTGGCTGCCGCTGTTTCGCTACGGGCGTCCCTTCACAGCCCTGAGCCCGGCGCGCCGCGCGCGATTCCTGGCGAGTCTCCAACAGCACCCGATCGGACTCATCCGCTTAGGCTTCTGGGGTCTCCGGGCCCTGGCGTTCCTGGGCTACTACGGCCGCGATTCGGCGGCCGAGGCCATCGGCTATCGGCCCGACCCTAGGGGCTGGGAGGCGGCGCGATGAACGAGCGGGCTTACGACATCGTGATCATCGGCTCCGGTGCCGGCGGTGGAACGGTGGCCCAGGAGGGTGGCCCAGGAGCTGGCCCCCCTCTGCCGGGACGGTGTGCGGATCGTTGTGCTGGAGAAGGGCCCGCGGCTGCGGGACAACGAGTTCTCGGGCCGCGAGATCGAGATGGCCGAGGCCCTCTACGAGCAGGCCGGCGGCTTCCTCACCGCTGGCGGCTCACTGACGCTCGCCATGGGCTGTGGCTACGGCGGCTCGACCACCGTCTACACCGGCACGTCGATCACCGCGCCGGAACGCGTCATCCGGGACTGGAACGTCCCGGGCCTCAGCTTCGAGGAGATCGAGCGTCGCTCCAGGAAGTTCATGGAGCAGAACAACGTCCACTACCTGGAAGAGCCGCTGATCAACGAAAACAACCAGCTATTCGTGAAGGGATGCCGCCGCCTCGGATACCGGGTCCAGCAGTTCCCGGTGAACGTGAACGGCTGCAAGGGGTCGAGCCTGTGCAACCTCGGCTGTCCCAACCAGGCGAAGCAGGGGACGAACCGTGTGCAGCTACCAGCCGCCGAACGGGCGGGCGTG
>JBDHKG010000151.1:0-5196 GCA_039586495.1 Gemmatimonadota bacterium | reverse complement strand
GGCCGCAAGCCCCATCTCAACCAGAGCGGTGGAGGTGAGGTTGGGGGGCACGGAGCCCAGGAGGGCAGCGGAGTCCGGGGAGCTCCGGCCGATCATCTCGGCATTGAGCACGGCTACGATGGACTCCCGGGGGATCACCGGGTTCCAGGCGTGCCAAGTGGAGCCCAAGAAGCCACGCTCCTCGGCGCCGTGCCAGACGAAGAGGGCTGAGCGCCGACCCGGGCTCTCCGTGAAGGCCTGGCCGATGGCCAGGAGAGCGGCGCAGGCCGTGGCGTTGTCGTCGGCTCCGTTCCAGATGGAGTCACCGTCCCAGGCGAAGCGCACCCCCAGGTGGTCGTGGTGTGCGCTGAGGAGGACGTGCTCCCCCGCAAGCGCAGGGTCGGAGCCGGGGACCCGGGCGATGACGTTGGCCGAGGGGACGACAAACCGCTCGACCGTCAGCTCGGCTTGGAGCCTGGGAGCTTTGCCCTGCCCGCCACCCCTCACCAGATCCAGAGCACCGGGGCCCACCCAGATGACGGGCGGGCGGTCCGCCTCATACCCCTCCTGCAGAGACCAGTCGCCCTGCGCCCAACCGGCGGCGATGTTCTCGTACTCTCCCCCCGCAACCGAGTCGGAGACCAGGATCACCGCGGCAGCTCCCCGCTCCGCCAGGAACCGGGCCCGCTCCCGGACGGAGAGCATTGCGTAGCGCCGGGACGAAAGATCCGGTCCTAGGGGCGGGGCATCCTCCGGGGCCGACAGGACCGCCGCCACCACGAGGCCCCGGATGTCCGGGGCCGCCTCCAGGTCTTTCGCCTTCCCCTCGCCCACGAACACAATGGGCGAATCGTAGGTGCCCTCCGCCGCCCACACCACCACCGCCTCCTCCCAAATCTTGAAAGGCCTGCCGGAGATGACGATACGGCTGAGGGGGGTCTGGCGGGTGCGATGGATGGGGAAGACCTGGAAGTAGGTACCGCCCTCGCCTGCGGGTTCCAGCCCCACCTCACGGGCCCGCTCGGCCAGCCACGCTCCCGCCCTGAGCTCGTCCACACTCCCCGCGTCGCGTCCCCGCATGCTGTCGTGGGCCAGGACCTCCACGTCCGACCGGAGCTGGTCCGAGCGGATGGCATCCATGGCGGGGGGCAGGCCGCCGGGCTCCGTCCCGCAGGCGGTCGCCGCCAAGAGGCAGAAGAGGGCAGAGGCAAGGCGTGGTGTGCTCCGGGAGTGTTGCTGGATATCCATGGTCGTCGTAGGCGTTGGCGCGGGACGGCCCACAGCAGGGTTGGCGTGCGTCCCGCCGCGTGCATGTTGCCGCCTGCACGCCGCACGGTGTCGTTCCGCGGCCCACCGTTCCGGGTGGTTCCGCTCTTCTTGAAGGGTCAATATAGCCATGGACCGGCCTTGTTGCGTGGCTCGGGGCTGAGCACAGGTTTGCCTCGTGTTCGAGGAGATCCTCGAGATCCCGCTGCCTGGTCTCCATCTCGTCCCTACGTACAGAAGTTGGAACGAGTACCTGTTCTAAATCTCCGCCCAATTGACCAGGCGAAATGCCGCAAGTATTTGTATGATTTAGGATTGGAGGGATTGCTTCAAAATGAATCTCAGACGAAATCGGTGGCGACGATGGAGAGGAAGGCGAGTTTTCTTATTGACAGGCAGACGATATATCGTTAGATATATCCTGTCGATATGTCAGCGATATGTCGCCCGATAGCTCGGCCGATATATCCCATACTCAAATACGCGGCGGCGTTTCGGCAACGGCGCCGCCGCCCCGCACCCAGTTGCCTAGCCAGGAGCAGGTTCTATGTCTAGACGCCATCGCGACTTCGGGCTCGGCGGCTTCGAGGCTTGCTTCGGCCCGATGGGCTTCGCCTTCGGCACGGGCCGCCGTGGCATCGGCTTCCGCTTCTTCGATCGCGGCGACCTCAAGTACGTCATCCTCAAGCTCCTCTCCAAGAAGCCGATGCACGGCTACGAGGTGATGCGGGCGCTGGAGGAGGAGTGGTGCGGCTGCTATTCGGCCAGCCCCGGCTCGGTCTACCCCACGCTGCAGATGCTGGAGGACCAGGGCTACGTGGTCTGCGAGGAGCAGGAGGGCAAGAAGGTCTACAGCATCAACGAGGCGGGCCGCGAGTTCCTGGCGGAGAACGGGGACCTGGTGGACGACATCCTCGACCGGATCAGCGAGTTCACCGACCGCCTCTTCCGCACGGAGATGCGTGATCTCAGCCGCTCGTTTCGGAAGCTGTCTCGGGTTACATTCCAGCGTGGTGTGCGCTGGGCCGAGACGCCCGAGCAGCTGGAGAAGATCAAGGAGATCCTGGAGCGGGCAGCTCGGGAGATCGAGGAGCTGAGGCCCGGCGCGGCATAGCGTGCGGAGGCGGCGCAGATGCCTTTCGACTTCGGCTTCGGTTTTCTGATCCTCTTCTTCGTCATCTTCCTCGGTTGCGGCAAGATGTGCGGCTGGGGCGCCCGCAAGTACAAGGAGCGGCAGCGCGAGCTCGAGTCCAAGCGGAAAGACGAGGATCGTCTCGCCAGCCTGGAAGCGCGTGTGAGGCGTCTAAGTGATCGGACCCAGGCGCGGGACCGCTTGCCGAGGCCGGCCACGTTTCGGCGCGCTGAGGGCAAGCAGGCCGAGGCCAAGGAAGCTGAGCCGGCGCACCTGCGTCAACGGCGCCGGACGCCGTTACAGGAGCTTCAGCAGAAGTTCATCGAAGGGAAGCTCACGCTTGCCGAGTACGAGCGTGAGCTCGACCGCCTGGACCGCATCGAGTAGCCATTGAGATCAAAGCGCCGCAGCCATCCAAATGGCTGCGGCGCTCTCTTGTTTCTGCTCCCCGATCTTCGACTATCGCCGCCCAGCACGCGTGAAATTGGCGAGCCGCTCGACGGCGAGGTCCTGAAGGTACTCCGCCGCGTCCACGGACTCGTCGAAGTTGTTGGCGATCATGCTGAAGGCGAGCAGCTCACCATCGAGCGTGGTGACGTAACCTGAGAGGGCACGGGAGTTGGCGATGTATCCGGTCTTCGCCCGTGCGTTCGCCTCGGCCCGCGTCCCGCGCATGCGGCGCTCCAGCGTGCCATCCACGCCGGCGATCGGCAGGGCGCCATAGAAGACATCGAACTCCGGGCGCCGCGCCATGACCCGCAGCAATCGGATCAGCGCGTCGGGGCTCACGTAGTTGTAGCGTGAGAGGCCCGAGCCGTCCCTGTAGATGTAAGCGGACTCGGGGATGCCCCAATCGGTGAGCGTGCGGCCAACGACGCGCCGGCCCGCCGCCAGGCTGCCGGTATCGCTGTCCACCACACCGAGGTAGCGCAACAGCATCTCACCGATCTGATTCTGGCTGCGCTTGAGAAAGGGCGTGACGATCTCGCTGAACGGCGGCGACTCGTGCACGAACACGGTCACGAGCGAATCGCCGCGCTCGGCTTCCGGCAGGCTGTCCGCGTCGATCGACCGACCGGCGACCTCGACCCCCTCATCCTCGAGTATCTCCGCCAGGACCGTGACGAAGAACATCGTCGGATCGTGGGGCGCGATGTAGCGGGTCAGCGTATCCTGCCCGATCCAGATCGTGCCCGAGAGACGTGCGTCGTTCGAGAAGGGCCGGCGGTCCGCGCGCAGGCGCGCCCCCGTGCTGTCTGCCACCGTGAGGATGTCAGTCTCGAGCTTCAGGTAGCCAGTAGCCGGCAAGGCCATGACGTGGGCGGGCGCGCCGAGCGTATCGCCCGGCGTAACGCGAAAGGTGACCGCGCCCTCGTTGTAGAGCAGCGCGCCGATCTCGGCGGCGTAGTAGGCGTCCAGGTAGTCCCAGCCCCAGCCGGGCCCCAGGTGCACATCGTCGAACAGGTCGTCGTCGCCGACGATATGACCGGCGATGCGGGTGACCCCGTGGGCTCTAAGGGAATCCGCCCAATCGCGGAACACGGCGGTGGGATCGTCATCGTAGAAGCGCTCCGAGATCGCCGGGTCGCCGCCGCCCACCACCACGAGATCACCCTGGAGGGTGCCGTCCTCAGCGACGGGGCCGGTCGCGGCAACGCGGGTGTGGAAGCGGTAGTCGGGACCCAGGCGACGCAGTGCCACCGCCGCGGTCAGCAGCTTGTTGTTGGAGGCGGGCATGAACAGTTTCTCGGCGTTCTGGCGGTAAACGATCTCGCCCGTCTCCACTGACTGCACCATCACGCCCCAGTACGCGTTCTGGAACGCCGGATCGGCGAAGATCTCCCTGAGCTCGGCCCGCAGGGCGCCGACAGGTGTCGCCGGCTCCGGTTCCGCCGGGCCAGCGCCGGCGGGCGCGCAACCGGCGCTCACGACAATCGCTACCAGCAGCAGCCCCCAGAGCGAGCGGCGCTCGCTTGCTGGCGGACCGAGCAGCGGGTCGGTGACGCGGGCCCTCTCGCTCCACCGCTCGCAGGTCGGCACCGGGGGTCCGCTCGCTTCACCGCTCGCGTGCAGCTTCGGAGTAGGTGGCTCGGTTCTCGCCCGCTCGCGAGTTACGCTCATCGGATCCCCGGTGACTCCTGTACCTGTCCGCGAGTTACGCTCCTGGGACCCCCGACGCCTCGCTTGCCCATTCGTCGTACACAATTGCATCGTCCCTCCGCTCAGTTCACTGGAACTCGTGCTTCGACCGCGCGAACGGGTTGCGAGAGAATCCGATCCCATGCTCGCCCCCTACCAGAAGTTCTGATAGATGGGCGACGGGTCGATGGGGACGTTCGCCACACGCTCGAGCGCCGCCTCCAGCTCGGGACCCGCGTCGCCGTACCGGTCCTTCAGGGCCTGTGCACCGTCGAAGTCGCCCATCGCCTCGATCGTCAACAGCAGCTCGGCGAACTCGGTGATCTTCCCGGGCAGCGTCTCGTAGTCGACGGCGTAGCGCCTGGTTCGCGCGTCGTAGGTGATCCCGCCGACCTCCAGCAAGTAGTTGAGCTCGACCAGAGCGGCGAGCCCGTGCGCCTCGCCCGTGCCAAATCGCATCGTCCGGAAGATGCTCCCCAGGTACGACGCATAGTACTGCGGCCGGAGCATCCGCTCGATGATCCCCGCCTCGATGAGATAGTTCAGGCTCTCGAGGCCGGCGACCGTCGCCTTTGCCTCCTCGATCCACGAGTAGTGGGTCGTGAGCGCCTGGTTCACCGGCACCTGGCCCTGCGGGGTGTGCGCGTAGCGCGGCCCGAGCGCGTGCGCGATCTCGTGCA
>JBDHKG010000051.1:0-21831 GCA_039586495.1 Gemmatimonadota bacterium | reverse complement strand
GCCTGAGTGAAGATCGCCAGGACGTTGACCGCCAGGTCGATCTTGGCGAAGAAGGCCGTGCGAACCGCGCGGTCGGTGAAATTCCGCTCGATGATCTCCGCCTGCTGGAAGTAGAGGAAGGTCGCAGCGATCGTGAACAGCAGCATGTAGGCGCAGATGCCCAGCAGGTAGGGCGAACGAACCACCCCAGCGATGCCCGCGAGGACACCGCCGCCGATGGGCTTCTCGGCCGCCCGCTCCGCCTCGCGGACCCCGTAACCGCGTGCCGGCTCTGCTTCCGGAAGCCCCGCCACCCGCGGTCCGGACTCCTCCGGGAGCCAGCGCGGCACCGGCCGTGAGAGTGCCGACAGCCGGCGCACGCACCGCACGGAAAGCTCCAGCAGCACGACCGAGATCGGAATCAGATGCACCGGACCCAGCGGCTCTGCCAGTGACGCGGTCGTCGCTGCGCCGATGATCGCCCCGAGCGTGCCGCCCAAGGCGATGAAGCCGAACATGCGCTTCCCCTGCTCGCTGCGGAACACGTCCGCCATGAACGCCCAGAAGATCGAGACGACGAACAGGTTGAAAACGCTCACCCACCAGTAGAAGGCTCGCCCGATCCAAATGTTCGCGCTCTCCGGCATAACCTTCAGCAGCGCGAAGAAGACCAGGAGGTTCAATATGAAGAAGCGGTACGTGTAGGAGATGAACCGCGTGCGCGGCAGCTTGGCGACCAGGGCCGCGAAGGGCGGATGCACCAGCAGCATCAAGATCAGCGTGCCCGTGAATAGCCAGGGCAGGTTGCGCACGCCGCTGGCGACGGCCATCTCGTCGCGGATCGGCCGCAAGATGTAGTAGCCGGCGAGGAGGAAGAAGTAGTACGCGCACGAGAGCAGCAGCGCGCGCACCTCGCCCTCCTTTACATCGACAGCGCGCTGTAGAAGGCGCGTGAAGGGACTAGGCGGACCGCGGCTCACCAGATCCGCTAGCCCTCAGCTTGCCGTGCGTGCCAGGCGGCCAACACGCGCGCCTCCTTCTCCGCAGCGAGCCCCGTGCGCGGGTCCGCGCGCTGGTCCTCTGGCAGCGTCGCCCACCAGTCCAGCGTGTCCTTGGCCGTCACCGCCAGCGGCCGATACTTGAGTCCGGCGGCGACCGCCCGGCTGTTGTCGAACAGTGAGAAGCCCGCATACTCGCCGACCGGCGGCAGCCAAGCCGTCATCTCCATCCAGGGTGCCACCTCGTGCTCGGCCAGGAAGTCGGCATCCACCCAGGTGAACGAGATCTCGTTGCTGACGACGGCCCGCATGCCGTACAGCAGCTCAGCCATGCTCAGCCTCGACAACGGCCCGACCCCGCTGTAGGTGCCGATCGCACGCTGCTCGATCAGATGAATGTCGAACTCGGCGAGGTCGCGAGCATCGATGTACTGGGTGGGGTCGTCGGGCGTGCCCGGCGCCAGCACCTCGCCGCCGCGCGCGATCCGCACCGCCCAGTAGGTCCAGCGGTCCGAACGATCCCCCGGGCCCACGATCAGGTGGGGCCGCACGATGATCGCCCCATTGGGAAACGCCTTCCTGGTCTCCTCCTCGCACAGCGCCTTGAGCGCGCCGTAGGTCTCGCCGGTGATCTCCTCGATCGTCGGATCGTCGATCGTCGCGACCGGGCCGTCCTCGGTGACGCCCGGCTTACTGGTGTCGGAATGCACGGAGAGCGACGAGGTGAAGAGGTAGATGTCGACCGAATCCATCAGCAGTTCCGCCGACTGTCGCACCCAGCGTGGGATCGACGCCGAGTTATCGATCACTGCATCCCATTGGCGACCCCTGAGCGCCTCGAGGTCGTTGTCACGATCCCCAACCAGCTTCTCGACCCGGTCGAAGACCTCGGGATGCACGGTTGGTTCCGTCCTGCCGCGGTTGAAGATCGTTACCTCGTGCCCGCGAGCCAGAGCGTAGTGTATCTGGTGAGGGCCGGTGAAGGCCGTACCGCCGAGGATCAGGATGCGCAGCGACTTGTCCGCCTTCGGGACCTGCGGTTGCCGGGCGGACGCCTCGTCGAACCTGCCCAGGCTCAGCGCGCCACCGGCGGCGGCCGTCATCATCAGGAACTCTCGTCTCGTCGTCGGCATGACGCTCACTCCTGTCAACGCGGTTGAATTGTGATTCGCAGGTGCATGATTCTCAGTTGCAGCTGATTCATACTACGGCCCCGGGCAAATTACGATTCAGCGCGCCGGGCGTGCCAGACGGCCAGGACCTCGGCCTCGCGCTCCGCTGAGAGCCCGGCACGCGGCTGTGACCGCCGCTCCTCAGGCAAAGACTTCCACCAGTCCAGCGTGTCCGCAGCCGTCACGGCGAGCGGCCGGAAGGTCAGACCTATCTCGATGGCGCGTGCCCGGCTGATGCTGCCATAGCCCTGATTGCCCTCACGCGGCGGCAGCCAGGCCGGCATGTCGGACCACGGACGCACGCCGTGCTCGGCGAGGAAGTCGGCGTTCACCCAGGTGAACGAGATCGCCACGCTAGTGATCGCGCGGATACCGTAAAGCATCTCGGCGATGGAGAGGTGAGACCTCGGCCCGACGGCGTTGTACACACCGGGCTCACGCAGTTCGAGCATATGGATGCACCACTCGCCCAGGTCCCGGGCGTCGATGTAACGCACGAGATCAGTGGGATCACCCGGCGCCAGCACCTCGCCGCCACGGTCGATACGCACCGGCCAGTAGGTCCAGCGGTCCGTCGGATCGCCCGGTCCGACGATCAGCCCAGGCCGCACGATCGTCGCCCGGCCCGGGAAGGCGCGCTGCGCCTCCCTCTCGCAAAGCGCCTTGAGCGCACCGTAGGTACGACCGGTCACCTCCTCGATCGTTGGATCATCTATGGTCCTCACCGGTGCCATCTCGTCCATCCGCGGCTCGGGAAAGCCCTGGTAGACGGAAAGCGTCGAGATATACAGGTACTGGCCCACCGCATCCTTGAGCAGCTGGGCGGAGTCACGCACCCAGCGCGGAATCGAGGCGGAGTTGTCGATGACGGCGTCCCATTCGCGGCCCTTCAACGCTTCCAGATCGCCATCTCGATCACCACGAAGCTTTTCCACCTCCGGGAACAGCTGCGGGTTGGTCCTGCGCCGGTTGAAGAGCGTGACCGTGTGACCACTGGCCACTGCATGCCGCACCTGGTGCGGCCCGATGAAGCCCGTGCCGCCCAGGATCAGGATGCGCAGTGGCTTGTCAGCAGCACGCACCGCAGGTCCTTGCGCGAGGGCGCGATTGAAGCCTCCTAGGCACATCGCCCCGGTCGCCGCAGCTGACAGCTGGAGGAACTCCCGTCTCGTCGTCGACATGTGTCGCCTCCTCAGCGCAGGCGCCGTGGAATCGCTCTCAGCTCACGCGGACCGCCAGCCGCTCTGTCGATTTCAGTCCTGGATGTGACCCGGTAAGCTACGGGCCCCGGCCAAGCGCGACCAGATGGCTCAGTATCCTCCGCATTGCGGCTGGCGCGTCGTCCGCTAACGTTAAGCCGTTCCGCACAGCCCACGACGGTTTCGCGCCTGTAAGAACCCGGAGGCTCCCGTGCAGCGACACACCGTTCTCCTCGCCTTGCTCATGGCCGCCGTCCCACAGCCCGGCGTCGCACAATCCACGAAGATCGACGAGGCCGTGAACCGCTTCGCCGCCGAGATCATCGAGCTGCGCCAGCAGATCCACCAGCACCCGGAGCTGGGCAACCGTGAGTTCGAGACGGCGAAGTTGGTTGCCGAGCATCTGCGCAAGCTCGGCTTCGATCAGGTCCAGACCGACGTCGCACACACGGGGGTCGTGGGCGTCCTGCGCGGAGGAATGCCGGGTCCCGTCGTCGCCGTGCGCGCCGACATGGACGCCCTGCCGGTTACGGAAGACACTCCCTACCCGTTCAAGTCCACCGTGCGCACCACGTACCTGGGCCAGGAGGTGGGTGTGAGCCACGCCTGCGGACATGATATCCACACCTCCGTTCAGCTCGGCGTAGCCTCGGTGCTCGCGTCACTCCGCGATGAGATCCCTGGTACGGTGAAGTTCATCTTCCAGCCCGCCGAGGAGGGACCGCCGCCCGGCGAGGAAGGCGGCGCCAGCTTGATGCTGGAAGAGGGCGTGTTCGAGCATCCTCGGCCGACAGCGATCTTCGGCCTCCACACGAACCCTGCCTTCGAGGTGGGTCACGTTGGCTACACGATCGGTCCGGCCCTCGCCGCCGTTGACCACTTCCGCATCATGCTATACGGCAAGGGCTCGCACGGCGCCGCCCCGCACCTGAGCGTCGACCCGATCGTGATGGCTTCGCAGGCGGTCATGGCGTTCCAGACCATCCGCTCCCGCAACCTTCCTCCGTTGGAACCAAGCGTTGTCACCGTGGGCATCATCCGCGGCGGCGAGCGCTTCAACATCATACCGGGCGCAGTACTCCTGGAGGGGACCGTCCGCACCTATAACTCGGATGTTCGGGACGCCGTCGAGCGCCGGATGGGCGAGATCCTGGCTGGCGTCACCCAGGCGGGTGGTGGCACCTACGAGCTCGAGTACGACCGCGGCGCGCCGCCCACCCTCAACGACTCGACGCTCGCCCGGCAGATGGCACCGACCCTCGCCCGTGTCCTGGGAGGCGAGAACGTGCACGTCCTCGATCCCCTGATGGCCGGGGAAGACTTCGCCCTCTTCGCCAGCCGGGTACCCGGCTTCTACTTCAGCCTCGGCACCACCAAGCCCGGAACCACCTCCGGCGGCCTACACACGCCCACCTACATGGGCGATGACAGCGCGGTACTCGTGGGGATGCGGGCCATGGCCAACCTGTTGCTCGACTACTTGACAGCTCACAGTCAGCCGTAGCTCGCTCAGCCCCAACCCTCGCTCAGCAATTCCTTGCTTGCGCTCGGCGCCGCGGACATCTTCCCGTTCAGTCGTTGTGACGCTCCGATACAGTTGCATACGAAACGGAGGGTCACCCGGTGGACTTGGAGGCCTTCCATGTCCGTCACCGGTATTGGGAAGCGCTCGACCACCTGTACAGGGCGGCGGCCTTCGACTCCGCCTTCACTATGCCCCTGCTGGTCGCGGCAGTCGCACACTTGAACCTTGGCGAGTATGCTCTCGCGGATTCGATCGCGGAGATGCTGACAACGTCGCAGGCACGGCGCGCCACGGCGACCCGCCAAAGGCGCGACGGATCAGCGAGGAGCTGGGCTCTCTGCAGCAACCCTATCTGTACGGTGAAAACATCTACTGGCAGGCATGCATCGCAGCGCTCCTCGGCGAGCGGGAGCGCGCCGTCGTGTCGCTACGCGAGGCGTTCGCCCGAGGCCATGGCTACACCCTCGTTCTGCACACCGACATCGACCTCGAGTCGCTGCGGGACTACCCGCCGTTTCAGGAGCTGTTGCGCCCGAAAGCATGAGAGGCGCACGCGGGCGCGCCGCTCCGCCTCGATCAGGATCGATTGGCAGGTCCGAGCAGCTCAGAGGTCGCCGGCCCAGCGGATCACTGTCAGGAGTTCTCTCTCGGCCAACGCTTCGCCTTCCGCGTCCAGGGTCGGGAACTCGGACTCGGGCATGTGAAGCGACCACCACTCCGCCGCCTGATTTTGGCTCCATCCGGCCTCCAGCCCGCATTCCACGAGCAGCGCATCCAGCTCGGCCGCGCTTTGCGGGCGCCCGGCCGGGTCCTTTTCGAGACAGGACAGGATGATCCGTTCCAGCGGCTCCGGAACCTCCAGCTCAGTTCGCTGTGAGGGCGGGATGGGCTGTTCCTGCACGTGGGCCACCACGTTGGCTAGCGGGATTTCGGCATCGAACACGGGTTCGCCGGTGAGCAGCCAGTAGCCGACACAGCCGAGGCCGTAGATGTCCACGCGACCGTCGACGTCCGGCTTCCCCAGCGCCAGCTCGGGCGCCATGAATGCCGGCGTGCCGACGGCAATGCCATCCGCCGTCAGCTCGGTCCCACGACGCCCGTGCGCTTCGATCGCCTTCACAATACCGAAGTCGAGGACCTTCACGAAGTCGTAGTCGGGTCCGAGGCGGCACACGTGGATATTCGCTGGCTTGATGTCGCGGTGGATCATGCCGCTCACGTGCGCCTCCCCAAGGGAGTGACAGACCTGGCGCATGAGGTGGACGGTGCGTGCCGCCGGTACGGGGCCGAAACGTTCGACGAGAGCGTCGAGGTTCAGCCCTTTCAACAGCTCCATCACGTAGTAGAAGGCGCCCTGTTCCGTAATCCCGAAGTCGTAAAGCGTGATCGTGTGCTTCGAGTCCAGCGCCGCCGTAGCACGGGCTTCTCGCTCGAACCGACGCAGAATGATGTTGCGGCTGTCCTCGTCGCGGCCGAGCACCTCTGGCCGGATGAGCTTCACTGCCGCGGGCCTGGCGAGCATGCGGTGCCGTGCCATCCATACCTCGCCCATACCGCCTTCACCCAGGGGCTTGACGAGCTGATAGCTGCCGACATCTCGCAGTCTGCCGTACCGCTTCCCGAACCTGTATACGGTCCGCGAGATGACGAAGGCGAGGCCGGCACACAGATAGGTGGTGAACAGGAACCAACCGAAAAGGAGACCAAGAGGCACCTCGGGGCTCGTGAGGCCAGCGGCCTTGGAGAGCGTGACGGTGAGCATCCCGGTGGACGCGGCGGCGAGCGAGGCGAGCAACGTCTTCCCCGGCGTGTTCGGTGCCAGGAACGGGAAGAGGATGATCCACACACACTCCCAAGGGATGCCCGAGAACTCCGTTGCGAACACGCCGTCCCACTGGGAGTAGATGCCCCAGAACGTGGACATGGAGATCCCGAAAGCGCCCACGACCTCGAAGACCAGCCCGAAGTCGAGCAGCGTCTGAGGCCGCATCCTGCCGTAGCGTGAGAGCAGGAAGACGGCAAGGCCGAGGGCAATCGAGAGGATCGCAACGATCGTCTGCAGCGCCCGCTCCGCATGGAACAAGCCTTGCTCGGGTAGCACCGTGCTCTCGCTCGCGGAGAAGAACAGGTCCGCACCGAAATAAGCTAAGAAGAAGGTGCCGGCGTAGGCGAGTCCAGCCCAGCCCAACCGCTTCGATGCCTCCTGCAAGAGATCGAGGGGCAAGCCGCTCGTAGACGCCGCCGACAGCGCGGCCGGGAACGGCGTCCTGCCTCCCTTCCGCACGGACCTCAGGTCACCCGCGTTACCGTCTGACTTCATGGCAAATGTCCCTAACGATCGGTCATCACGTGTGGGGCGCGCGTCATCCGTCGAGCTGCAGCGCTGCCTTCACTCCACGTCACGCAGTCGCGACAACATGCAGGTGGGTTGTCGAGTCAGGCAAGTCAAGAACCATGGCCACCTTGCTGCTGCCGCTGCGGCCACGGCGTTATGTGGGTCTGTGGGTTCAACCTCGACTAGAGCCGGATCGTCCAGCCGAAGGATATCGAGACATCCGGACTCGATTCGCTGAGCCCCAGCGCGGCGCTACCCATGACGCTCCGCCCGTTCCGCAACAGGTAGGACAGTCCGAGAGAGACCTGCGCCGGCGGATCCACGGCGTCGAGGATTCGCGTATAGCCGAACAGGGAGGCGAGGATGCCGAACCGACCGCCGGCGACGGCGCGAGCGATGCCGACGCCGTACGCGACGGGATCATTGAGGTCCACGTCGGGCAGATCACCCAGCATCCAGTAGGAGACATCCACGAACACAAGCGTCGTGCCGAGCGCCTTCGCCAGCGATAGCCCACCGGCGTAGTCCCACTCGCCCGTCCCGAATCCGCGTCCGACATCGGCCAGCGGCGGCTTGACGTCCGCGGTGATGCGGACCGCAGGAAATACACTGCCCTCCTTCAACAGTAGGAGGTCGGCGTGGGCCAGCGGATCGCCGAAACCGAGCTCCTCATAGCTGCTGGTGTCGGCCACCGTAACCGTGCCAGTCCCGCTTTCGGTGCTCATGCCGGAACCCATACCGGAGGTACCGACCGTGCTGTAGGAGATTATCGGCGAACTGCGGAAAACCAGCCCGACGCTCGCCGAGAGACGGAGCGGTCCCGCCGAGGCTGAAAGCCCATTGAAGAAGAAAAGACTGTTGCTACGGTCGCTGAGGTCGTATTGCCCCGAGCTGATTTGCAACGACCCCGAGTAGTAGACCCCCTGGCCAGCAGCTGGCAGGGTGGTAGCCAGGGTCGCCAGTGTGACCCCGGCTACCACGGCGAGGAACCGTGTCCTCATGTCCCTTCGCCCGGCTGGCCCAGCCGATTCCGCAGCCGCTCCATGATCTGCAGCGTATTCTCCATGTGCTCCACCAGTTGCTCGCTGTGCTCCTGCAGACGCTCCATCTCGCGCTGCATCTCGCGATCGCGCAGGAATCCCTCGCCCTGCACCATGTTCTGCGCGTGCTCCAGCAGGCGATTCATGTGGCCCGCCGCCTGCTCGAGCGCTTCACCCATGCGCTGCATCTCGCGGTGCTGTTCGAGATTCCGGTTCTGGGCCTGCAGCATCTGCTGGTTCATCTCCTGATTGAGCTGCTGCGCCCGCTCCATGATGCGGCTCATGCGCTGCTGCATCTCCTGCAGCTGAGCCATGTGCCGCTGCATCAGCTGCTGCTGCTGTTGCTGTTGCTGCTGGATCTGCTGCTGCTGAATCTGCTGTTCCCTCCCCTGCTGCTGCTGCCGTTGGCCCGACTGCGCATACAGCGAGGGGCCGCTGATCACGGCCAATGCCAGGGCCAGCGCCAGGGTCCGTCCCAGTTCTCTCATCTGTCCATTCCTCCTAGGTTCGCCGAACTTAGCGTGCCGACTTTGATGCTTCCACACACGTGAGTGCTCGGTCAGGTAGCTTCTGGCCGTCTCCGATCTATAGACGAGCCAGGCGACTAGGAGGTCACAGGCCAGGCTTGCGAGAGCGCCATCCTTGGCTTCATGCTTAGGTGCCCACAATCAAGAATGCCCAGTTCACAGACACCGCAACCGGGGGTTGCCATGGAACGTAGAACCTTCTTGCGCACCGGCTTGGCGCTGGGAGCGACGAGCGTCGGAGGCGGGATCGGCCTGCTGCCGGGGCTCGCGGCAGCCCTAGTGCCGCGGACCGCTGGTACCTTGCGCCTCGACTCGAACGAGAACCCTCTGGGGCTGGCGCCGGCTGCGCGTCGGGCGGTCATCGACGGGATCGGCGAGGCAAACCGCTACCCCGGGGAAGCGCGGGCCGAGATGATCGACGCGCTGGCCGGAATGCACGGCTTGACCCCCGAGAACATCGTCCTCGGCTGCGGATCCACTGAGGTGCTACAGATGACGGTGCAGGCGCTGGCGACGCCGGACGCACGCCTAGTGCTCGCCGAGCCGACGTACGAGGACGTGCCCTGGTACTGCGAACCGTTCACTTACCGACTCGAGCGGGTACCTCTCGACGCGCGCTTCGCCCACGACATCGGCCGCATGCAGGAGTACAGCCGCGCCGCTGACGGCCGGGTCCTGGCCTACGTCTGCAACCCCAACAATCCCACAGGGACGCTGACACCCAGCGCCGAGATCGACGCCTGGATCGAGTCGGCCCCGGAGAACTTGTACTTCCTCGTCGACGAGGCGTACTACCACTATTGCGAGGATCAAGGCTACTGGTCGTGCATGAAGTGGATCGGCGACCGGCCCAACGTGATCGTCACCCGCACTTTCTCAAAGATCTACGGCATGGCAGGCATGCGACTCGGTTACGCGGTGGCGCATCCAGAGACTGCCGATTTGCTACGTCGCTACATCGGCAGGAACAACGCCAACTATCTCGCCCTGGTGGCCGGCCTCGCCTCGGTGCGGGATCCGGAGCTGATCGCACGAGGCCGCGACGCGAACACTCGGGGGATGCGTATCCTCTTCGACTGTCTCGACGAGCTGGGTGTGGAGTACGTACCTAGCCACACGAACTTCGCGATGCACCGAATCCGCGGCGACCTGCGGACGTACCGCCAGCGCATGCGGGAGCACGGCGCCTTTGTCGGGCGTCCCTTCCCGCCGATGCTCGACCACTGTCGGGTCTCGATCGGGCTGCCGGAGGAGATGGAGCAGTTCGCCGATATGCTGCGCACTTTCCGCAGGAACGGCTGGATCTGAGGCGATCGAGGTCGCCGGCTCGCTCAGCGGCGGAGCGGCGGAAAGCGGAAGGTAGCGATGACCGGGAAATGGTCGGACGGGTATCGGCTGTCCTGTGAAGTGCGAATGATGGCGGCGGCGTCCACCTCCCAGCCGTCCGAGACGAGGACGGCATCGATCTTCGGACCGGTGGTTATGCCGCGGAATGCGTTGAAGGTGCCAACCCCGACCGCGTGGGGGTGAGCGACCCGGAAGCTATCGCGCAGCCTGAGTTCGGAGGGTGATTCCCCCTCACCCTTCAGGTACCGCATCGCCGGGTTATCCTGTTCGGCGTTGAAGTCGCCGGTCACGATCACCGGGTCGGGATGCGCGCGTGCCAGGATCCGCTCGGCCAGGAGCTCGACGCTGTTCTGCCGCGACTCCTGGGACTCGTGGTCGAGATGCAGGTTGTACACGTAGAAAGCACGGCCCGAGACTTTCTCGCGCAGGCGCGCCCAGGTGCAGATCCGCGGTAGCCGGGCGCCCCAGCTGATCGAGCCGGCGACCTCCGGTGTCTCGGACAACCAGAACGTGCCGTGCTCGAGGATCTCGAGACGGTCCTCGCGATAGAGGATCGCCGCATACTCGCCGGCGCTCTTTCCATTATCGCGACCCACTCCGATCTCCCCGAACCCGGGCAAGCTGGCACGCAACTCGTCGAGCTGAAACCTGAGCGCCTCCTGGGTGCCGAGCACATCCGGCGCGCCCTCCCGGATCACAGCGAAGACCAGCTGGCGCCTGTAGGGCCAGCTGTTCGGGCCGTCGTCCGCCGTGCCGTAGCGCAGGTTGAAGGTCATGACGGTGAGGGCCGGCAGCCCGGCCAACGTCTCTTGCGCGGCGCGCTCAGATAGGCATCCGCCGACACCCAGGACACCGGCGGCGAGGAGACCGGCTCGCAGCGCGCGGGCGAGAGACGCGCCGACTCTCAGCTTGACCCACGCAAGTAAGCGGTTACGTGTGGTGAGATTCACGTGAGCGCTCATGAAGGTGACGGCGAGTGCTGTCCGCACGGGTGCCTGGTCCTACTCGCGAGCCACGAGCGAGTCCTGCGTCACCAGGCTGACCGGCACCGCGACTGCGGGCGGCACCTCAACGCCGCTCAGCGCCTGCACCACCATCTCGACCGTGCGCCGACCGATGGCCACAGGATCCTGCACGGCGTCGGCGATGAGCTGGGTGCCGCTGGCGATGGCGGTGCGCGCTTCCGGTGTCGCATCGTAACCCACGACCAGCACGCTCCTGCGGCCCGCCGCCTGCAGCGCGGCAAGCGCACCCAGTGCGCAGTCATCATTGCTGCCGAAGATGGCGTCGACGGGCCGGCCGCTAGCCAGCAGGTTATCGGTCTTCTCCTTGGCCACATCGCGCAGCCCGCGCTCCACGGCGGGCGCAGCGACGATCTGAATCTCAGGATAGTCCGCTAACGCCTCGCGGAAGCCGGCGACGCGATCGATCACGCTGGCCACCGTGGGCTGGTCGAGGATCGCCACATTGCCGCGGCCGTCCAGTCTCGCAGCCAGGAACTCACCGAGCAGCCGGCCGCCCTGCCGATTGTCGCTGGCCACATGGGACAGCACACCGCCGCCCTCCGCCGCGATGTCGGCGGTAAACACGGGAATACCCTCCTCGTTCGCTTCCTCGACGGCGCTGACGATGCCGCTGGAGTTGACCGGCGCGATCACGATCGCGTCCATGCCACGGGTGATGAAGTTCTGGACCTGAGCCGTCTGGCGGGCCAGGTCCCACTCCCCGGCGACGATGTGCAGGTCCACGCCCAGGCTGTCAGCGGCCTCGATCAGCCCGCGCTTGAGGTCCTGATAGAAGACGTGCGCTTCTGTGAGCAGCGTCACGCCGACCTGGGGGCGGTCGCTCTCCCGTGCGCCGGCACACGCAGCAACGTGTACGGCGACAGCCAGTAACAACAGGAACAGCAAGGCCCTGAGGCCGATCCTCGGCTGATGAGAAGCACTCATCGCTTGCACTCCACTAGCAACGTAACAATCTCGTAGGGACGCACGGGCAAGATCAGCGTCTTGCCGCCCAGCGCAAGTGTCTCACCGCCGTCCTCCAGCAGGTTCGCTCGCCTGACTCGCTCGACCGTACAGGCGAGCGCGATGACCGCCTCGCTGGAGACGCCGTGCCACTCGACGAGCCGCAGGACCCAGGCATCCGAGTCCTCGGCACGCTTGAGCCAGGTGATCTCCACGTTCGCAGGCCGAGCCGAAGCGAAGGAGACCAGCTTACCGAGCGTGCCGGGGTGCGCCTCCTCGTACGCAGCCAGCAACGGCACATTGTATTCCGCTGCCCGCCTTACTGTCTCCGCCGCGCGCCAATCTCCGGCGTGCGGGTAGACGGCGAAGCGGAACTGATGCGTCCCACGGTCAGCGAGCGAGTCGGGCCAGATCGGCGAGCGGAGGAGCGAGAGCCGCAGGACGTTCCCCTTGTAGTCCCAACCGTACTTGCTGTCGTTGAGGATGCTCACGCCGTAGCCGCTGGCGGAGACGTCGGCCCAGCGCTGGCCCGGCACCTCGAACTTGGCGCGCTCCGCTTGCGTGCGCGGCCGGCCCGTGCGCCCGATGGTTCCGTAGGGGATCTCGTAGGTGGCGGAGTCGGCATCGACGTTCAACTCGAATGCGACCTTGAGCAGCTTACGGTGCTCCCGCCAATCGACCTCGTTCAACACGTCGAGATAGCGCGCGGCGCGACCGAGCATGAGGGTCTGACGGAACGTGGAGTTGCCCCAGCGCCGCTCCAGGTGAAACTCGGCCTGGCGCGCGTCGGCTCGGCCATACGCCCGCCGCACATCGTCGACATCCCAGCGGTCGCCTGTGATGACGATGTTCCAGGCGTCCCACTGGGCAGGCCGGTCGTCGAAGATCTGCAGGATGTTGGCGCGACCGCCTTCCGGGATGGCCTCGCGATCATTCGTCTTGTCGAAGATCCGAACGACATCGCCCGTCAGCGTGTCGATCTTGACGCGCAGATAAGCGTTCTCGATCCAATCCGCTCCGGCCGACGGCACGGGAAGCTGCCGTTCGTCCTTCGACATCGTGTCGCGCGGCAACCAGATCACGCGTGCGCCGAAGGCAGGCACATCGCTCACCGATAGACGAACGCTATCTCCCGCTCTTGCGGGCAGCGAGAAACTCCCACCGCGTGACCAGCCGAGCGGGTTGAAGACGACGATCGGCTGGCGACTACCGCGGGTGTCCATGCGTGAGCGCAGGTCGCGAAAGCTCGCGACGGTGAGCGAATCGATGATCGCCCAGGCGCTGTCGTAGAAGACCTCGGCGTCCTCATAGACTACCCGGATCCCCGAGCCCGGCAGGATATCGTGGAACTGGTTGAAGAGCACGAGCCGCCAGGCATGCTCGAGCTGGTCCCGCGGATACGGCGAGCTCGCCACTGCCGCCAGCGCCTCAGCGGTCTGCAGCATCGCCTCGCTGCGGCGGTTCCGCCACTTCGCGCGCGCCTGCGTCGTGTACGTGCCCCGGTGGTACTCGAGGTACAGCTCGTCCTGCCACACGGGATATCCAGGTGGCGACTCGCTGGATCGCACAGCCTCGAGCGCTGCCAGCGGCCTGTCGTAGACCATCGCGGGGAACGTGGGCACGCGCCGCAGGTCCTCTGCACGCCGCAACATCTCGATCGTCGGGCCGCCGCCATGATCGCCGACGCCGTAGAGAACGAGCTGGTGGTTGACCCGCGTACGCTCTCGGTCCTCAAGCCGCTCACTGACCAACCGGCCCGGATCGAGGTTGTGGACGTAGCCGTACGGATTGTAGGTGAGGACCCGCGTGCCGTCCCGGCCTTCCCAGTAGAACGCGTTGTGGGGAAACTCGGTCGAGTCGTTCCAGCGGATCTTCTGCGTGACGAAGTAGTCGAGGCCAGCGCCCTTGAGGATCTGTGGGATCGTCCAGGGATAGCCAAAGCAGTCGGGCGTCCAGGCGACCCTGGCGCGGTGGCCGAAGCGACGCTCGAAGTAGCGCTGCCCATAGAGCCCCTGACGTACCAGCGACTCACCCGACGGGACGTTCAAATCCGACTCCACCCACCAGCCGCCCACCGGCACCCAGTGGCCGTTCTCTATCGCCGCGACGAGCGAATCGGCCAGGCCCGGCTCGAGCCGGTCCAGCACGTCGTAGTACGCCGCCGAGCTGCCCGTGAACATGTAGCCGGGAAACAGCTCAGCCAGCTTTAGCGAGGTGCGCCACGTCTCCCGGATGACATCGATCGTCTCGCTCCAGGGCCAGAGCCAGGCGGCGTCGATGTGCGAATTGCCGATGAGGTGCAGCGTATCGCGGCGGATCTCCGCGGCGAGCGGCGCATAAGTCTCGTGATAGCGGCGCAGCAGGGCGCGATAGGCTTGCCCACGCGGCTCGCCCAACGCGCGCAGCCAGGCCACGGGATCCGGCCGCTCGATCTCCGGCGCCCGGCCGACGAGCGCTTGGGCGTAGTCATAGCCCTCGGCGTATTCCGGATAGCCAATCTCGCGCACCCTGACCAGCGGCGCCATCCAGAGCGGTCGTCCCGGGTCGGGCTCGATCTCGATGCGCAGCGAGTCAGCGGCGCGGCAGGGCGCGCACAGCTCCACAACACCCTCGCGCCAGGCAACCTCGCGCCCGTTTACCACGTATCGGGCCCGCGGCCCGAGCCCCATCGCCAGGAGATCCACGGTCAGCCCATCGAAGACGGCCGGGACGGCGAGTGCGGCCGCCAGTCGCGCCACGGCGCCGCTGGCAGAATCGGTCTCCAGCGAGCCGATTTCGATCCGGCCACCGGCCAGGCGCAACAGTCGGTCGGCATCCACGAAGACCGGAACGCCCCGCGAGCCACCATGCCATTCCGCACGGGCCACGATCGGACTCTCGGCGATAGCGGCGCGGCGAAGTCGCGCGAACGGCAACTCGACCGTCACAGGCAGCGGTTCGCCGGGCGGCAGGTCGCTGAACCGGTCCGTCACCAGGGTCCGCCCATCCTGGGTGAGCTGTAGCATCACCTGCTGAAACGGCTCCGCGCCCCAGGCGACCACCGGTGCCCGGGCCGCAGCGAACAGGTCCCCGCCCCGCCAGCTGAGCGTCGCGCCCTGAAGGATCGGCCCCACGCTCACCGTCGGCTCCGGGTGGTTGTGCGCCGTCACGCCCGGCGGCCGCTCGAGCGCTAGCCGCAGCCCCGTCACGCCCTCTCTCTCTGCCGGCACCAGGCGCCCGAGCAGGCCGAAGCCACCGCCACGGTTCAGCGGCTTGAGCAGCAGGCTGTTCCAGCCCTCAGCCAGCCGCACGGTCACCGTATCGCGGCCGCGGCCCAGGCCCCGGGCGACGACGTTCACCCAGACGCGCTGCCCGTTGACCCGGACCACCAGATCATCATCGCTGTCGGCCACTAGCAGGACCGTGCGGTCCTGTGGCGAGTACACGTAAGCGTGTGCGTAGACGGCACTCCACTCGGTAGCTTCGCCGCGGAACACATCGTTCAAGTTCAGCCGGCCCCAGGCATCGGCCTCGGCCTCCCTCCAGCCTTCATCGCCGACATCCGGCAGAGCCGTGTGCTCGCCGGACAGGTAGTCTCGCTGCACCCGACCGCTGTCGTCGGGCGCCGCGATCGGCCCAAACAGGAGCCAGCGCTGGACGACCAGATCCTGGGCGAGACCGGGGGTCGCGAGCGCCAGAAGCGAACTCACGAGGAGCGCCGTGCTACGCATTACCTGTACCATCTCGTTTAGTCCAGACATCGAAGAGAACCGCAAGCAAGATGATCGCGCCCTTCGAGATCTCCTGCCAGAACGCCTGCACGCCGAGGAGATCGAGGGAGTTGTTCAGCACACCGATGAGCAGCGCGCCGATCAGCGCGCCCCAGGCGGTCCCCAGCCCGCCGAACAGCGAAGCGCCACCGATCACCGCTGCGGCGATCGCGTTCAACTCGTACAGCAGCCCGGCGTCGGGGCCGCCGGAGCGGAGCTGGCCCACCATGAGGACCGAGGCGATGCCGGCGCAGGCGCCGGAGATGGCATAGACGCCGAGCTTGATGCGGCGCGTCGGCACGCCCGATAACCGCGCCGCCTCCTCGTTACCGCCGACCGCGTAGACGTGGCGCCCGAAGCGGGTACGCGACAGGACGAAGACGCCGACGCCGACGAGCAGGATCATGACCAGGGCCGGCACGGGGAACCCGCGGGGCAGGCCCAGCACCGGGATGCGGCCGCCGCCGATCAGGTGCAGTGCGTCCAGGCCCTCGACCTTGAGGTCGAAGTGAGGATCTCCCCGCGCCGGGAAGCCGATGGGCACACCGCCGGTGAACAGTCGCGCCGCGCCACGCGCCATCGTCATCGCGGCCAGCGTGACCATAAAGGGCGCCACCCGCAGGTACGCGATGACCGCGCCGTTGGCCAACCCAATCGCCGCGCCCGTGCCGATGCCCACCAGGACGGCCAGAACGGTCGCTCCTACAACGCCGAAGGTCGTGAGCACACCGGCGCTGGTGATCGTGCCGGCGACGAGCACACCGGCGAGCCCGAGCACCGAGCCCACGGACAGATCGATCCCCGCCGTCACGATGACGAACGTCATCCCCAGCGCCAGGACTGCGTTCACCGAGACATGCAGCAGCACGGTCGTGATGTTGCCGCGCGTGAAGAATCCCGGCACGCTCAGCGCGGCGATGACCACGATCACCGCCAGCGCCAGGCCGACGCCGTACTTGCCGGCCCAGTCCCGCCAGCCTGTCGGCAATTGAATCTTCACGTCGTCGATACCGCGAGCGTCATGAGCCGCTCCGCCGTCATGCCAGCCCGATCCAGCTCGCCAGCCAGATGACCTTCACGCAGCACCAACACGCGGTCCGCCAGCGCGAGTATCTCGGGCAGCTCGGAGGAGATGACCAGCACTGCCTTGCCCTGATCGGCCAGCGCGCGGATCTGGCGGTGCAGCTCGACCTTGGCGCCCACATCGACGCCGCGGGTCGGCTCATCGAACACCAGCACATCCGCGTGCGCCAGGAGCCCCTTCGCCAGCACCACCTTCTGCTGATTCCCGCCCGAGAGCGTGCGCACGCCGCGCTCGATCTCCGGTGGACGGAGATCCACACCCTCCACCGCCTCCTGCGCCATCTCCCCCTCGGCATCGCGCCGCACAACACCCGCACGTGACACCTGCCGCAGCACGGGCAACGTCACGTTCTCGCGCACCAGCATGCCGAGGATGAGGCCGTCGCGCTTGCGGTCCTCGGGGAAGTAGACGACGCCGCGCGCGATAGCGTCCCGCGGTGCGCGCGGACGGTAGGGCTGTCCGCCCAGCCGGAGCTCGCCGGAATCCCAGCGATCGACGCCGCCCAGAGCACGCGCTACATCGGTGCGGCCCGCGCCCACCAGGCCCGCAAGACCGACGATCTCGCCGCGGCGGAGGGTGAACGAGATATTGCGGAAGCGAGGCTCGCGGCTCAGGTCGCGCACCTCGAGCAGCGGCCGCTCGTCCGGGGCACGCCCCGGTGGCTGGCGCTCGTACTCCACGGCGCGCCCGACCATGGCGCGGATGAGGTCTGCATCGCTCTTATCGGAAGCCCTTCCGGTCCAGACACGCTCGCCGTCCCTGAGCACGGTCACCGTGTCGGCGATGCACCGGACCTCATCCAGCCGGTGCGAGACGAAGATGATGCCGACACCCTGGCCCTTCAGGCGCTCGACCTGCTTGAAGAGGTGATCCACCTCGTGGGGCGTGAGCGTCGCCGTCGGCTCGTCCAGAGCAATGAGCCGCGCGTCGCGGACCAGCGCTCGGGCCAGCTCGACGAGCTGCTGCTGGGCGACGGATAGGCGAGCCGCCGGGGTGCTCGGGTCGACCGTCAGGCCCAGAGACCGCAGTGCCTCGCCCGCCAGCCGCCACATCTCACGCCGGTCCAGGAGGCCGCCATGCGCGGGTTCCATGCCGAGGAAGATGTTGGCGTCGGCCCCGAGGTAAGGGACGAGGGTGAGCTCTTGATAGATGACGGTGATGCCGCGCCGCAGGGCGTCACGCGGCGTCCTGATGCTGACCGGGCTGCCGTCCGCCAGCAGCGTCCCCTCGTCAGGCTGTGTAGCCCCGGCGATCACCTTGAGGAGCGTGGACTTACCGGCTCCGTTCTCGCCGATGAGCGCGTGGACGGCACCGCCCTCGACGTCCAGGTCCACCGCGTCGAGGGCCGTGACGCCGGGATAACGCTTGGTGACACCGCGAAGTGACAGGAGGCTCACAGAGCAGCAATCTACCGCGCTACCGCTGCCCGACAATCCCCGCACGCCCGGCGGGGAGCGGCTGTTGCGGGCGACGCGCGGCTGACAGAGAATCATAGTTGTATGACCCAGCCGGAAGGCGAAGTCGCTCGAAACTACCGCCAGCGCTCTGAGCGCTTCGCGCAGCTGCGCGACGAGTGCGCGGCACGCTCACGCTGGCTGACCCACGCCCGGCTCGTGGCCTTTCTAGCCGCCGCCATCTCCATTCTCTCGGCCATAGAAGCCGGCGGACATGCTCGCCTCGTTTGGGCCGTCGCGGCTGTGTTCTTCATCTTTCTCTTCCTCGCCTTGATCGTCTATCACAACCGGGTGAACCAGCACTGCCGGTGGTTCGATCACTTGTCCAAGCTCAACAATGAGGGCTGCAAGAGACTGGCGCGTGACTGGCAGGGTCTACCGCAGAATCACGCCGAGATTGGAGACTCCCATCACCCATCGGCGGAGGACTTGGACCTTTTCGGCCACGCCTCGCTCGTCAGCCTGCTGGGTACCGTCGGCACGCCGCCGGGGCGCGAGACGCTGAGGAGCTGGCTGCTCGAAGCGGCGTACCTAGAGACGATACGCGAGCGACAGGCCGCGGTGGCGGAGCTCGCACCGCTGATCGACGTCAGGGAGGAGATCACCGTGCGCGGCCGCTTGATGCCGAATGCGACCGCCCAAGCCGTCGAGCGGTTCCTGACCTGGGCCGAGGGCGAGCCCTGGCTGGCAGCCCGGCGCCGAGTGGTCTGGAGTGTCCGTCTCCTGCCGTTGCTGGTGCTGGGGGCCATAGCGCTCAACGTGGTCGGGCTTGTGTCTTACTTGGCCTGGCTCAGCGTGCTGATGTTCAACCTGGCTTTCAGTTACACGATCGGAAGCAAGGTCCACCAGATTTTCGACCGCGCGTTCGCCCGCGAGAGCGCCTTCCAGCAGTACGCGGAACTCCTCCGGCTGTTGGCAGTGAGGCCGTTCACCGCACCGCTGCTGAAGCGAGTGCAGTCGCAGTTGCAAAGCGAGGGCGCGGCAGCGCACCGGCACATGCGGCGACTCCATCAGCTGCTGGTGCTGGCGGACGTCCGCTTCTCGATGCTCTACCTGCCGATCCAGGCGCTCACGCTCTGGGACTTCCACGTGCTGCTGTGGCTGGAGAACTGGCAGCGGCGCGCCGGCCGACGAGCGCGGGCCTGGCTACGGGCACTCGGCGAAGCCGACGCAACAGCGGCCCTGGCCACTTTGCGCCACGACCATCCCGGCTGGGCCTTCCCGGAGATCACGCACGCCGAGCCGCCGGTGCTCGAGGCGAGGGGGCTGGGTCATCCGCTACTCGCTGAGCATGTGCGGGTCGATAACGACGTGAACGTCGGGCCGCCCGGCCGGTTCCTTTTCGTCACGGGCTCTAACATGTCAGGGAAGAGCACCCTGCTGAGGGCGATCGGGACCAACGTTGTGCTAGCGCGGGCCGGCGCCCCCGTGTGCGCCTCAGCGATGCGCCTGCCGCCGCTCCGGCTGGAAACCAGCATGCGCGTTCACGACTCGCTGCAGCAGGGCGTGTCACATTTCATGGCCGAGCTCGGGCGTCTCAAGGGTGTGATCGAGGCGGCACGCCGTGTCCCTCAGGATGGCGGTGCACCGCTGCTGTACCTGCTCGACGACATTCTACAGGGCACCAACACGGCCGAGCGGCGCATCGCAGGCCAGAAGGTGATCAGGCACTTGATGGCGCAGCGTGCCATCGGCGCGGTGACCTCCCATGACCTGGCTCTGGCCGATACAGAAGAGCTTTCCTCGGCTTGCGATCCCGTCCACTTCAGCGAGCAGATCCAAGAGAGCGCCGACGCTTTCACCATCTCCTTCGACTACAAGTTGCGACCGGGGGTAGCTACATCGAAGAACGCTCTAAAGCTTCTCCAGATCGTCGGCCTCGACTCGGGCGATCAGATGACGGCGAAAGGATGAGAACCAAGCGAGCCGTACGGCTGCTGGCTTTGTCCACATGCGCCGCGTTCTGGACCGCGCCAGCTGCAGGGGCTCAGCAAACCAGTCCCGCGTTCGACACGCTGAGCATCGGTGTGCGCGTCGTCGCCAACGTCAACCGAAACACCTTCCATCGCTACTGGGACCCGCACCCCGGAGTCGTCTACCTCGGACGAATCGAGGCCGGGCTCCACTACGCCAGCTTCAGCGCAACACGACCAGAGCAACCCGACTTCAGATCCTGGTTTCCCTATCTGGGCTGGGGGTACGACTGGCCGGTAGCTCCGAGGCTCAGCTGGTACAACGGGATCCGCGTAGGCGACTTCCTCATGAGCTACGATATCCCTGGGGATAACAAGACCGAACAGGAACTCGGAGTGACGCTGAACTCAGGCTTCAGCTACGCGATCCTGCGCGGCTGGTCCCTGGACGTCTCAGTCCGCTACCGCGTCGTATTCACGCACGAGCGACTGCGTCACATCTACATCGCCGCCGGGCTTCGCCGGTCGCTCAAGACGCCGCGCTGGCTACGGGAGTTTCTCGATTGAGGACCGCTCTGGCCTGCCTCTCGATCACCGCGCTGGCAGCCCAACCGATCTGGAGCCAGGAAGGCGAGCTGCCGCCTCTCGGCCGACAGGTGATCACAGCGGAGGTGCTGCGCAGCGCCGGGGTCCGCCGGCTCAGCGATGTCCTCACCCTGATTGACGGCTGGGACGTCAGCACGATTACCGGCTTCACTTGGGAGGTGAGCCCGCGAGGTCTGTCGTCGTTTGAGCGGCCGACCTGGGCGGTGATGCTCGACGGTCAGCCGGTGGACCTCGACGTCTTCGGAGTCCGCAGCCTCGAGCGCCTGCCCGTAACGCTCGGGCAGATCGATTCCGTCGTGATCCTCAGCGCGCCCACAGTCCAAAACGGCGAGTTCGTCGAGAGCGGCTTGATCCACATTTGCTCCCGGCGTCCGAGGCGTGGGCTTGCGATTCAAGCACACGTGGCGACGGCGAACGAGACCGGCGATCCCGGGCCCTACCGGTTCACCGATCTCGCAACAGCCAACGTCGATAGAATCGGATCGGATATCGCGGGCCAGGTGGTCTACGGCGGGTCACGTGCCTACGCCGTGGCCGGCGCTCTCTGGCGAGAGCACTTCGTCACGGATCCCGCAATCCGGGAACGCAACCTCGATATCTCCGCCGACGAGCATCCGATCATCAAACAGGCCGCTGCATCGCTCCGGGCGGGCTGGGAGGTCGCGGGCGGCCGACACGAACTCATTCTGGGCCGCTCCTGGACCCGTGACTACTACTTCCTGAAACCGTTCGGTCGCGAGGTGCCGGTCGAGAGCCCGTTCACGCACATCGGCTTGAACGGCGCGCAGCCGCTGTCAAGCGTGACGGACCTGGGCTACCGCGTCGTGTACTCGGCCAACGAGCTCGACAAGCACGTGAACTCACTCGACCTGGACTTCGATTGGCAGCTGAGCCGTTGGAAGGTCGAGATCGAGGCCATGCACCGATACGGTACCG
>JBDHKG010000189.1:0-2162 GCA_039586495.1 Gemmatimonadota bacterium | reverse complement strand
ACGATGCGCCCGTACAGGCTGCGGGCGGGGCTGCTGGAGCACTCGGTGTCTGGGGATCCCTTGGTGATGCGCGGCAGGTAGACGATTGGGACGTGCGCGCCCTCGGTTTCTCGCAGCACGCCCTCCAGCATCTCCAGCGCGTCATGCCTCAGCGCCACGGGATCCGCGCCAGCGGTGTCCGTCGCCAGCCGATACGCGGGATCCGGGGTGAGGCCCTGCCAGTCTGCCGTCGGGATCAGCGTTGACCACCTCAGCGCCACGGCTCGACGGGGGAGGCCATCGACGCGACTGAACCGGATCCCAGAGCCGGCCTCGGTGATCTGCGTCCTCAGCTCGGTGCTCAGTTCGCGGTCTGCGCTGTTGTCGTAGCCGAACGGCTGCACCCACCCGATGGCCAGGGCGCCGATCTCGTAGTAGCCGTCGGCGGTGGCCTGATTGGAGATCGTCAACTTGTAGCCGCGGTAGATCGTGCCGGGGCTGGTACGCATCACGGCGCAGTACATGCGCGGCGCCCAGATGTCGCAGTTGCCGCTCGTCGCCTCGGTGCCATCGACGCCCGCCAGCCAGATCGTCGGGCGCTTGGTCGCGCCCACGCTCGCGCCCTTCCAGATCCCCTCTGTGTTTCGGACGATCTTGCGCAACTTGCCGCCCCCGAGGTCCACCGTCCCGCCCACGAGCTCGTTGAACGCGATGTAACGGGATCCGGTGGCGGATCCGGCGGGGATGATGGTGCTCGCGGCCCGGGTGAACGGCAGGCTCTGGAAGCCTGCCGAGTTGCGGGTAACCGGGGTGAGGTTGCTCCATGTGCTGCCGTTGTGAACCTTCAGCACCCACTCATCGAAGTTGCAGCCCTGGAGGTAGATGAACAGCAGTTCGTTACCCGGCGCCGCCAGCGCCCCCAGATCCTCGTCGATGCGCCAGGCGATCTCGGTGAGGTTGCTGTCGGCGGTCGTGCGCCAGGTCCGCTGCGGGCTGGGCTCGATGCGCGGATCAAGGTTGCGGATCCCGTAGCGGTACTCCGCGGAGATCGTGTAGTCGTCGCCGCTGTGAGCGTAGCCGCTGACCCCGTGGGCGTAGACGTAGCGCCCCAGGTAGGCCCGCCCGCCAGGGCCGGTGACAGGGATCCCGGTCAGCTCGTCGGGGTCGGACGTGTACGACGCGAGGTACCAATAGGAGGTCTTTGATGTGGTCGTGGCGCCCGCCAGGTGGCCCCAGCGGAAGTCGTTAGAGCCTGCCGGGGATCCTGTGTTGTTGGTCAACCCGGTGACCGTCGAGCCGGTAACCCAGGCTCTGTCGTGCCCGTGGTTGGTCGCCAGGGGGCGGTGGTACACGGCCACGGATCCGGCGTTGAGGCTCACCCGCAGCGCTGCCCCGGTAGCCGCCCGTCCCCATGTCGATCCGCACGGTGTAGTCGTTGACGCCATCCGCGAGCCGCAGCCGGATCCCTACTTGATTGTTGGGGGTGCTGTCGCCCGTCAGGTAGGTCAGGTGAGCCTCTGCGGTGATGCCTTCAGCCACGGTCCCCGGCGGCGTCGCGGTGACGTAGTAGGCAGTAGAGCCCGTGGTGCTCGTCTGGATGCGCAGGCGCAGCTTGTTGAGGCTGGCGTCCTCTGCCACGTCTGCGGATCCTGTGCCCACTCCCACGGTGTAGTCAGCGTGCACGGCGGGCAGATCGGCGGGGCAGTAGGTGGACTCGTAGGCGATCCGCTTGGTGTCGCTCGGGTAGGGCGCGTAGCTTGGCAGGGTGAGCGTGGACTGTCCGCCCAGATAGAGCAGGCTGAGGGAGTCGTCGATCACGCCCGCGGAGGTGATCCAGTTGCACAGCGCGACGATCCGGCCTTGATGGTAAGTGATGTGGACGCGCTCAGGGGAGGTCGTCAGCACATCCGAGCGCCACCAGGCGGCGCCGTTGTAGTCGCCGCCTGTGGCCACGCTGGCGGCGCCCTTGCCGATGGCCTGCCACGTCTGACCAGCGTCGTAGCTGACCACGATGCACCAGTGCCCGAGCGCTGCGGCCTCGTCGTCCTGATCTACCCGGGCCGTCAGGTAAACCGCGCCGTCGTCGGCCACGCACATGGACTGCGAGGCGTAGCCGCCCCCGGTGGAGGCGACAAAGTTCTCGGTGACGTTGTCGAAGTTGCCCACGTCGCGGAGCACTTCGA